>CAZERE010000027.1:0-27974 GCA_964515365.1 uncultured Phenylobacterium sp. | reverse complement strand
TCGTGATTCCAAGGGGTTGTTAAGGAATCCAAACATGGCGGCGCAAATTGGGACTTCGGCGGCGGCCGCTCGTGCTCACGAGGAGATGTACAGCTATTGGGCTGGTCTTCGACGGGGCGCGCGTCTGCCCGGACGCGGTGATGTCGATCCGGCGGCGCTCAAGCGTCTGCTGCCGACGGTCAGCCTGATCGATATCCGGCGCGAGCCGCTGGACTTCCGCGTTCGGCTGGCGGGCACGGGCCTTTACAGCGTCTATGGCCGGGAGATCACCGGCCGGGGGCTGGCCGATGTCTATAACGCCGCGGCGGCGGACTATTGGCACAAGGAGCTGACCGCGGTGGTCGAGGAGCGGCGGGCCGGCGTGGGCGTCCACTCCCTGTCCTGGCGTGGCGCCAGTCACCTTTCCATTCTCTGGCTGAGACTGCCCCTGGCCTCCAACGGGCGGGATGTGGACATGATCCTCGGCTATGACACCGTCGTCGGCGTCCAGAGCGAGCCGGGCTTCTCCGGCATCCGCGCAGCCTGAACCCTAGCCGCCCAAAGCCTAGCTGTTGGCGGCGTTCAGGGCTTCGGCGTCGCGCCCGATCCGCTGGGCCATCGCCGCCAGGCCGTTGGAGCGCTGGGTCGACAGGGCGCCGGCCAGGCCCAGCCGCTGGAAGGCGGCCTTGATGTCGAAGCCGATGATTTCGGCCGGGCGCCGGTCGGAGAACAGCCGCAGCAGGATGGCGATCAGGCCCCGAACGATATGGGCGTCGGAGTCCCCGCGAAAGCGAACCGTCCCGTCGCCCTGAGGTTCGGTGACCAGCCAGACCTGGCTGGCGCAGCCGCGAACCTTGTTGGCCTCCGATCGCTCGGCCTCGCTCAAGGGCGCCAGGTCGCCGCCCAGCTCGATCACATAGCGATAGCGCTCTTCCCAGTCGCCCAGGAGGTCGAACTCTTCGGCCAGATCGTCGAGGGTCTTTTGGATGCCGGACATGGGCCTGCACTTAAGCCCCCCGACCTATCGGCGCAACGGCGGCCAGGGCTTGGGTCTTCGTTCAGCCCTGGGGCGCCGGCACGCGAACCCCGGCGCAGAGGCCCCCTTCGACCCGTGGCGTCAGAGTCAGCCCCCCGCCCATGCCGCGGCACAGCATGAAGGCCAGCGGCAGGCCAAGGCCAGCCCCTTCGCCCCGCCGGATCAGCGCGTTCTCCCCCTGCTCGAAGGGGCGCAGCAGGCGCGGAATGTCCCGGGGATCGACGCCCGGCCCCTGGTCGATAATGTTGATCAGCACCTCGGCGTCCCGCGACTGGACCCGGATGCGGATCCCACCGCCGTCGGCGCCATGCACGACGGCGTTGGACAGCAAGGCCGTCAGGGCCGTACGCAGGCCCTTGGGGTCGCAGATCACGTCGGGCAGGGCGCCCTGGTCCTCGACCAGCACCTCGGCCTTGCGGGCGCGGATCTCTTCGGCCAGGCCATCCAGCACGTCGTCCAGGACATGGTCGAGGGGTTCGCGGCGGGCGACCAGGTCGGCCGCGCCGCTTTCCAGCCGCGCGATCTCCAGGACCTGATTGGAGAGGGCCAGCAGCTTCTGGCCGCTGTCGCGGATCAGCTTAGCGTAGTCCTTGTATTCCGGCGCGCCTAAGGGCCCGTAGATCTCGGCGCTGATCAGTTCCGAAAAGCCCAGGATCGAGTTCAGCGGCGTGCGCAGCTCATGGCTGACCATCCGCAGGAAGGACCGGCGATGCTCCTCGGCCCGGGACTCCAGCCGCAGATGCGCCGCCCGCCGCGCCTGGCGCAGCTCAGCGGCCCGCTCACGCCGGCGGGCGTCGCTGTCGGGGTTCAAGGGGAGCGCCTCTCGGCGCCTGGAGGCCGCATCGGCCATGGCGGTCGGCTCTCTTACGGGAAACCGCCAGACTGGGCCGCCGGGCTTACGAATTCGTTTCTGGCTGCGACGCGGGGTCGCGCTCTAGCCTGCTTAACCTTGCGATTGCTTAACCTTGGGGGCCGGTTAACCATGTCTGGCCCAGCTTGGGCGGCCTGCGACCCCATAGCTGTCGCCCGCGGCGCGAGCAGGCTCGCTAGACGGGGGAGCCGAAGCTAGAGTCCGACGTTCGTACTCAACGATTCCACGACGTGAGACCAAGCCTGTCCATCCGCGACGCCCCTGCTGATACACGCCCGGACGACCTGCCGGACGCGCGGTCGCCTGCGCCGCATGCGGATCTGGCCGGCGTGAGCTTCTGGTGGAGCGCAGCCTGGCTGGCGGTGACCGCCGCAGGCCTGGTCTTCCTGGTGGGCGGCGGCGGCCCCAGGGCTGGCATGATCGCCCTGGTCCTTGGCGCTGCGCCAGCCCTCATCGATGTTCTGCTGGGCGCCGTCGGCAGGCCGTCCGCCGATCGGCTGCGTCTGATCCTCTGGACCTTGGGCCCGGGGGCTGCGGTCTTTCTGACGGGGGGCGCCCTGGGGCCGCTGGGCGCCTGGGTGCTGGCGCCCCTGGCCGCGGCGGCCATGGCCGGTCGCATTCCGCTGATCGCGCCGGCCGGCGCCGGAGCCCTGGCCCTGCTGGGCTTCGGGCTGCTCGTCAGCCTGCTGGGCGAGCCGGCGCCCCAGCCCGTCAGCGCGGAGGGACTGCTGGCCACGGTGGCCATCGTCACCGTCGCCGGCGGCCTGGCCCTGGCCCTGCTCAGCCTGCTGCGCCGGGTCGAGCGCCGTGACCGACGCCGCCGGGCCGAACTCCGCCACCTGCGCCGACTGCTGGACGACCAGCCGACCCAGCTGGTCGAGGTCGGGCCTGAAGGCGCGATCCTGGGCGCCTTCGGTCCCGGACTGGCCGGCCAGGACCTGGCGGGCCAGGTTTTCTCCGGGCTGGCCACCGCCGATCGTCGGCAAGACCTCGCCCTGGCCCTGCAGCGCGCCCGCCGGGAGGGCCGCGCCGAACTGGCCTTCGCCCCGTCGGCCGATCCTCAGGGCTGGCTGGAGGCGCGCCTGAAGCGCGCCGGCGCCATGCGGGTGATGGTGGTGCTGTCTGACGCCCGCGCCCGGCGCGACCATGAGGCCGAGCTGGAGACCGCCCGGGCCGAGGCCGAGGCCCAGAACACCGGCAAGTCCCGGTTCCTGGCCAATATGAGCCATGAGCTGCGTACGCCGCTGAACGCCATCATGGGCTTTTCCGACATCATGCGGTCGCGGCTGTTCGGGCCCCTGCCGGACCGCTACGGCGAATATGCCGAGCTGATCCACGAGTCCGGCCGCCATCTGCTGGACCTGATCAACGACGTCCTCGACATGTCCAAGATCGAGGCCGAGCGTTTCGAGCTGAGCCGCGAGGAGTTCGACGGCCGCGAGGCGATCAACGCCGTCCTGCGCCTGATGCGCGGCCAGGCCGACCGCGCCGGAGTGCAGCTTCGCGGGGTCCTGCCCAAGGCGGCGCTTGAGATCGACGCCGATCGACGGGCGTTGAAGCAGATCGTCCTGAACCTGATTTCCAACGCCCTGAAATTCACGCCGCGCACCGGCGCGGTCACGGTGGGGCTGCAGGCGGCCGGCGGCATGATGGAGCTGGTGGTGGCCGATACCGGCATTGGCATGAGCGCCGAGGACCTGGCCCGGGTCGGTCGGCCCTATGAGCAGGCCGGCGATGCGGAACGCCGCGCCGCAGGCACGGGTCTTGGCCTGTCCCTGGTGCGCAGCTTCGCCGAGCTGCACGGGGGCGAGATGTTCATCGAAAGCGCCGTGGGCGAGGGGACGACGGTCACCGTGCGGATGCCGGTGCTGATCCCACCGACTGAAGGGGCCGAATCCGCGCCCCTCCAGGAGGTCGAGCCGACCGAGGCCTCAGCGCTTTAGCGGGCGGCCACCTGCAGGAAGGCGCGGCCGGCGGCGAAGTCGCCGACCTCCACATAGGCCCGGCGGACGGCCGGCCCTTGCGAAAACAGAAACTCCACCGCCACAGCCTCCCGGGGGTCCAGGGCGGCCAGCCTGACGGCGGCTTCGGCGGGGAAGCGGAAGGCCCAGCCTGCGGCCATGTCTTCGGGGCGCAGGTCGAGGCCGGCCTTGCTGCGGGCCTCGGCCGAATAGGTGCGCCGGGCGCCCACCGGCGGCAGGCGCCGGGCGAGATCCTGATCGCCCCGCAGGTCCAGATAGGGCCGCGTCGCGCGGCTGTCGTCTCGCAGGACCAGGCGGGCGGCGTAGGGCGTGCGCCCATCGGCGAAGCTGGCCAGGGCCAGCAGCACCGGCTGCCCGTCCCGTCCGGCCAGGCCGAACACCATCTCGCCGCCGGCGAAGTCGCTCTGCTGGGCCAGGCGCCAGCGGTGGACCTCGGCGCTGGAGGTCCGGTCGGCCAGCCAGTCGGCGGTCTCGCCGGGATAGGTGATCTGCCGCAACCTTGCGAAGCCCTGGAAGGCGCTGCGCACATGGGCCGCAGGCTCGGTCACGGCCTCGGAATCGCAGATGACCGTGGCGGCCGAGGCCCGCGCATGGGCGTCGGCCTGCGACAGCTGGGCCGGCGTGGCGCCGCCGCGCATGGCGGCGTTGCGGGTCTGGACCCGGCCGGCCTCCAGGGCGGCGCGCAGGCCCGCGTCAAAGAAGCCGCACCGCAGATCAGCGGCGGCCATGGCGGTGCGCTCGATATAGAGATCCAGCGGTCCGGCGACCGCCGCCATCGGCGCGGCGAGCATCCCCGCCGCGGCCATCGACCCCATCCATCGAGACGCCCGACGCTGCGCGGTGTCGCGCTTGATCGTCATGCGTCCATCTCGTTTCTTGTGCGGCTCTGCGGCCTTTCACCCACTCTGGGGGCCGAGCGGTTGTCGTTCGGTTAGCGGCCCGAACTTTCCTGTCGCCGCGGCTCTCGCGCTTGCGAGGCGCGGCGGCCCATGCCCTAAGCAGGGCCGGAGGGACAAGACATGATCCTGTCGACAGATGTCTGGGCCGCCGCCCTGATCCGCCGCGCTGAGCTGTCCGGCGGTTTTGGCGTCGTGGCCCGCAAGGGCGACGCCCGGGCCGGCGCGGTCCTGGTGAAGGCCGTGAACCTGTCGGACAAGACCGTGCGGCTCTATGCCGAGGCCACCCGCGGCGATGGCGAGCAGATCTGGATGCGCCCGACCATGGCCACCGAGGAGCCCGAGGTCGACGCCTATATCGCCCGGGCCGCCCGCATCGACCCGGACATCTGGGTCGTCGAGGTCGAGGACAAGCAGGGCCGCCACTTCCTCACCGAGCCGGTGGAGGAAGGCTGAGCCGTAGGATCTGTTAACCGGTTTCGTCCACCGAACCGAAAGCCGCGCGGGCGCAGGATCGTCCTTCCCCGAACAGTACAGGTGCGTGGCGATGCTTTTCCTCATGAACGACGTGGTCCTCGATCTCGCCGAGATGAAGCTGACGCCGCGCCTGACGGCCGACCGGTTTCGGGCGCTGTCCTTCCCGTCGATCATGCGCATGGGCCAGGAACTCTATGCCGAGACGCCGTTGCTGCACATCGAGCGCCCCAACCGCGCCCGGCGGCTGGCGTCCCTGATCCAGGCCAAGGCGCCGACCATCACCGGCGCCCTGTTCGTGGTCCCGGGCTTCCACGCCGATCCGCAGGAGGTGACCATCCGCTTCGCCGAGCTGGGCCAGGCGGCCCTGGAGGATTTGAAGGTCCGCCAGGACGAGGGCGACCTGGACATGTTGGCCTGCGACCGCCAGGTGTGGCGTCGGCTGGCGGCCTGAAGCCGATCTGAAGCGCGCGCCGTTTGCGTCTGAGGGCCGCGCGCGCTAACGCGGGCCCATGACTCAATCTCCCGCCGCCCAGGCCGCGCGCCGCCGCACCTTCGCGATCATTTCCCACCCCGACGCCGGCAAGACGACGTTGACGGAAAACCTGCTGCTGGCCGGCGGGGCGATCCGGGCGGCTGGCCAGGTCCGCGCCCGGGGCGAGAACCGCCGCACCCGGTCGGACTGGATGAAGATCGAACGCGAGCGGGGCATCTCGGTCTCGGCCAGCGTCATGACCTTCGACCACGAGGGGTTGATGTTCAACCTGCTCGACACGCCGGGCCACGAGGACTTCTCCGAAGACACCTACCGCACCCTGACGGCCGCCGACGCCGCAGTCATGGTGCTGGACGCCGCCAAGGGGATCGAGCCCCAGACCCTGAAGCTGTTCGAGGTCTGCCGGCTGCGCGATATCCCCATCGTCACCTTCATCAACAAGATGGACCGGGAGGCACAGGACCCCTTCGAGCTGCTGGACGAGATTTCGACCAAGCTCGCCCTCGATCCCGCGCCGCTCTACTGGCCGGCGGGTTCTGGCGGCCGGTTCAAGGGCATGGTCGATCTGCGCCGCAACCGCTTCCTGCCCTTCGCCAAGAAGACCGCTGACGACGACGGCCATCCCGACCCCATCGCGTTTAAGTCCAACGCCGTGGTCTCCTATCTCGACCCCGAGGAGCAGGCCGAGGTGGAGGAGGGCGCCATGCTGGTGCAGGAGGCTTCCAAGCCCTTCGACCCGCAGTCCTTCCTGGAAGGACATATGACGCCGGTCTTCTTCGGTTCGGCCCTGCGCAAGTTCGGGGTCGCCGAGCTTCTGGAAGGCCTGGGCGCCTACGCCCCGCCGCCGGACACAGTGCCTGCCCTGCGGAACGGGGAGGCGATCCATGTGGCCCCGGGCGATCGGGAGGTGTCGGGCTTCGTGTTCAAGATCCAGGCGAATATGGACCCCAACCACCGCGACCGGGTGGCCTTCCTGCGCCTGACGTCCGGCCGATTCACCCGCGGCATGAAGCTGAAGGTGCAGAACACCGGCCGGCAGCTGTCGGTCAATTCGCCGATCATGTTCTTCGCCTCGGACCGGGAGCTGGCCGAGGAGGCCTTCGCCGGCGACGTCATCGGCATTCCCAACCACGGGGTCCTGCGGGTGGGCGACAGCCTGTCGGAGACCGGGACCCTGCGGTTCGCCGGCCTGCCCAACTTCGCCCCGGAAATTCTGCAGCGGGTCCGGGTCAAGGATCCGCTCAAGGCCAAGCACCTGAAGAAGGCCCTGGAAGGCCTGGCCGAAGAGGGCGTCACCCAGCTGTTCCGCCCCAATATCGGGGCCGACTTCATCGTCGGCGCCGTCGGCCAGCTGCAGTTCGAGGTCATGGCCGACCGCCTGGCCAACGAGTACCAGCTGGAGGTGGCCTTCGAGCCGGCCCCCTATGCCGAGGCCCGCTGGCTCGGCGGCGAGAAGGTCGATGTGGAGGACTTCGCCGGCAAGCATCGCGGGGCCATGGCCAGCGACATCGACGCCCAGCCGGTGTTCCTCGCCAAGTCCACCTGGGAGATCGGCTATGTGGCCGAGCGCTATCCCAAGGTGCGCTTCGAGCGCTCCAAGGAACGGGCCTGAGCCATGGACGCCCAGGGTCTCTATGGCCTGCCGCCGCGGGAGCTGGTCGAGCCGGCCCCAGGCGCCGTGCAGTTCTCGCCCCTGATCCCCGGGGCCGAGGCGCTGGATGCGCGCCCCGACCAGTCGCTGGATCATCTGACCATTCTGGCGCCGCCGGGCACGGTGGAGCGGCGCTATGTGCTGGCCCAGGGCCTGCGCGCCCTGAAGGTCGGCGGGACGATGACGGTCCTGGCCCCCAAGGCCAAGGGCGGCTCGCGCCTGGCCAAGGAGCTCAAGGCCTTCGGGCTTGAGGTCGCCGAGGACGCCCGGCGCCATCACCGCATCTGCGACGTGGTCCGCACCGAAGGCCTCGATCTCGACGGCGCCCTGGCCGAGGGCGCCCCGCGGCTGTCGCCCGAGCTTGGCCTCTGGACCCAGCCCGGGGTCTTCAGCTGGGACCGGATCGATCCGGGCACCGCCCTGTTGCTCAGCCGCCTGCCGGCGCAGACCGGGGCCGGCGCCGACCTGGGCTGTGGCCTGGGACTTCTGGCCCATGGGGTGCTGGCCTCGCCTGCCGTCACCCGCCTGACCCTGGTCGATATCGACCGCCGGGCCGTGGAGTGCGCGCGGCGAAACGTGAATGAGCCCCGGGCCGAGGTGGTCTGGGCCGATGTCCGGCTGGGCGCCGCCGGCCTGAAGGACCTGGACTTCGTGGTCATGAACCCGCCCTTCCATGACGGCGGGGCCGAGGATCGGGCGCTGGGCGCGGCCTTCATCGCCTCGGCCGCCCAGGCTCTGCGTTCCGGAGGTAAGCTCCTGATGGTGGCCAACCGCCACCTGCCCTATGAGGCGGCGCTGCGCGACAGCTTCGGGACCAAGGTCAAGCTCCTGGTCGAGGAGGGCGGCTACAAGCTCTATGAGGCGCGCCGTTGAGTAAGCTGCCGATGGCCAGGCTCGATCGCCTGTTGGCCAATCTGGGCTATGGCTCGAGGCGTGAGGTCCACGCCCTGGTCCGCAAGGGCGCGGTGGTCTTCGACGGCGCCGCGGTGAGCGATGGCGGGCTTAAGGTTCCGGTGGTCGCCGACCTGCCGACCCGGATGACGATCGAGGGCGCGCCGGTCGATCCGCCGGCCCCCCTGACCCTGCTGATGCATAAGCCGCTCGGCGTGGTCTGCTCCCACCGGGAGCCTGGCCGCAGCGTTTATGAGCTTCTGCCGCGGCGCTGGCGGGCGCGGACGCCGGGCCTTTCGACCATCGGACGGCTGGATGTGGACACGACCGGCCTGCTGCTGATCACCGATGACGGCCCGCTGCTGCACCGGGTGATCTCGCCCCGCAGCCATGTGGCCAAGCGCTATGTGGCCAGCCTCGCCCGGCCCCTGCGCGGGGATGAGGGCGAGCTCTTCGCCGCCGGGACCCTGATGTTGGAGAGCGAAACCGAGCCCCTGGCGCCGGCGATCCTTGAGGTCCTGTCGCCGACGACGGCGCGGCTGACCATCACCGAAGGCCGCTATCATCAGGTCCGCCGGATGTTCGCTGCGGTGGGCAACCATGTGGAGGCCCTGCACCGGGATCAGATCGGCGGGCTCGCCCTGCCGGACGCGCTCGCTCCAGGCGACTGGCGCATTCTGAGCCCCGAGGAAAGGACCGCCATCTTCGCCTGAACCAGCGCAGCGGCCAGGAATTGTGGCGAAAACCAAGGGTGTTTTGCTGAACGCCCGCAAGGTTCCGTTAACCATCTTCAAGAGTTAATGACTTGTTAATTGCCGCGGCTCCGGCTTTGCTCTGTCTCACCTGAACCCGCGCGGGCCGTCCCGCCGCGGGACTCTGATGGACGGAGTATCGCGGCATGTTCGAGTTCGGCCGGGAGCTGAAGCGTATTTTCGGCGGGCAGGGCGCCTGGGGACCCACCCGCGACGGCCTGGCCGGCGGGGACGCGGCCTTGCTGGAGCTGCTCGACCTTTCCCTGCTGCGCAACGAGGGCAGGGCCGCCGATGTGGCCGCCGGCCGGATCAGCGCCAAGGACAAGCCCCAGCGCCGTCTGGAAGCCGCCATCGTCTGGCGCGAGGTCGCCCGCCGCTCCGGCGACGCCGCCACCCTGCGCAAGGCCGCCGCCCAGGCCGAGGCCGCAGCCACCGCCTTCGATCGCCATCGTCGTCCCGACGGCTGGGCCCGCGCCCGCTGCGAACAGGCCTACTGCGCCCTGCTGGGCGCCGAGCTGTTCGGCGAGGAGGGGCTGAACGCCGCCGCCGAGCTCGCCTTCCGCGAGGCCCGTGAGGCCGCCCGAGGGGGTCTGGCCGCCCCCTTGGCCGAGGTCGGCCTGGCCCTGATCGAGGGCCGCCGCCGCATGGGTCTGGGCGACGCCCAGGCCGCCCGGGTCACCGCCGCCCGGTTCTCCGCCCCCATCGCCGCCCTGCAGGCCCTGACCCGCCGGTGCTCGGCCGCCCACCTGCTGATCGCCGAGGCCCGCACCCTGCGCGCCGACATGCTGGCCGGCTGGGGCGCGCGCCTGAAGGACCCGGACCTGCTGCAGATGGCCCTGGACGAGGCCGACGACATCGCCGAAGGCCTGGACGGCGCCTATGAGCCCCTGGCCCATGCCCGCGCCGCGGCCCTCCGGGGTCAGATCCTGGCCCTGATGGGCGAGGTCAGCGGCGACATCGAACAGATCCTGGAAGCCGTCACCCTGCTGGCCGACGTGGTCGAGGACCTGACCCGCGACCACAGCCCCCTGGACTGGGCTCGGGTCCAGGCCGCGCTGGGCCTGGCCCTGCAGATCCTGGGCGAGGCCACCTGCGGCGAACGCGCCTATGAGCAGGCGGTGACCTGCTACGAGCGGGCCGGCCTGGTTCTGGCCGACGCGCCGGCGCTGGCCCTGCGGGCCGAGGCCTCCAATGGCCGCGCCATCTGCCTGGCCCGTTCGGCTGAGCTGTCCGGCGATCTGGCGGTGCTGGACGCCGCCGAGGCCGCCTTCAAGATCGAGCTGTCGCACCGCCGCGCCGGCGTCGACCCTGTCAGCTGGGCGCTCGCCCAGGTCAATCTGGCGCGGATCTATGAGGCGCGGCTGGACATCACCGGCAAGGACCGCGGCGAGCGCGCCTCGGCGGCCCTGGCCCTTCAGGCGGCCCTAGACGTGTTCGCCGAGGAAGGTCTTCGCTCCTTCACCCTGATCGCCATCGACGCCATGGAGCGCCTTCGCGTGCGGGTCGCGCCGCGCGACGGGGTTTGATTGCACGCAAGCGATCGGCAGGCCGCGAGGAAATCCAGCCGGCTTGCAATGTCAGCATGTTTACAGGCCCTGAGCCTCGTATAGGTTGATCCGCGGGGATTACGGGGGGTTGACCATGCTGAAGAGCGCCGCGAGATCGCTCGCCCTGATCGCGACGTTATTCGCTTGGCCTCTATCGGCCCACGCCCAGGAGACAACCCAGCCCGACTGGGTGCGGCTGCCGAGCGCTGAAGAGGTTGCCGCCGTGTATCCCCCCGAGGCGCAGCGACTTGGGGTGACCGGGAGGGCGGTCATGCGCTGCCAGGTGAGCAGCCAGGGCGCGCTGCTTGACTGTAGCGTTGTCAGCGAAGAGCCGGGAGGCATGGGCTTCGGCGACGCCGTTCTCGCCCTGGCCCCTAAGTTTCTGCGAAGTCCTCTCACGGTGGATGGCCAGCCCGTCGAGGTCATCAATCTGCCCGTCAGCTTCAAACTGCCTGCGCCGGCCGAGGGCGTTACGGAGGTCGACTGGCTTAGAACCCCCGACGCCAATGATCTGATGACCGTCTTCCCGCAGCAGGCGTTGCGAAGGGGCAAGAGCGGGGAAGCCCTGATCCGCTGTAGCGTCAGTCGGCAGGGAGCGCTCTACCAATGCCGCGTCTTGACAGAAGCGCCTGAAGGTATGGGCTTCGGCGCCGCTGCGATCGCGCTTACCCCCCAGTTTCAAATGAAGCCTGCGACGTTACATGGGCAGACGGTGGTCGACAGCGTCAATATCCCCCTCCGCTTCGAGGCGCCGGCTTCGAGCATCAGCTCGCGCGCCCCGGGCGGCGCCCACTACATGCGCACCAGGCGGTTTCTGACCTCCCCGACCTGGGCCGAAGCGCCGACCTATGATGAGACCGTCGGCGCCTATCCGCAGCGAGCGCGGCAAGATGGCGCGGGCGGATCGGCCACGGTGAGCTGCGACCTCACCGCCGACCTCGGTCTCAATCGCTGCGAGGTCATCGCCGAAGAGCCGCGGGGCCAGGGTTTCGGGCGAGCGGCCATGCAGCTGGCCGATCATTTCCGCCTGGCCGCGCCTGCCGATCCCAGCATCGACTTGCGAGGTGTCGGGACACAGTATCGGGTGACCTTCGCCCCGGAGATGCTAGTCGAGGGCTCGCGTATAATCGGCAAGCCACAATGGACCACTCTCCCGTCCGGCCAGGCGCTCGCCGGCGCCTATCCGGCGGCGGCGAGAGCGGCCGGCGTCGGCACAGCGCGCGTCCAGATGCGGTGCTCTGTCATCGAGAACGGTACGGTGGAGACGTGTGAGATTGTCTCCGAAACGCCGGAAGGGCTGGGGTTCGGCGCGGCGGCCCTCTCGCTCGCGCCCCATTTCCGGCTCTCGGTC
This sequence comes from uncultured Phenylobacterium sp., assembly GCA_964515365.1. GTDB lineage: Bacteria > Pseudomonadota > Alphaproteobacteria > Caulobacterales > Caulobacteraceae > Phenylobacterium. The sequence goes on along the minus strand of CAZERE010000027.1, from coordinate 16,048 downwards.
TGGTCTGACGAAGGCCTGCCCACCATCGGCGGGCGGGTGATCATCCCCCTGCGCTACGAGCCGCCGCAGACGCCCCCGACGCCGCAGACGCCGGACTAGGCCGCGGCGACGTCGCCGCTCTGGCGGCGGAGGCGCCAGAAGCGGATGGTGCGCTGGGCGGCTTCCCGCGGCAGGACGTCGAACAGTTCGCCATATTCCCGGGCGCGCCCCATGGCGTTGGCCTCGCGGTCCAGGATCAGGACGGCGAAGGTCAGGTAGAGCGACCGTTCGAAACCCGCCGCCTTGCAGACGATGGACAGGGCGTCCAGGTCGCGTCGATCCAGGATCCTGCGCGCCGTCCCGAAATCGATGTCGGCCAGTTCGCAAAGCGCCACCAGGAACTTGGTGGTCTCCCGATTGCGCAGGAAGGCGGCCAGGACCGGCGGGGTGATGCCGTTGCGCAGCTTCAGCAGGCGAACGGCCCGCTCAGCCTCCTCATAGTCGTCGGGCAGGGCGCCGTCGCGGGTGGCCAGGCTCTTGCGGCTGGCGGCCAGGGCGGCCTCCAGGGCTTCGGGGTCCACTTCGCTGTTGCGGTCGCGGATGGTGTCGCGAAGTTGCGCCTCCACCACGAAGTACATTTCGTTGAGCAGATCCACCGGCACGGCCCGGCGCGCGACGACGGCGGCGTGCAGGTCGGTGTTGGCCAGGGCGCGGTCCACGGCCCGCTCATGGGATTCCCGCGACAGCTCGGCGCCGTCATTGCGCAGCAGGGCGCCCAGGGTGTGGTCGTCGCCGCGTTCGACAATGGCTTCGGAGACCGCCGCCGACACGGTCGAGCGCTGGCTGATGGCGCGCAGATGATCCTGGCCGCGGGTGTGGGCGACCGCCAGCAGATCATCGTCGGTCAGCGCCGCCGACCCTGTCAGCACCGGCTCGGCCACGGTGATGGCGGTGTCGCGGGCCAGATCACGCAGAAGGTGGCGCGGCGGGGCCGCGGCGGCGGCGAGACGGCTGGCGAGCTCGCCGCGCACGGCCTCTTCCATGTCGCTGGCCAACTGACCCATGACATCGTCGAACAGGGCCAACTCGCCGCCGCCGTGGGCGCCGTCGCCGGCGAAGAACAGGTCGGTCACACCGCGGAGCAACTCCCGCCGACGGGCGCTGGAGGGCTCATTGGCCAGGGCGATCAGATCGTGAAGCTTGGACCGTTCCATGGGCGATGTCTCAGAACTGGCGATCAAGACCCTCGCCGCCCTCGTCGGCCTTGTCCTCGGCCGGAGGCGCGTCGGGCGGCCCCACCAGGATATAGTTCGGGCCTTGGGGCGGGGCGGGAATGGCGTCGGGCGTCATGCCGTACTCCCGGTGCAGGGAGTAGAGCTGCGAACCCCCGGGGCGGGCGGCTGGCAGGGGCGCCGATTGGGCGATCTGTCGTGGCGCCTCGGCGGGCGGCGGCGCCTGATACTGGTATTGAGGCTGAGGCGCGGGCGGGGCCGCAGCCGCCTGGTCGTAGATGCTGGTGGGCAGCGGACCGGCCGGCGGGCCGCCCAGGAGATCGGGCGCCCGGTCGCTGACCGGCGGAAGCGCGCCGCCCAGGACGGGCTCATAGCCGGGCTGAACCTGCGGGGCCGGCGGCGCGGCGCGGGGCGCCGGGGGCTGGGCGTAGGCGAACTGACGAGACAGGGCCATCGGCTCGGGACGCTGCGGCGCCATCGCCGCCTCATCCGCCGCGGGGCCTTGCGGCGCCTGCTTTCCGGCCCAGCCGAGCATCGGACCGGCATAGGCGGCGTCGGGACCTTGGGCGCTCGCCGCCTGGGGGCTCTCCGTCCAGGGCTGCGGCGGACCATAGCGATCCTGCGTCACGCCTTGGGCCATCGCCGGCGCAGCGTTGGCGGCGACGAGCAGGGCGAGCAGAAGGGCGGGGGCGGGCGGGCGATTCATGTTCCGCCAGCTTTAGGGTTATCGGCTTAACCCGCGGCTAACGGCCACGCCACCAGCGCAGGCCAAACCGCTCCAGCCGCGCGAGACCCGCATAGAGCAGGGCGCCCATCAGACCCAGCACCACCAGGGCGGCGAACATGCGGGCGGTCTGCAGGCGGTTGCCCGCCTCGAGGATTCGCCAGGCCAGCCCCTGGGCGCCGCCGGAACCGGCCACGAATTCGGCCACCACAGCCCCGATGAGCGCCAGGCCCGCGGCCACCTTGTGACCCTCCATCAGATAGGGGACGGCCGAGGGCAGTCGCAGCCGCAGCAGGCGCTTCACCCGCCCGACCCCATAGAGGTCGAACAGGCGCTCCAGGTCCGGATCGGCGGCCTTCAGGCCGGTGACCGCGCCGGAGAAGATCGGGAAGAAGGCGACCACGGCGGCCAGGGCGACGATGGCCCGCTCGGGGTTGTCGATGCCGGCCCAGATGACCACCAGGGGCGCGATGGCGACGACCGGGGTCACCTGCAACACCACGGCCAGCGGCTTGATCGCCCGCTCCAGCACCGCGCTGAGCGCCACCAGCAGGGCCAGGGCCTGGGCCGTCAGGCTGGCGATGATCAGGGCGGCCAGGGCCATGGCCAGGGTGTTCCAGGCCGAGGCGAGCAGCGTGCCGGCGTCGGCCGCCAGGCTCACGGCCACCGCGCTGGGCGCCGGCAGGAAATAGGCGGGGACCTGAAGAGCCCGGCAGGCGATCTCCCAGCCGGTCAGCAGGATGGCGATCAGGACCAGGGGGGCGAACAGGTCGGCGAGCCGTTTCATGCCGCCGCCTCCATGCCCTTGGCCAGCACGGTGGACACCGCCTCGACCGCGCTGCGGAAGCCCGCCGTGGTGCGGAAGCCTGTGGGGCGAGGCGTCGGCCCGGCGATGGTCATCTCGCCCCCGATCCGGCCGGGGCCGCGGGTCAGCACCACCACCCGGCTGGCCATATAGACCGCCTCCTCGACGCTGTGGGTGACGAAGACGATGGCCGGCTTCAGCTCGGCCCAGAGCTGCAGCACATCGTCGGCCAGGGCCCGTCGGGTGATCTCGTCCAGGGCCGCGAAGGGCTCATCCAGCAGCAGCAGCCGTGGTTCCGTCACCAGGGCGCGGGCCAGGGAGACCCGCATGGCCATGCCGCCGGAAAGCTGGGCGGGCCGCGCCCCCGCGGCGTCGGCCAGCCCCACCCGGGCCAGGGCGGCCTCGGCCTGGCTGCGGGCCTGGCGCCGGGGGGCGCCCGACAGCTCCAGCGGCAGGGCCACATTGTCCCGGGCCGACAGCCACGGCGCCAGGGTCGGCGCCTGGAAGACCACGGAGGTTTCGCCACGGCGCGCGGTGCGGCGCACCTGGCCGCGGGTCGGCTCCTCAAGCCCGGCCAGCAGGCGCAGGGCGGTGGATTTGCCGCAGCCCGAGGGTCCGACCAGGGCGGTGATTTCGCCGGGCGCGACGGACAGGCTGAAGGGGCCGAGCGCCCGCTGGCCCTTGCCGTACTCCACCTCGACCTGCGCCAGTTCGGCGACCAACGGCTCCATGGGCGCTGCGGCTAGGGCAGGAAGTCGAGGGTGTAGGCCGACTTCGGGTCGAGTTCAGCGGGATAGACCCCCTGGTCGCGCGCCATCTCGAAGAACTCGGTCCAGCGGGCGTCGCTCATCTGGCCGGTCAGGGCCGGATCGCCCGCATCGACGATGCCGTAGGACTTCAGCTTTTCGCGGGCCTGGTCGAGCACGTCCTGCGTCATCTCCGGGTTGTCGGCCTTGATCAGGGCGTCGCCCGGCGCCGGATCGCCGTCCAGATAGGACCGCCAGCCCGCTGTGCTGGCCTCGACGAAGGCGCGCACGGCCTCGGGATTTTCGGCGATCAGGGCGTCCCTGGCCAGGACCATGGTCGCGTAGCCGGGATAGCCATTGTCGGCGAGCAGGAAGACCTTGGGCGCGAGGCCCGCCTCCTTCTCGATCGTATAGGGCTCCGAGGTTACATAGCCCTGCTGGGCCACGCGCTTGTCCGACAGGAAGGGGGCGGAGTTGAACGTGTACTTGCGGACCTGGTCGTCGGTGAAGCCGTACTTGGCCTTCAGCCACACCCAGAAGGCGGTGACCGAGGCGTCCGACAGCAGGATCGGATGGCCCTTCAGGTCGGCGATGGTCTCGATGCCCTGGTCGGGGTGGGCCAGCAGGACCTGGGGGTCCTTCTGCATATAGGCGGCGACCGCCTTCACCGGCGCGCCCTCCTGGGCCAGGTTCATGACGATGAAGCTGTTGGAGCCCATGCCCATGTCCACGGCGCCGGCGGCCAGCAGCTGGGGCACGTTCACGCCCGGGCCGCCCTGGATGATCTCCACCTTCAGGCCGCGCTTCTCGTACTCGCCCGTGGCCAGGGCCTGGTAGAAGCCGCCATGCTCGGCCTGGGCCCGCCAGTCGGTGGCGAAGCGGATGGTGGTCAGGCCGTCGGCCCCTGTCACCGCGTCGGTCTGCGGCTCGGCTGAGCAGGCGCCGACGAGCGCGGCGAGCGCGATGGCGAGCGAGCGCAAGGCCTTCATGAAAAATCCCCCGACATGAACCGGGACAAACCTAGGCGCGCCAGGGGGCCGCGCCAAGCCGGTTACGCTTCAGGCGACGGCGGAGTCGAGCTCGCCGGGGTTCAGGTCTGCAATCTCGGCGCTCGCCGGGGCGGTGCATCGCGCCAGGGCGGCATGAAGGGCTTCGATCTGGATCGGCTTGCCGACCGCATCGTTCATCCCGGCGCGCCGGCAGCGTTCGACCATTTCAGGCATGACGTCAGCGCTCATGGCGATGATCGGCGCCATAGCCGCCGGACCGTCGAGGGCGCGGATGACGCGGGCGGCCTCCACCCCATCCATGACCGGCATGTGGATGTCCATCAGGATGGCGTCAAAGGCGCCCGCGGCGGCCAGCTCCACGGCCTCGGCCCCGTCGCAGGCCAAGGTGACCTCGCAACCCAAGAGCTTCAGGACCGTGGCGCCCAGGTCCCGGTTCATGGGATGGTCGTCCACGAGCAATACGCGGACGGCGCCGAGCTCGACGCTGGGGGCGGCCTCCGGAACATCCGGGGCGACCGCCGCCGGTTCGGCGCTGATCTCGAACCAGAAGGTGGAGCCGGCGCCCGGCCGGCTGCGCACGCCGATTACGCCCCCCATGGCCTCCACAAGGCCCTTGCAGATGGCCAGCCCCAGCCCGGTGCCGCCGAAGGCCCGCCGGGCCGAGGAGTCGGCCTGCGAGAAACGGCGGAAAAGCCGGTGCATCAAGGCCTTGGGGATGCCGACGCCCGTGTCATGGACCTCAAAGCGCAACAGCATTTCACAACCCTGGTCGCGGACCGAAAGCTGCAGGCGCACCTCGCCGGCCTCGGTGAACTTCACCGCGTTGCTCAGCAGGTTGAGCAGAATCTGCCGCACCCGAAGCTCGTCGATCAACACCATGTCCTGGGCCGGACCTGCGATCTCCAGACGGATCTGAAGGCCGCGCGCCTCGGCGGAGGGGGCGATGATATCGACGGCGTCCTGGGCGATCGTCTCCGGGCTCTGGGGCTGCAGGGCCAGCTCCACCTCACCGGCCTCGAGCTTGGAATAGTCCAGGATGTCGTTGACCACCGCCAGCAGCGAGCCCCCGGCCCGATGGACAAGCGCAACCTGGCGGCTCGCCTCCGCCGCCAAATCTTCCCGGCGGATCAGGGTCTGGGTGAAGCCGAGGATGCTGTTCATCGGCGTGCGGATTTCGTGGCTCATGGTGGCCAGGAACTCGCCCTTGGCCGCGCCGGCGGCCTGGGCCCTGGCCTGGGCGCGCTTGGCGGCCCGGGTCCGCATGGCCAGCAGCCGGCGGGTGCGGTTCTGCTCGGCCAGGATCAGCGCCACCGACAGGCTGGTGAAGAAGGCCGTGGCGATGACGAACTGAAGATTGTGAATCCGCGAGGCCTGAGACCACATCTCGGCGACGCCGCCCACCGGACCCAGGGTCAGGACGATGGTGCAGATGACCGCCATGATGACCGCCGACAGGGCCGTGCTGCGCGGCCCGAGGCTGAAGGCGACCACCACCAGGGTGGGGGTGATCAGCAGGGGCGCGGGGAAGGTCCAGGGCAGGTAAGCCGCCACGCTGACGGCGATCACCAGGCCGAAGACCCCGGCCTCGGTCAGGAGCCCCTTGTCGTGGTCGGGACCCGCGCGGCGATCGGCCAGCAGCAGAACCGCGGGCAGGGTGATCGCCATGCCGAGGCTGTGGGCGAGAAACCAGGTGGGCAGAACCTCCTGGAAGGGGCGGCCCAGGGTGGCCAGGGATGTCGCCGCCAGAAGGGCGGTTACGCCCGCGGCCGGCGCCACGCCCAGAAAGGCGATCCGGAGCAGTTCCGGCAGGTTGCCGATCCGTATCCGCGCGCCGCAGAAGCGTCGGATCAGGAGGGCTGCGGTGAGCGCCTCGACCAGGTTCAGCGCCGTGAACACCGGGGCGACGTCGGAGGGCGCGCCCGTGAGAATATTGATGCTCAGGCTGATCGCGGCGCAGGCGATCCCCAGGAGCACAGCCGTGCGAAAGGGAAGCAGAAGAAAGCCGGCGGCGAGAACGCCATTGGCGAGCCAGAGGGCTGCAATACTGTGGGTGTCACGGGTGAGGGCGACGCCGAGCAGGGCGGCGGCGCCGAAGGCCAGGCCGATCGCCAGGCCAAGCGCCGTATCACGCTGCAGCCGTCGTCCCGTCGCCATGTCCCGTCGTCTCCCCCAAGCGCGGGGAGTGTGCGCTGGGGGATGGCGCCAAATCGTTAAACCGACGAACGGCCTTCGGGCGCCTATGGCCCATGGCAAGAGGGCGGCGCTGCGGCAGGCCGCAACGTCGCCCTCATTCCAGATCCTTGCAGACCTGTATCGCAAGGTCGGTGAGACTTCGAACGCGGGCTGCCCCGCAGGTTTCCGTCACGCCGGTGTCCTTCGAACCCAGGCGCCGGGTCGCCCCGTCGCCGTCGGTTCTGGAACCTTCTGCTCCATTTGCGTCCCGGTTTCCCGGTGCGCCAGGGCTGCAGTCCCTCTCGACCCCTTGACGTTGCGCCCAGACCCTCTATGAAGCAAGCGCCCGAGTTCGACCCGTTGTGCGCAGCGTGTGATCACCCGGTGGACAGGCTGTGGATTTCCTGGGGAAATCGCGCCGAAACATCAGCAAAATCAGCGTTGGATCTTATCCCCAGGAATGGCGCCGGGCTGTTCAGCGCCCGGCCTCCAGAGCCTCGCGACGTTCTTCCAGCTCCAGCCATTCCGTTTCCGCGGCCTCCAGCTTCTGGCGCGCAGCCGCCAGGGCCTGGCCAAACCGGTCGAAGGCGCCGGGATCTCGCGCGTAAAGCGCCGGATCGGCCAACTGGCTTTCCAGCAGGCTGATCTTGTCGGGCAGGTCGGCGATCAGGCCGGTCAGCTCTTCCAACCGGCGCTGTTCCTTGTAGGAGAGCTTGGCGGCCTTTGCGGCGGGAGCCGCCGCCGCTGTAGCTGCCGCTGCCGTTGCGGCCGCCTGAGCCGCAGCCCCGCGACGCCCGCCGGGCGCCTTGGCGGGCGACACGCCGAAGAAGCCGGGATTCTGGCTCAGGAAGTCCAGCCAGCCGCCGGGGGTCTCGACCACCTGGCCGCGACCATTGAGGCCGATGGTGGAGGTGGCCAGGCGATCGACGAAATCGCGGTCGTGGCTGACCAGGATGAGCGTGCCCTCATAGTCCGAGAGCATCTCTTCCAGGAGGTCGAGGGTCTCCATGTCGAGGTCGTTAGTGGGCTCGTCCAGCACCATGAGGTTCGCCGGCTGGGCGAGCGCCCGGGCCAGCAGCAGACGGTTGCGTTCGCCGCCCGACAGGCTGCGGACCGGCTGGCGAATCTGGGCGTCGGTGAACAGGAATTCCTTGGCGTAGGCGGCCACATGTTTGGGCGCGCCGCGGACCATGATCTGGTCGCCGCCCAGCGGGGCGAGCGCATCCTTCAGCAGCATGTCGTCCTTCAGGTCTGCCCGGGCCTGGTCGATATAGGCCACCTCCAGATTGGTCCCGAGGATCACCTCGCCGGAGTCGGCCGGCAGCTCGCCGAGCAGCAGCTTCACCAGGGTAGTCTTACCCGCCCCGTTGGGACCGACCACGGCGATCCGGTCGCCGCGCAGGATGCGGGTGGAGAAGTCCTCCAGGATCACCCGGTCGCCGAACTTTTTGGAGAGCCCCTTCACCTCGACCACCCGCTGGCCGGAGGTCCCGGCCGTGGCGACGCCCATGGACATGGCGCCGCGGGTGTCGCGCAGGCGGTCGGCCTTGGCCTCGCGCATCTCCATCAGGCGCCGACGGCGGCCCTCGTTGCGGGCGCGGCGGCCGGTGACGCCGCGGGCCAGCCAGTGGGTCTCGCGCTCCAGGGCCTTGTCCTGGCGCCTGGCCTCGTCGGCCTCGGCGGCGGTGAGCTGCTCCACCCAGGCGTCGAAGGCGGCGAAACCCCGGTCGAGCTTGCGGACCTTGCGGTTCTCCAGCCAGAAACAGCGCTGGGTCACCCGCTCCAGAAAGGCGCGGTCGTGGCTGACGATCAGGACGCTGGCCCGGCTGGCGGCGATGGCGCCTTCCAGGGTCTCGATGGCCAGGATGTCCAGGTGGTTGGTGGGCTCGTCCAGCAGCAGGACGTCGGGATCCTCGGCCAGGGCCCGGGCCAGGGCGACCCGGCGGGTCTCGCCCCCGGACAGGCCCTTGGCGGCCTTGTTCGGATCGAGGCCGAAGCTCTCCAGGGCCGCGGCGGCCTCATGCGGCGCAGCGCCCCCGGCGGTGGCGTGGTCGAGCAGGGTGTCGCCGACGATCTGCGGCTCCTGCAGCACATAGGCGACCTTGGTCCCCGGGGTCACGGCGCGCTCGCCGTCATCGGCCTCGGTCAGGCCGGCCAGGATGCGCATCAGGGTCGACTTGCCCGCGCCGTTGCGCCCGACCAGGGCCGCGCGGCTGCGGGGCTCCAGCGCCAGATCGACGCCGTCGAACAGCATGCGGGGCCCGTCGGCGAGACGGACATTCTTGAGCGCGAGGACGGGGGGCTTCATAGGGTTAGGCACATAGCGCGCTTTGGCGCCCCCGCAAGGGCGCAGGCGACAAACCCCGGTCAGGCCTCGTCGAAAGGCGGCGGAAGCGGGCCCGATCGGAACAGGATCACCGGGTTCTCGTCATAGTCGCCCATCTCGGTGTCGGCCGAGACCGAGAAGGCCACCACCGCCACCCGCAGGGGCGCCAGCCGCTCGGCCTTGCGGCGGGCCTCCTCGGCGCTGGCGCAGCCCACCTGCTGCTCGGCCTTCAAGGCCTTTCCACGCCCCGCGACATAGGACTGGAGGATGTGCACGGTTTCTTTGGCCATCCCTATCCCGGCCGCTGATTGGCCGGCCAGGTCAAGGGCGCGCCGTCGCTCGCCCCCGGCAGGGCGGTGGAAAACCATTTTGGGTCGGGACAGGACAATCTATAGGTTGCGGCTGGCCGCTGACACGCGGCGTCGTCGCGGCTGGAGTCCCTGATGTCGCTCGATCACCTGGAGATCGATCTCGAGCGGGACATGTTCCTGCGAACCCTGCTGCGCGAACTGTCGGGCGCCCTGCAGGACGTCGTCGGCCTTGAGGAAGCCTCGGGCTATATCAGCGTTGTCGGGGCCGCGGTGGGCAAGGCCCTGGACGAGAAGTACCGGACCGCCCTGGCCGTTGATCGCCTGTCGGCCGATCAGGTGGCCCAGGTGCTCGTGGACCTCAAGCAGCGGATCAAGGGCGACTTCTATATCGTCGAGCAGCGCGAGGATCGGATCGTCTTCGCCAGCAATTCCTGTCCGTTCGGGGCCTTCGTGGCCGGTCGGCCGGCCCTGTGCATGATGACCTCCAACGTGTTCGGACATGTGGCCGGCGAGAACCTGGGCTATGCCCGCGTCCAGATCGACAAGGCGATCGCCCGGGGCGATCCGGGCTGCCATGTGACCGTCTACCTGACCCCGAGGGAGGGGGAGGGAGAGGCTCGCGAGTACTTCCGCCGGGTGCGGCCGGATTTGGCTGACTGCTGAACATGGATCCCATCGCCAAGTTTATCCGCGACCCCGTCGTCATCTTTGCCGGGGATGGGCGCATCATCGAGATGAACCGGGCGGCCCGCGCGCGCTTCGGGGAGTCGGCCGACAGCTGGCGCCACCTGTTCGCCGACCTCGACGGACTGCAGAGCTTGCTCGAACGCGCCTCGGGATCAGCCGACCCGGTGCTGGGCGCTCTCCGCCTGGCGGGGTCCCCTGCGGCCGAGGCCGACGTGAAGGTCGAGGCGCTGGTCCTGCGGCGAGCGGGCGCAACCGACTACGCCATCAAGCTCCGGGACGCGGCTGGAGACCAGTTCGCCGCCCTGACCGCGCAGGTGCGGGAGCTGAATGGCGAAATCTCCGTGCGCCGGCGGGTGCAGGCCGAGCTTGAAGAGTCCCTGGCGCACAACAGGGTGCTCTATCGAGAGCTTCAGCACCGGGTGAAAAATCATCTCCAGATGATCCTGGCCCTGGTCTCCTCCGCGGGACGTGAGAGCGAGGATCCCAGCCGCAAGCAGTTCGTGAAGATGCTGCAGTCCAAGCTCGCGGCGCTGTTTGACGCGCAGCGGCTGATGTACGCCGAGGATGCTGGCGACGGCCTGCGGGTCGATCAGATGCTCAGCGCCCTCGCCGAGACGGTCCAGACCCTGGCCGGGGTTCGGATCGCCATCGAGGTCAGGGCCGAGCCGATCGTCGCGCCGAACGATCTGGCCTTCCCTCTGGCTCTGATCGCCAACGAATTGCTCACCAATGCGGTGAAGTACGCCGATGGCCCGGCCGCGGCCGTGTCGCTGAATTTCGTCCGGATCGGCGCCGAGGCCGTGCTGACCGTGCGGGACAACGGCCCGGGGTTCGCCCCGTCCGCTTCAGGCCCGTCGTCCTCGGGCCTTGGTCTGGTGAGGGGCCTGTGCCGCCAGATCGGCGGCCAATTCACCCTTCAGTCAGACGGCGGCGCCGTGGCCGTCGTTTCGTTCCCGCTTGCTGAGGCGACCCATGTCCTATCCTGATCAGTACCGCCTCCAGCCGCGGGGACCGCGAGAAGGCCCCCCAGGACTCCCCCGAGGCGATGGAGAAGCGGACGCCGACTTCCCCCTGGGCCGTCGGGTCCTGATTACAGAAGACAACTGGCTGGTGGCGGGCGAGTGGCAAGCCGCCCTGGAGGACGCCGGCTATGAGGTCGTGGGGCTGGCGAGCTCAGCCGAGGAGGCGCTCGAGATCTGCAGCCGCGAGACGCCGGACCTCATTCTGATGGACATCCGCCTGCTCGGGGACCGCGATGGGGTCGAGGCGGCGAAAGACGCCCGTCTGCTCTATGATATCCCCTCGGTGTTCGTCAGCGCGCATGACGACGCCGAGATCCGTCAACGGGCCGCCGATGCGCGCCCCTTGGGGTGGATCACCAAGCCCATCATAGCCTCGCGGATTCCAGACCTCCTGGTGCAGTTCGCCCGTCCTCTCAACTGAATGCCGATGGGCGATGCGCCCAACGGCCCGCGCTAGAAGGGGATGTCCTCCTCGGGGATCGGCCGACTGGCGTCATATTCGTCCCGGGGCTGGGGCATGGCCGGCGGCGGGGGCAGAGGCGGAGGTTCAGCCTCGGCGGCGGCGCGGGCGAACTCGCCGGCCAGGCCTCGATAATAGTCATTGCGATAGTCGTCCTCGAACATCGGCTCGGGATCGTCCACCAGCCAGTCGAAGTCGCGAATTTCCATCCCGGCATGGGCCTCGATCATCACCCGGCGCCAGATCTGCGAAGGGATGTCGCCGCCGGTGACCCGGTTCATGGGGCTGTCGTCGTCGTTCCCGACCCAGACGCCGGTGACATATTCGTCGGTGAAGCCGACGAACCAGGCGTCCCGCCAGTTCTGGCTGGTGCCGGTCTTGCCGGCTGCGGGCCAGTCGAAGGCCGCCCGCGTCCCTGTCCCCGCCGTGAGGACGCGCTTCATCATCTTCACCATCATGCTGGCATAGGTGAGATCGATGGCCGGCGTCGGGCCTGAGGGCGCGCGCAAAAAGACGCTGTCGCCGTCGACGGTGCGGATCTCCTCGATGATCGAGGGCGTGACCCGGCCGCCCGCCTGCTGGAACACCTGGAAGGCGCTGGTCAGCTCCATGAGGCTCACCTCGTAGGAGCCCAGGGTCACCGCCAGGCTGGGATTGGTCGGTATGGTGGTGAAGCCGAAGCGTCGCGAAATGTCCCCCAGGGCCGGGCCGCCGGCCTCTGCCCCCAGCTTGACGGCGACCGTGTTGATCGATCGCGCCAGCGCCGTCTCCACCGTCACCGGACCCCGATAGCCGCCGCCATAGTTGCCAGGCCGCCAGTCACCGAACCGCACCGGGCCGTCCACCCGGACGTCGCTGGGCAGGACGCCCTTTTCCAGGGCCGCAGCGTAGATGAAGGGCTTGAAGGTCGAGCCGGGCTGACGCCGGGCCTGGGTCGCCCGGTTGAAGACGCTGGCGCCATAGTCCACCCCGCCGACCATGGCCCGCACCGAGCCGTCGGGACCCAGGGTCACCAGGGCCGCCTGGCCGGCGCCGGCCCGGGCGCCGTCGGTGGCCATCACCTGGTTCAGTATGGCGGCGGCCTCGAGCTGCAGCGCCGGATCGATGGACAGGCGCACCAGCAGATCCGGCGAGTTCGGACCGATCTGGCTCAGCACCTCATTGGTGGCGTGGTCCAGCAGGTAGCCGTAGGAGCCCTCGTTGGAGGTGGCCGTGGTGGCCAGCTGCGGCGTCTCGGCCTGGGCGGCCTCCATCTCCGCGCGGCTGATCCAGCCGGTGTCGTGCATCCGCTGCAGGACCCAGCGGGACCTTTGCAAGGCCGCTTGCATGTCGTTGGTCAGGGCCAGGCGCGACGGCGCCTTGGGCAGGGCCGCCAGCAGGGCGGACTCGGCCAGGGTCAGCTGGCTGGCCGGCTTGCCGAAATAGGTCCGCGCCGCGCCGTCCACCCCGAAGGTGTTGGCGCCGAAATAGATGCGGTTGAGGTACAGCTCCAGCACCTCGTCCTTGGTCAGCATCCGCTCCAGCCGCCAGGCGAGCGCCGCCTCCTGGATCTTGCGGCGGAAGGTCTGGTCCGGAGTCAGGAACAGGCTCTTGGCGATCTGCTGCGAGAGGGTCGAGCCGCCCTGGACCACGCCGCCGGCCTTCCAGTTCACATAGCTGGCCCGGGCGATGGCCTGCAGGTCGATGGGGCCGTGCTGGTAGAAGCGGTGATCTTCCGCCGCCAGGAAGGCCAGGGGCACATAGTCGGGCAGGGCGTTCAGCCGCACCCGGTCGCCATAGCGTGGCCCGCGGGAGGCGATGAGGTCGCCGTTGCGGTCGAAGAACTTGATCCCCGGCGCCCGGTTGAAGGCGTAGAGCTGGGCCTGGGGCGGCAGTTCCGGCACGTCCTGCAGGAACCGTTTCTGGAGATAGAGACCGCCGCCGACCACCGCCAGGGCGAGCACCAGGACCAGGACCGCCAGGGTCTTCCAAAGCCAGCCCCAGCGCCGACGCCGTCGCTCCCGGGGCGGCAGGACGAAGGGGTCGTCCGGGTCATCGCCCCCGGGCGGCGGCGGGGGACCCTGGCGCGGCGGTCGGGGCCGTCGCCCAAAGCCGTCTTCGCCCTCGCGCAGCGCGCCCTCCGGGGCGACGTCACGGGGCTGCGGCGCACGCGGCTGGCGCGGCCGTTCCGGCTCATCGTCCGGAAAGCGGTAGGGATCGAGGGTCCAGTCGTTCACGTTCGGTGGTGCCCGGATGGCGGCGGAGGCGCTTTGGGTTTAGGACGGGCGCGTGAGCAGGCACAAACCCTTTTGGCAGACCAAGTCCCTCGAACAGATGACGGCTCAGGAGTGGGAGAGCCTATGCGACGGGTGCGGCCTCTGCTGTCTCGTTCGCTTCGAGGATGAGGATAGCGGCCAGGTTATCCCCACCCGCGTGCATTGCCGCCTGTTCGACTCCAACGCCTGCGCCTGTTCCAACTATGCTGAGCGCAAGGCCCATGTTCCCGACTGCGTGAAGCTGACGCCGGGCAATATCGCCAAGCTGCCCTGGATGCCGCTGAGCTGCGCCTATCGTCGCCTGCACGAGGGCAAGGACCTGCCCGCCTGGCACCCGCTGGTGACCGGGGACCCTGAAAGCGTGCACGAAGCCGGCGTCTCCATCCGCGGCGAAACCTTCAGCGAGGACGAACTGGAGGATCTTGAGGACGCCTGGACCTATGCGGCCTGGGACCTGATGGAGGACCGCAGCGGCGACTGACCCATGGCGGTCACGGCCACAGGCATGTGTCAATTTTGCCACACACGCTCTTGCGTGACTTCGCCCCTCGCACAATCTAGAGCCCATAAGAGCCCCCGACGGGGCGGACGAAACAGACCGGACTGGGAGATTTCATTCCTTGGCGCGCGATCCCTACCAGGAGCTTGGCGTCACCCGCGGCGCAGACGCCGACGAGATCCGCAAGGCGTTCCGCAAGCTCGCCAAGCAGCATCACCCCGACGCCAATCCCGGGGACGCTGCGGCTGAGGAGCGGTTCAAGCGGGTGAGCGCGGCCTTCGACATCCTGGGCGACCCCGACAAGCGCAAGAAGTTCGACGCCGGCGAGATCGACGGCGACGGCCACGAGACCGGCCGCGGCTATGGCGGCGGCTGGAGCCCCGGCGGCTTCGAGGGCCGCGGCCAGACCCGCGCCGAGACCTTCGACGGTGTCGATCTCGGCGACATCCTGGGCGAGATGTTCGGCGGCCGGGGCGGCGGACGCGGGCCGGGCGCTGGCTTCGGCGGCGGCGGCTTCGCCCGCGGCGCCGACGTGCGCGCGCGCCTCGACATCGACCTGGAAGAAGCCATCGCCGGCGGCAAGAAGCGGATCGCCTTCTCCGACGGCCGCACCATCGACGTCACCATCCCCAAGGGGGCGGCCGAAGGCCAGACCCTGCGCCTGAAGGGCCAGGGCTCGCCGGGCCGGGCCGGGCCGGGCGACGCCTTCATCGAACTGAACATCCGCCCGCACCCGATCTTCCATCTGGAGGGCGACCGGCTGGTGATGGACCTGCCCGTCACCGTCTATGACGCGGTTCTCGGCGGAAAGGTCGAGGCGCCGACCCCGGAGGGTCCGGTGACCCTGACCGTGCCGGCCGGCGCCAATTCCGGCGCCATGCTCCGCCTGAAGGGGCGCGGCCTGCCCGACGCGGCGGGGAAGCGCGGCGATCTGCTGGCGCGTCTGGTGATCACCCTGCCCGAGACGCCCGACGCCGAGTTGATCAAGTTCGCCCAGGCCTGGCGGGACAAGCGGCCCTATGCGCCCAAGGCCGCCCCCAAGCGGCGTAGCTAAAGCCGGGGCAGGCGCGTTAAGGTGAGGCGAGCGGGCGGCCAAACCTTACCGCCGCGTTCAGCCACGGTTCAGTCGTCAAGGCCTAGATCGGCGTCATGAAACACCTCGCCGTCATCGCTGTCCTTCTGGCCGCCGCCGCCCCAGGCGCGGCGCACGCCCAGTATGGCTCGGACATGCGCTCGTCCTTCGGGGCGGGCCGCGGCGACCAGGACGCCGCCCGCGCCGCGGTGCGCGCCGGCCGCCAGGCCCCCCTGTCGCAGGTGCTGGCCGCCATCGCCCAGCGCACGCCGGGCCGGCACCTGAACACCACCCAGGGCGCGCACAACGGGCGCCCTGCCTATTTCGTCCAGTGGCAGACGCCGGACGGCGAAGTGATCATCTTCATCGCCGACGCCGAGTCCGGGGCCATCATCGGCCGCCAGGGCGGCTGAAACAGACCTCAAGGGAGGCCGAACCCATGCGCATCCTGCTTGTCGAGGACGATCCCGACCTGTCGCGCCAGCTCAAGGGCGCCCTTGGCGACGCCGGCTACGCCGTCGACCATGCGCCGGATGGCGAGGAAGCCCAGTTCCTGGGCGAGACCGAGCCCTATGACGCCGTGATCCTCGACCTGGGCCTGCCCAAGGTGGACGGGGTCTCGGTGCTGGAGCGCTGGCGGCGCGGCGAGATGGCCACCCCGGTCCTGATCCTCACCGCCCGCGGCGCCTGGAGCGAGACGGACGCCGGCTTCGACGCCGGCGCCGACGACTATCTGACCAAGCCCTTC
>CAZERE010000026.1:0-28863 GCA_964515365.1 uncultured Phenylobacterium sp. | reverse complement strand
TGGAGCTATCGAGAAAATGTATGCCCAGCCGATTGGCCACCACCCGGCCGGGGCCAAAGCCCGCCTGGGCCTTGAGCTGGCCCGGCGCCTCGATATCGAAGGCCCAGAGCCGGCCAAGCTGAGTATCGGCCAGATAGACCACATCCTCATCGGGCGAGAGGCCGACCCCGTTGGGGGCGATCAGGTGGTCGCGCAGACGCGCCACATGGCCGCCGTCGGCCTTGGCGTAGTAGAGCGCCCCGAACTTGCGGCCCTCGGGCGTTGAGCAGCCGTGGTCGCTGAACCAGAAGCCCCCCTGCCGGTCGAAGACCAGGTCGTTCGGGCCGACGAACCGCCGCCCCTCGCAGGCGTCATAGAGGGTGGTGAGTTCGCCGGTCTTCAGGTCGTAGCGCTGGATCATCCCGCCGGTGTGGGTGGGCGGCGTCGGGCCGGGGATGGTCAGGCCGTCCTGCTGCGGCCAGGTGAAGGAGCCGCCATTGTTGGTGATGTAGACCGCTCCGTCCGGGCCGATGGCCGCGCCATTGGGCCCGCCGCCGGTCTCCACCAGGGTTTCGCGGCGGCCGTCAGGCGTGATGCGCGACAGGCGCTGGGCCTTGATCTCGGTCAGCACGATCGAGCCGTCGGCCATGGCGATGGGGCCTTCGGGAAATTCCAGGCCTTCGCAGACCAGTTCGATGTCCATGGGCGTCCTCCTCGTTCTTGTTGAGGGGGATTATGGCCGGCGCCGCTGCGTAAGGACCAGGGGCTTCGAGAGGCCTCAGCGGCGTTCGAGAACCCGCAGGACGAACGGATAGTCGTCATCCTCGCCGGCCGGGTGGCGCACCGCGCTGACCTCGGTCCAGGCGCTCTCGTCGAAGGGAGCCAGGACCACGTCGCCCTCCACCTCGGCCTCGACCTCGGTCAGATAGATGCGCTGGGCGCGCGGCAGGGCCAGGGCGAACAGGGAGGCGCCGCCGATCACGCAGACCTCCTCGGCCCCGTCATCCTCGGCCATCTCCCGGCCGATCTGCACCGCCTCGGTGAAGTCTTCGCAGACGAGGGCGTCCCGTGGCGCGAAGGAGCCGTCGCGGCTGAGCACGATATTGGTGCGGCCGGGCAGGGGCTTTTTGGGCAGGCTGTCCCAGGTCTTGCGGCCCATGATCACCGGCTTGCCGAGCGTCAGGGCGCGGAAATTGACCAGGTCGCTCTTCAGCCGCCAGGGCAGGCTCCCGTCGCGGCCGATAACGCCGTTGCGGGCGCGAGCGATGGGACCGGCGGTGAGGAGGATGCGAGCCATGGACCGGACCTAGAGCATGATGCGATCAGACGAAACCGTCTGATCGTTGAACCATGCTCCAGATTCCGGAGTTTGAGCGCGTTTCATCCGTAAAACCGGACTCCACTTTTACGGAACGCGCTCGCGCCGACCCACGGCCCGCGGGAAAGCCTCAGGCCGCGGCCTCGGCGCCGGACATGTCCATGTGCATGACCTCCCAGACGTGGCCGTCGGGGTCCTGGAAGCTCACGCCATACATGGGGCCCATGTCGATGGCCGGGCGCCAGGGCTTGCCGCCGGCGGCCAGGGCCTTGGCCAGCAGGTCGTCCACCTCCTCGCGGCTGTCGGCCGACAGGCATGTCAGCACCTCGGTGGCCTTGTGGGCGTCGCTGATCTCGCCGTTGATGAAGCCGGTGAACTTCTCGTGGGTCATCACCATGACGAAGATGTTCTCGTCGATGACGATGCAGGCGGCGGTCTCATCGCTGAAGTCGGGATTGTAGCTGAAGCCCAGGGCCGCGAAGAACGCCTTGGACACCTCCACGTCGCGGACCGGCAGGTTGACGAAGATCATGCGCATGAGAACTCTCCTTGGTTTCGGTCGAAGGACGTTCGGGGGCGCCCTGGACAGACACCGGGCGCGCAGAAAAATACCTCCGCCCCTCAGGGGGACTCGAGCGCCATCGCCTGGGCATAGGCCGCCTGAAGCTCGGCGGAGACGGCGCGGGCCGGCGCCGGGGCTCCCAGGTGCCGGTGGCGCAACTCATCCATGAAGGCCTGCCACAGGGGCGGGCCGCCGGCCTCCAGCAGTTCGGCGCGCACGGACAGGCTTCGGCTGGCCGGGGTGTGTCGCCGTCCCCAGGCGCCCATCTGGACCAGCAGGGGGACCAGCTGGATGGCCGCTTCGGTAAGGCTGTAGATCAGCTTCTGTTTGTGATGGGGATCTGGCCTGCGGGTCAGCAGGCCAGAGGCGGTGAGACGCTTCAGGCGGTCGGCCAGGATGTTGGAGGCGACGCCTTCCTCGCTCTGCGCCAGCAGCTCCCCATAGGTGCGCCGGTCGCCGAACATGACGTCACGGATGACGATCAGGCTCCAGCGGTCGCCCAACTGTTCGAGCGTCAGGTTGATCGGACAGCCGGATCGGCCCGTCTGCGGCATGGATCGAGCCTCCCGGAATTCTCATTGCAATATGAAAGTGGCGCAACTAGCGTTCAACCCATTGCAAAACGCCTGGGGTTTTCGGAGGCCCACATGTCGCTCGCCCTCTATGGCCATCCTTTCTCGTCCTACACTCAGAAGGCGTTGATCGCGCTTTACGAGAACGACATCGCCTTCGAGTTCCGCGAGATCGGGCCGGACATGCCCGACCACATCGAGGACTGGCGACGGCGCTGGCCCATCGAACAGTTTCCTGCAGCTGGAGCACCCGGGCCCGGTGCGGCTGATCCCGTCGGACCCGCTGACCGCCCTGAATGTCCGGTTTCTCGACCGGTTCTTCGACCTGCATGTGATGAACGTGGTCCAGCATGCGGTGAACGGCGCCCTGACCGGCGATCCGGTGCGGCGTGAAGAGGCTCTGGCGGTGACGAAGGAAAGGCTGGGGCGGGCCTATGACTGGCTTGAGCGGCGCCTGGCGGGCGGCGGGCCCTGGGCCGTGGGGGCGGACTTCACCCTGGCCGACTGCGCCGCGGCGCCGGCGCTGTTCTACGCCGACTGGACCCACGAGATTTCAGAGGCCTATCCGGGACTGAGGGCCTATCGCGCGCGACTGCTGGCGCGCCCATCCATCGCCCGCTGCGTCGAAGGCGGTCGGCCGTTCCGCGCCTGGTTTCCCCTGGGCGCGCCCGACCGGGACTAGTGGTTGCTCAGATGGCGATCGGCGCGGCGATCTTCTCGTGGGCCTTGTAGCCGGTGACCTTGAAGTCCTCGTAGTCGAAGGAAAACAGGTCGCGCTTGTCGGCCAGCGTCAGGGTCGGGAAGGGGAAGGGCTCCCGCGTCAGCTGCTCGCGGGCCTGGTCCAGGTGGTTCAGATAGAGGTGGGCGTCGCCCAGGGTGTGGACGAACTCGCCGGGCTCCAGGCCCGTGACCTTGGCCACCATCTGGGTCAGCAGGGCGTAGCTGGCGATGTTGAAGGGCACGCCCAGGAACACGTCGGCCGAGCGCTGATAGAGCTGGCAGGACAGCTTGCCCTCGGCGACGAAGAACTGGAACAGGCAGTGGCACGGCGGCAGGGCCATGTCGTCCACATCGGCCGGGTTCCAGGCGCTGACGATGTGCCGGCGCGAGTGCGGCGTGGTCTTCAGGCTCTCGACCACATTGGCCATCTGGTCGATCACCCGGCCGTCCGGCGCGGTCCAGGATCGCCACTGCTTGCCATAGACCGGGCCAAGCTCGCCCTGCGCATCGGCCCACTCGTCCCAGATGCTGACGCCCCGCTCCTGCAGCCAGCCGACATTGGTGTCGCCGCGCAGGAACCACAGAAGCTCCAGGATGATCGACTTGCGATGCAGCTTCTTGGTGGTCAGCAGGGGAAAGCCCTGGGCCAGGTCGAAGCGCATCTGGCGGCCGAACACGCCGAGCGTGCCGGTGCCCGTGCGGTCGCCGCGCTGGACGCCGGTTTCCAGGATATCGGCCAGCAGGTTGAGATACTGCCGCTCGGGATGATCGGCGCGGGCCGGGGGCGGCGGGACGTGAGCGTTCACGGGCGAGGCTTTCGCATCAGGTTCAGGCTGCAAGCTTTCCATGATTCGCGCAGGCCCGGCGCTGGACGGCAAGGCCCAGCATCGCTCCATCCACAGACCTGTCGCCGCGCCTAGCCGGCGAAGCCGCCCTCGTCCAGGAAGGTCTGCTCGCTGGGCGTGGTGCGGCGGCCCAGGGCGGCGTTCCGGTGCGGGAATCGACCGAAGCGGACGATGATGTCCCGGTGGATCTCGGCCCATTTCAGGGTCTCGGCGTCGCCCTCGGCCGCCTTCAGGGCGGCGCAGAGCCGTACGGCCTCATCCTGGTCGCCCATGTCCTCGGAATGCTCGTAGGGCAGGTAGAAGAACGGGCGCAGCTTGGCTTCAACCGCCTGGTCGTGGCCCGCCGCGATGGCGGCCTTGGCGATGGCCCGGGCCTTGCCGTCGGTGGCGAAGGCGTGGCCGGACTCCCGGAAGATGTTGCGCGGGATCTGGTCGAGCAGGATCAGCAGGGCCAGAGCGCCCGGCGCCTCCTTGGCCCAGTCGTCCAACTCGCCCCGGGCGGCGGCGTGGTGGGCGGCCTCGAAGTCCCGCGCCAGGACCCGGTCGAAGGCCTCGTCCTTGGCGAACCACTTGGCCGGCCCGGCCTCCCGCCAGGTGTCGAGCACCTGTTTGGTCGTCACGTCCATGGGCGTCTCCAGTGTGGCCGGGGAGTGTCTGCGGCCCGGCCTTGCGGCGCAAGCGGCCTTGATCGTGCAATGAGAGGGCCTGCGTGACGTTGCGCCGCTTGACCTTTGCGCAAAAAAACGGTCGATAGCGCGGCCTTTGCCGCGGCGCCGTTGCTCGGTTCCGTGGTCGAACCCTGTCCCAGGAGAACAATCATGCGCGTCTACTATGATCGCGACGCCGACCTCGCCCGCATCCTGGACAAGAAGATCGCCATCGTAGGCTATGGTTCCCAGGGGCGCGCACACGCGCTCAACCTCGTCGATTCCGGCGTGAAGAACGTGGTGGTCGCCCTGCGTCCCGGTTCGGCCACCGCCAAGAAGGTCGAGGCCGACGGCCTGAAGGTCATGACCGTCGCCGAGGCCGCCGCCTGGGCCGACGCCATGATGGTCCTGGCGCCGGACGAGCTGCAGCGCGAGATCTACAACAACGAGATCGCCCCCAATATCCGTGACGGCGCGGCCCTGCTGTTCGCCCACGGCCTGAACGTGCATTTCAACCTGATCGAGCCCAAGACCTCCATCGACGTGCTGATGGTGGCGCCCAAGGGGCCCGGCCATACGGTGCGCGGCGAATACCAGAAGGGCGGCGGCGTGCCCTGCCTGATCGCCATCCACCAGAACCCGACCGGCAACGCCATGGACTTCGGCCTGGCCTACGCCTCGGCCATCGGCGGCGGTCGCTCGGGCGTGATCGAGACCACCTTCCGCGAAGAATGCGAGACCGACCTGTTCGGCGAACAGGCCGTGCTCTGCGGCGGCCTGGTGGAACTGATCCGCGCCGGTTTCGAAACCCTGGTCGAGGCCGGCTACGCGCCGGAAATGGCCTATTTCGAGTGC
This sequence comes from uncultured Phenylobacterium sp., assembly GCA_964515365.1. Taxonomy (GTDB): domain Bacteria; phylum Pseudomonadota; class Alphaproteobacteria; order Caulobacterales; family Caulobacteraceae; genus Phenylobacterium. The sequence goes on along the minus strand of CAZERE010000026.1, from coordinate 23,365 downwards.
CTGCACGAGGTGAAGCTGATCGTCGACCTCATCTATGAGGGCGGCATCGCCAATATGAACTACTCGATCTCCAACACCGCCGAGTATGGCGAGTACGTCACTGGTCCGCGCATCGTCACGGCTGAAACCAAGGCCGAAATGAAGCGCGTGCTGGAAGACATCCAGTCGGGCCGCTTCGTCCGCGACTTCATGGCCGAGAACCAGGCTGGTCAGCCGAGCTTCAAGGCCACCCGCCGTCGCGGTTCGGAGCATCAGATCGTGGAAGTCGGTCAGCGCCTGCGCGCCATGATGCCCTGGATCACCAAGAACAAGCTGGTGGACACGGCCCGGAACTAGGGCCCCGTCGCCAATCGCGGCTTGAGAGCCTAATCGAAAGAAGCCCTCTCCCGACTCCGGGGGAGGGCTTTTTCGTGGGCGATCAGTCGGCGGTGGTCTCGATCGCCTGGTAGCGGGCGACGATCATGTCGGAGGCGTCAAAGCGTTCCTTGGCCTGGGCCTTGGTCTTGGCCAGCTCCAGGTGGACGTGATCGGTCATGCCGCCGGGATAGCGATCCTGCAGGGTGCGCGCCTTGCCGATGGCCGCGCCAAGGGCGACGACCTGGCCCTCTTTCACGTCCGGGTCGATGTAGAAGACGCGGGCCTCATAGCCGAGGGCCGGATTGGTGATCTCGACGAACTTCAGGTTTGGATCGCTGGAATAGGCCACGCCGATCTTCGTCACATAGCCGGAGATCGGCGCCTTGACGGTCTGGCCGGCCTGGGCGGCGTAGTCGACGCCCTCGTGGTGGCGATGGCCGCCATCGCGGGAGGCGCCGAATGCGCCCGAACCATAGGCATCGAAGGTGCGCGGGGCCTGGCCTGTGGGATTGACGAAGTCGGCCGCCCCGTCGCCGTCCACATCGCGGCCTTGCCAGACGAGCTGGCGGGCGACCACGGACTTGATGACCGGGCGGGGGCCGCGCATGGCGTCGAAGAGCGGCGCTGTGACCTGGGCCTGCGACAGCTTCTGAACGATTCCGCCGCCGCCGCCGGCGCTGGCCACGGCGCTGGTGGCCACGGTGGCGCAAAGTGTTGCGGCGGTGAGGGCGAACAGGCGGGTGGCCACGAAGCGCCCGTCCATGCGGGCGACCATCAGGTCAAGCGTCTTCAAACGTCTCGTTCTCTTTTGATGCGGGCCCTAGGGAACCCAGGGCGAATTGATTTGTTATTGGGGCAAGGCAAGGGCCGCCGAAGCGGTCGCCCGAGCCAGCCATGTCGCTCGTCTGCAGACTATAGACCGCGAATGGGGCGCCCATGCGGCGCGTTGTCCCGTCGAATCAATCTGTTAAGGCTACGCTTGTTCTAGAACCAGGGCAGCTCCGCTTCGCCGCGCAGGAGCGCCTCGGCTTCAGGCGTGTGCTTGGTGGCCCCATTGCGAGGGTGAAGGATGAGGGGCGGGAGCAGGCGCAGGGGCGCCTTGCCGGTCTTGATCGCCCGTACGATCACCCGTTTGGCCGGGGCGTCGGCGAAGGGGTGAATCGGCCGCACCTGAAACGAACCGGCGCCTTGGCCCAGGCCTGACAGGATGTCGGCCAGCCGGTCGGCGCGATGGATCAGGGTGATGGTCCCCCCCTCACGCGCCGCTTTCAGCAGGAATATGGTCCACGACCGGAGGCCCGCCTCGGCCATCCATGCGCCGCGCTTCTCGACCGCCGGCGCGCGCAGGGCGGCGGGGTCGTCAAAGAAGGGCGGATTGGACAGGGCGGCATCGAATGGCGCCAGGCCCAGGGCCGCGAACCCCGCATCGATGTCTCCGCTGATCGCCTCGACGCGGTCGCCCAGGCCGTTGAGCGCCGCATTCTCCCTCGCCAGGGCCAGGGCCTCGGCGTCCCGCTCGACGCCGGTCAAATGCACGCCAGGCCTGCGCATGGCCGCGGTCATCAGGACGGCGCCGGCCCCGCATCCCGCCTCGATCACCCGGGCGCCCGGGGCGGCGTCGCAGGCCGCCGCCAGCAGGGCCGCGTCCAGCCCCGCCCGATACCCCCGGCTTGGCTGACGCAGGGTCACGCGGCCCCCCAGGAGGCGGTTCTCCGTGGGGCTTTCGACCGGGACGATGGGAAGCTCGGACATGAGCCGCTCCTGATGCGCGGGCGCGCCTTGACCGCCCCCTATCGCGTGACCATTGTCCGGACGCAACGGCGGCCACGCAATGGGCCGTCCCATCTGGAGTACCTTGTCGTGGACGCCGCCGCCGCAGACCCCCGGGCAAAGCCGGTCAGCCTCGATCATCTGCTGAAGCTCGCGGCCGTCGACATGGCCGGGGTGGACAGCCTGATCCGCGACCGGATGCAGAGCCCCGTCTCGGTGATCCCGGCCCTGGCCGAGCACCTGATCGGCGGCTCGGCCAAGCGGCTTCGTCCGCTGCTGACCGTGGCCGCCGCCCGACTCGCCGGCTCCACGGAGGATCATTGTCGCAAGCTGGCGGCCGCGGTGGAGTTCATCCACACCGCCACCCTGCTGCATGACGATGTGGTGGATTCCTCGGAGCTGCGCCGGGGCAAGGTGGCCGCCCATCTCATCTGGGGCGCGCCGTCCAGCGTCCTGGTGGGCGACTTCCTGTTCGCCCGGGCCTTCGAACTGATGGTCGAGACCGGATCCATGTCGGCCCTGGAGATCCTGGCCCGGGCCAGCCGGGTGATCGCCGAGGGCGAGGTGCTGCAGCTCACCCGCGCCCACGACCTGGACCTGGACGAAGCGGTCTATCTGCAGATCATCAAGGCCAAGACCGCCGAACTGTTCGCCGCCGCGGCCGAGGCCGGCGGCGTCTGCGCCGGCGCATCGCCCGAGCGCGCCGCGGCCCTGCGCCGCTATGGTCAGGAACTGGGCCTGGCCTTCCAGCTGGTGGACGACGCCCTGGACTATTCCGGCGCCAGCGACACCCTGGGCAAGAATCCCGGCGACGATTTCAGAGAAGGCAAGGCGACCCTGCCCCTGATCCTGGCCATCCAGCGCACCGGCGCCCAGGAGCGGGACTTCTGGATGCGCACCGTGGACGCCCGGGAGCAGACCGAGGCCGATTTCGAACGGGCCCGCGCCCTGGTGCAGGACTCCGGCGCCCTCGACATCACCCTCGAAACCGCCGCCGGTTACGCGCAGAGCGCCAAGGCCGCCCTCTCGGTCTTTCCCGCCAACGACTGGCGCGCGGCCATGGAAGACCTCGCCGACTTCGCCGTGGCCCGCCGCAGCTAGGCTCAGCTTCCGGCGCCGGCCATGTCCAGCAGGTTCAGGCGGATCCCGCCGGGCAGCTCCATGTCCCCGGGGCGGAAGCCTTCGGGGCAGGCGCCCTGCCAGGCGCTCTCGATATTGATGTCGCGGGTTCCGTTCATCTGCGGCGCCTCGGCGCCCACCGTCGAACTCTGCGCCTGGACGACATAGCGGCTGTTGAAATCGCCGGTGGCCACGCCCGAGGTGGTGGTCTTGCCGCCAGAGCCCATGTCGCAGACCGAGGAGAACTGCCAGCCGCCATCGGTGCGGGGCGTGACCAGGTTCTTCTCGCAGCCCTCGGTGGTCGCCTGCTGGCCCCACCAGCTCAGCCGCTGTTCCAGGGCCTCGTCGATGCAGATGCGGCTCACCTGGACCATGCCTTCGGTGGACACCCGCTGCTCCCAGAGGCCGGGCTTACGCCTGGGCGGGGGCGGGGCGGCGGCCTGATCGCCGGCCGGGGCGCCGGCCTCGGCAGGACCAGCGGCCTCAGAGGCCTGTTCAGGCGCCTCATCGCCGTTGCGGTTGCAGGCCGCCAGGGCCAGCACGGCGAGGCCCAGGGCCGCCGTCGTCGAAAGCCTGCGCATCTTTCCCATCTCCCCGGAAGCCGCCATCATCAGGCGAGGCTATCCGGGATCGAAACCGGGGTTAAGTCCGTTCGGACAGGCATGATGAGCGAACTGAGAAACAACGGCGAGGCGTCCCGCTACGAGATGGACGAGCAGGGCGAAACCTCCTGGGCCGATTATCGCCTGCAGGGCGAGCGGCTCTATATCGACCACGTGGAAAGCCCGCCGGCCCTTCGGGGCACAGGCGCGGCCGGGCGGCTGATGAAGGCCGTGGCGCAGGACGCCCGGGACCGGGACCTGAAGATCACGCCGATCTGCGGCTACGCGGCGGCCTGGTTGCGCCGCAGCCCGGAGTTCAAGGATCTGGTGGCATGAACGAAAAATCGCAGCCGGCTCAGCCGCCGCGGGAACCGGGCTCGGACGCCGATCAGCGTCGCCGTGAGACCGAAACCAATCCGGCTCTCAGCCCCGTTGGACCGCAGGGCGGCGCCGCGATCGCGCCTCTCCGCCGGGACTCCGACACGCCAGAAGACTGATACGGAAACGGCCCTCCCGAGGGGGAGGGCCGCATCGTTTCGACATGTATTGCGGCGGGCCTGTGTCAGGCGCGCGCCATGATGGCCTCAAGGGCCTGAGCCTTGACCTCGGCGTCTTCAGTGAGGCGACGGGCGATTTCCCGCACGCCCGGGGGGTAGAGCTCCCCGCCACCGGCGATTTCGGCGCTCAACCGCTCGACATCCCCAAGCGCCGCCTCAAGGGCCCGCACATGCTCGCCCACCAGACTGCGGGCCTCCGATTGAAGTCGGCGCACGCGCTCGACGACAGCCGTATCTGAATTCGTCCGTTCGACAGTCGCCACCTTGCCACCGGCGGCTACGACGCTGAGAGACGGCGACATGGATCACCTCATGCTATTGTTGGCGGAGCTGCGACGAGTCCGAAACGACGTCTCGTCAAAACCAGCCCCTGATCTGTAACATCTACGAATGGCGAGGCCGGAAGTTCCGTCACCACCTTCGTCAGATCGTCATGTGGGGCTTTTCGGCCACGGTCGCGAGAGGCGCGCGGGACGACTTAAGCTTCAGCGGCGTGGAGAATTTCTGGGCGCCGAGATAGACCGACCGCCCCGGCCGACCCTGCGGATCGACCGGAGCGGAAAGTATCTCCAGCTGTCACCAGGTGACCGAAACCGTCGCGGCCAAGGCGTGGCTCTGCGCCTTGTCGTTGTGGTTCAGCCGATAGTCGAGGCTGATGCGGGTGCGATCCTGCAACTGCGCCTCAAGGCCCGCGCTCAGGCGAAGGCCGGTGCGGCCGGCCGCGGCGGCGCGGGTCTCGAAGCTCGCCCCGTCCAGGCGTGCGTCCAGGCGCGCGGACTCCTCGCCCAGGCCCTGGGTGAGGAAGGCCGCGGCCTGGGGCGTCACCCGCCAGCCGCCGAGGGCGGTGGTCTGGGTCAGCCGCACGCCCAGCCGCGCCTCGACCGCCTCGCGGGTGGCTTCGTCGAAGGCCAGGGCGGCCTGGCCGCCGCTCTCGCTGACGGCGTCCCGTTCGGCGCGTTCGGCCGAGAGGCCGGCGGCCAGAGTCACGGCCACCCCACGGACGGCCATGTCGCGACCGGCCTCGACATCGGCGAACAGGCTCTGGCCGGGCGCCTTGGCGTTCAGGGTGTCGATCCCGTTGGTCAGGCTGACCCGGCGCTGGGTCTTGTGCCGGTCCTGGCCGAAGCCCGCGACGGCCTGCACATAGGTCGGACCCTCGCGCCAGCCGCCATAGGCCATGCCGCGATAGGTGAAGACCTTGGCCTCGCCCATCAGGCCGCCGTCGGTGGTGGCCTCGCCATAGGCGGCGGCGATCCCCACGGTGAGTCCCGGTCCCACCTGGCGGTCGGCGCCGACGAGCAGGGTCAGGCCGTCAGCCTCATAACCCTCGGCATAGGCGTCGCCATCCACGTCCCACCGGGCCCCGGACACTTGGCCCCATACGCGCCGGTCGGCGCCGGGCGCCTGCAGCAGACGATCCTGGGTCTGGGACGTCAGGCTGCGGCTGGTGGAGATGAGCGCGTCGAGGCCCGCCGCGTGGGTTTCCCCCGCCACGGCGCCCAGGGCCTGGCTGATCTCGGCCAGGTCCAGGCCCGCCAGACGGCTGGCGACAGGCGTCGCGCCGGCCGTGGGCCGGGCGGCGGGGTCGGGGCGGGTGGTGTCGAGGGCCGCCCCGGCCGCCTGTCCGTTCAGCTTGCCGGCGATGCGGGCGAGGCGTTCCGGAGTCACCGCCAGGATGACGCTGTGGGACCCATAGACCACGTCGAAGCGCGCATTCTCGGGCAGGCCCGCCTCGGGTTGGACCAGTTGGGCGAAGGCGCCGGCCACCCCGCCCTCGGCCGTGATCACCTCGAAACGATCGCCGATCGCCGGGGTGTAGGTGTTGTTGGCCGCGCCGGTGATGCCGCGGGTGACGGGCCTCAGGGTCCCGCCGGCGGTGAAGACGGCGTCGGCGCCCGTCAGGACGAGGGTGTCATGGTGGCCCGCGCCGACGCCCGGGGTAGAGCCGTCGATGTCCAGCAGCAGCGCTGCGCCGGCCCGCTGGGTCACGCTTCCACTGACGACCAGCCGGCCCGGAGAATTGCCGGGCGAGAGGATGCCGTCGGTGATCAGGTCGCCGAGGATGTGGCCGCCGCCGGACACGATCGCGCCTTCAGCGACCTGAACATCGCCGGTGAACTGGTTGTTGAAGCTCAGCTGGCCTTCCAGGATGCAGGCGCCGCCGAGGCCGCCGCCGGCGCTCATGAGGTTCAGGTGGCCCTCGCCGACCTTCGTGAAGCAGGAGTCCCCGCCCACGGCGCCGGTCATCACCACATTATGGCCGCCCGTGTCGAACTGACCGCCCTGGCTTACGAAACTCTGGGGCAGGGTCATGTCGGCCGTGACGCCGAAGCTGCCGCCCGACCCGATATGGACCACGCCATTGGCGGCGCCGACCGAACCGGGCGCCCCGACGAGGACTGATCCTTCCTGGATGTCTAGCCCGGACAGGTCGCTGGGGCCTTCGAGAACCAGCGCGCCGGACCCCCGCTTGGCCAGGACGCCGCCGCCGGTAAGGGGCCCGGTCAAGGTCATCCTGTGCCATTCGGTGTTCACCGCCCCCGTCTCGACCGGGTCGATCCAGATGAGCGACCCCACGGTCATGGCCCGCGTGGCCAGGATGTAGCCGGTCTGGGCGAGCATGATGGGCGCGCCGCCCAGGACGTCGGGGCCGCCCAGGGCGACCCCGCCGGCGGTGATGTTCAGCCCGGCGAAGCTGTTGGTCCCTCCGGCCAGGGTCAGAACGCCATCTCCGGTCTTGGTCAGGACGCCGGGACCGGTCACGGAGCCCGTGAGGGTGAGGTCGTGGCCGGCCGTGTCCACCGTGCCGCCCGCGGACAGGACGGTGAAGTTGTTATCCAGGACCCCGGAGTCCGCCATGGTCAGGACGCCGCCGTCGAACACCGGGATCACGGAACCCGACCTCAGCTGCTCGATCGTATAGGGGGCGGTGGTGTCGATAGTCGGAGGGGGAGGCGGGGGCGGCGGTTCCGCAGGAGCGGCGCCGCCACCACCGCCGCCAGCCTCCACGGCCGCGCCGATGTCGGCGCCGAAGATGTAGCGATAGGTGAGGAGAATCTTCGAGCCGGAGAGCAGGGCGCCGATGTCGAAGCCCAGGCCGATGGTGTTGTCGCCGTCGCCGACATTCGTGCCGGCGAGATAGGAGGCCGTGTCGTCGGTCCAGAAGGTGACCGCGGAGTTGTGCGTCACATCGCTGTTCGAATAGAGACCGATGACATATTTCGAGGCCACGGCCTCGGCATAGACCAGGTCCTCCTCGGGGACGCCGTCTGCGCCCCGCACATTGGTGGTCGAGCTTGAATCCCCCGGGGCCGCCGTGGCGTCCGGGTCGATGTAGCGCGAGAAGGTGAGGTCGGTGAGGTCTGTCAGGGCCTCGATGGTCGTGTTGATGTTCAGCTGCTGGCCGTCCGCGTTGAACGCGTAGTCGTGGGTGATGTTCAGCACCCCGGCCAGGGCGCCGGTCCAGACGGCGCGCTGGTCATAGGTCTGGCCGTCGTATTCGACGCCATTATAGCTGGTCAGAATGCCGGTGATCCCGGTTCCGCCGCCATTGTTGTTGCTGGCGTTGAAGGCCGACCCCGCCGAGCCGCTGACGGTGAATCCCTCGAAGGCGGCTCCGGGGGTCAGATAGTCATAGGCCTCGTTGAACACGCCCGAGCCTGTGCCGTCATAGAGCACGCCAGGCGAGGTGTTGCCGCCAACGCCCAGCGTTCCCTTGTCGCTGAGGCCGATCTTCAGATAGTCGCCGGCGAGAATTTCGCTTGAGGACCCATCCGCGTGGGCCGGCGAGGCGGCCAGGGCCGCGAGTCCCGCCACCAGGGCGAGAACCGAAATCTCCGCGCCCGAACGACGGGACGCAGAGCGGAAGCGATTAAAAATGACTGACACAGAACCCCCCGGAAATGAGGGTTTGCGACCTACGGCCCAGCTGTCATCGCAACAACAACCGCACAGGGCAGATGTGCGCGATCTGAGCGCCCCGGCGCCGGACCTGGGCAGTCAGGTCTTGGGCGAGCCCGGGTCGGCTCACCTATGCGGGCGCCTCCCAACCCAGGCGAGCGCCGCGGGCGGGAGCGGTCCGCGCCCGGCAAGGCCTGGCTGAAGGGCGACGATTCTCCCTACAGCTTCCCCTTCCGGAACCGCTCCTGGGCCTCGGCGCGGGCTTCGGCCTTCACCCGCTTCACCGCCGAGCGGTCGACGGTTTCGCCTTCGCCGGTGAGGGCCTCGTTGGCGAATTCCAGGTCCATGAGCTTCAGGCGCTTGATCTCGTCGCGCAGGCGCGCGGCGGTCTCGAACTCCAGGTCGGCGGCGGCCTGGCGCATGCGGCCTTCCAGGTCGCGCAGGGTGGCCTTGAAGTTGTCGCCCATGAAGGGCTTGGCCTCCTCGGCCAGCTCCGTGCGGACCAGGGGACGGTCCTTCTCATAGGCGCTGGCGAGGATTTCCTTGATCTGGCTCTTCACGCTCTCGGGCGTGATGCCGTGGGCGGTGTTGTATTCCTCCTGGCGCTCACGCCGGCGCTGGGTCTCGGCCATGGCGCGCTCCATGGAGCCGGTGATCCGGTCGGCATAGAGGATGACCCGGCCGTCGATGTTCCGGGCCGCCCGGCCGATGGTCTGGATCAGCGAGGTCTCCGAGCGCAGGAAGCCCTCCTTGTCGGCGTCCAGGATAGCCACCAGCCCGACCTCGGGGATGTCCAGGCCCTCGCGCAGCAGGTTGATGCCCACCAGCACGTCGAACACGCCTAAGCGCAGATCGCGGATGATCTCGATGCGCTCGATCGTGTCGATGTCGGAGTGCATGTAGCGGACCTTCAGGCCCTGCTCGTGCATGTACTCCGTCAGGTCCTCGGCCATCTTCTTGGTCAGGACCGTGATCAGGCCGCGATAGCCCTGGGCGATGGTCTGGCGGACCTCGTCGATGACGTCGTCCACTTGGGAGAAGCCGTCCTTGGAGACCGGGCGCACCTCCACCGGCGGGTCGATCAGGCCGGTGGGGCGGATCACCTGTTCGACGAAGACCCCGCCGGTCCGCTCCATCTCCCAGTTTCCAGGGGTGGCCGACACATGGACGGTGTCGGGCCGCATGGCGTCCCACTCCTCGAACTTGAGCGGGCGGTTGTCGAGACAGGAGGGCAGGCGGAAGCCGTACTCGGCCAGGGTGAACTTGCGCCGATAGTCCCCGCGGTACATGCCGCCGATCTGCGGCACGGCCTGGTGGCTCTCATCGACGAACAGCAGGGCGTTCTCGGGGATATATTCGAAGAAGGTCGGCGGCGGCTCGCCGGGCCGGCGGCCCGACAGATAGCGGCTATAGTTCTCGATCCCGGCGCAGGAGCCGGTGGCCTGGATCATCTCGATGTCGAAGGTGGTCCGCTGCTCCAGGCGCTGGGCCTCCAGCAGCTTGCCATTGGCCACCATCCACTCCAGCCGTTCCTTGAGCTCGGCCTTGATCTGCACCACGGCCTGGTTGAGCGTCGGCCGGGGCGTGACGTGGTGGCTGTTGGCGTAGATCTTGATCCCGTCCAGGTCGGCGGTCTTCTTGCCGGTCAGGGGATCGAACTCGACGATGGTCTCCACCTCGTCGCCGAACAGGCTGACCCGCCAGGCGCGATCCTCGTAGTGGGCGGGGAAGATCTCGATGGTGTCGCCCCGGCGGCGGAAGGTCCCGCGCTCGAAGGCCTGGTCGTTGCGCTTGTACTGTAGGGCCACGAGGTCGGCCATCAGCTGCTTCTCGTCGATCCGCTCACCCGGGGCGAGGGTGAAGGTCATGGCCGTATAGGTCTCCACCGAGCCGATGCCGTAGATGCAGGAGACCGAGGCCACGACGATGACGTCGTCGCGCTCCAGGATCGCCCGGGTGGCCGAGTGCCGCATCCGGTCGATCTGCTCGTTTATCGAGCTGTCCTTCTCGATATAGGTGTCGGTGCGCGGGACGTAGGCCTCGGGCTGATAATAGTCGTAATAGCTGACGAAATATTCGACGGCGTTGTCCGGGAAGAAGCTCTTGAACTCGGAATAGAGCTGGGCCGCCAGGGTCTTGTTGGGGGCCAGGATCAGGGCCGGGCGCTGGGTCTCGGCGATGACCTGGGCCATCGTATAGGTCTTGCCCGAGCCGGTGACGCCGAGCAGCACCTGGTCGTGCTCACGCCCCTCCAGGCCCGCCACCAGTTCCTTGATCGCCTGGGGCTGGTCGCCGGCCGGTTTGTAGTCGCTGACCAGCTTGAAGCGCTTGCCGCCCTCCGACTTGGCCGGCCGCGCCGGGCGGTGGGGCTTCCACAGCATCGGCATGGCGGTGTCGTCATAGTCGAAGGTCGCCGACATGTCGGCGACACCCTGCGCGGGCGGGGGAGGGGCGGTCTTGGAACGCGGCATGTAGCAGAAGGTAGGCGTCCCGGGGGCCGGGCGCCAGCGTCGCTGCTGACACCGTGGCGCCAGCAGTAGGCGATTGGGATTTTAGAAGAGGCCCCCGCCGCTGTAGGCCACGGCGCAGGCCGCGGCCAGGACGCCGAGGGCGAAGAAGAGATGGCGCATCGCCCGGTCTCCGAAGTTCCTGTTCAGGACTCCAGGCGATAGGGCGGTGCGCCAACTCCGGCATGATCCAGATGGACTAGGTGGGCGGTCGTCGGCGGCTGCGGCTAGTTGTCGACGCCCTTGCTGACCGCAGTCCCGACCGCCGCGCCGGCCGCCGCGCCCACCGGGCCGCCGACCACGGCCCCGGCCACAGCGCCGGTCGCCGCCCGCTGCTCCACATTGTGGCCACAGCCGGCCAGTAGAAGGCCCGCCGAAACGAGGCAAACGCCAAGGACCTTACGCATGTCAATCTCTCCGAGAGTTGTTCACGACAAACGGTCGCCAACGGCCAAGGTTCCCGCAGCATTGATTGAGTCTCGGATGGGCCGGGAATGGTGCGGCGCAATAACAGCTTGCGAATCCTTCACGGACCCGTCATAAGCCACGCCACTTTGTCGTAGACCCGTCCTTATCAGTGCGGACGGGCTTCGTTTCGAGACTTCGGTTTGCATGAGGCGACCGGCTCTCAAGCGATGATGTCGGAGGGCGTAGCGCCCTCGCCGCACAGGACAGGACGTTTTGCAGAATGATAAGAGGGTGCGCGCCAATTGGCGTGCCCTGACCGGAGCCGCCCTCCTTGGCTCGACGGTCGGAATTGCGCTCGGCGGCGCATACATGGCTGGCGGCATGGCCAGCGCGGCCACCGACCACGCCCGCGCCGCCCGCCTGGCGGCCGGCGCCGCGGACGGATATTCGGAGCAGGCGCTCCAGGACGCCGCTGCGCGCATGGACCCCGGCGTGCTCCGCATCGCCCGGCGCCATGATCCCTTCACCGTGGCCGGCGCCGCGGAACGGGACCGGCAGAGCGCGATCCTGGTCGCCCGCCTTGAGCGGGGCGCCAGCGCCGTGTCCCAGCAACCGCTCCTTCGAGCCAGCCTGAACGCAACGCCTTACCCGGCCGCCCCGTTCCGCCTGGGGGGCGCCCTGGAGGCGTCCCGCGAGGTCGAATGCCTGACCCAGGCGGTCTATTACGAGGCCCGCGGCGAAACCCCGGCCGGCCAGGCGGCCGTGGCCCAGGTGGTGATCAACCGCGCGCGCCATCCGGCCTTTCCCAAGACCGTTTGCGGCGTCGTCTTCCAGGGCGCCAACAGCCGGGTCTGCCAGTTCAGCTTCGCCTGCAACGGCGTGATGCGCCGGCCGGTGGAGCCCGCCGCCTGGCGTCGGGCTGAACGGGTCGCCAATCGCGCCCTGTCTGGCGAAGTCATGGCCGATGTGGGCCTCTCGACCCACTTCCACACCACGGCCGTGGCCCCGGGCTGGGGACAGCGCCTGACCCGGGTGACCCAGGTCGGTCAGCACATCTTCTATCGCTTCGGCCGCAACCCGGCGCCGCACCGGATGCTGGCCAGCGCGCATGAAGTCACGCAGGAACAGGCTGAGGCGCCGGTCTATGCCCGGGTCGGCGAGACGACCCAGCAGGCCTCGGCCCAACAGGATCAGACCGACGACATCCGCCTGACCTCGGCCGTGCTCGTCCCCACGGGCGACAAGCCCATGGGCATGGGCGGGCCGGCGGAACCGGCCGTTGAGCCGGCCTCGGCGCCGGCGACCTCGCGCAAGGACGGCGGCAGGACCGAGGCTTCGGCCAAGGCCGCCGACGCCAAGCCGGCGGCTCCGGCCAAGGGCGAGGCCAAGGCGGCCCGGGATGCGGCTCCGGCCGAGAAACCCGCCGACAAGGCCAAGACCAAGGCCGGCCAGACCGCCTAAGGCGCGCTTCAGCCCTCTACGGCCGCCGTGCTTCGCGCGGCGCGCCGCAGGGCCTGGGGCGGTTGTCCAAAGGCCCGCAGCACGGCCCGGCGCATGCGCTCGGCGTCGCCAAATCCCACGGCCGCCGCCACCTGCTCGACGGGCTCGTCAGCGGTCTCCAGACGCGACCGGGCGGCCTCCACCCGCAGATGCTCCACCGCCTTGGCCGGCGTCATGCCCATTTCCCGCACGAAGGCGCGGGCGAAGTTGCGCGGGCTCATGGCCGCCTGATCGGCCAGCCGCTCCACGCCCAGGGGCTCGGCCAGACGTTCCCGCGCCCAGTCCAGCAGGTCGGCGAAGCGGCCCGAAGCCCCGCCCATGTCCACCAGGGCCGAGAACTGAGACTGGCCGCCCGGCCGTCGCCGCGGCACCACCAGCTGCTGCGCCGTGGCGCGGGCCACGGCTTCGCCCAGGTCCTCGGCGATCAGGGCCAGCGCCAGATCGATGCCGGCGGTGATCCCCGCCGAGGTCCAGATTCCGTCATCCCGGACATAGATGCGGTCGGGCTCCAGCCGCACGCCGGGATACCGCCGCCGGAAGTCGGCCGTGCGGCTCCAGTGGGTGGTGGCGGCCCGCCCTTCGAGCAGCCCCGCCTCGGCGAGAATATAGGCCCCGGAGCAGACGCTGGCCGTGCGGCGCGCCCGCGTGGCGGTCTCCCGCACCCAATCGATCAGCGGCGCTTCGAGCAGGGCGGGCCGGGTTCCTTCGCCGCCGGCCACCACCAGGGTGTCGATGGCCGCCTCATCCGCAGCCTCGGCGTTCATCGTCGCCCCGGAGGAGCTCGCCACCGGGCCGGCGCATCCGGCGACCACCCGCAGGCGATAGCTGCCCGGCATGTGCCGTTCGGCGATCTCGAAGGCGGCGATCGGGCCGGCGGCGTCCAGCAGCTGGAAGTCGGGAAAGATGAGAAACGCGATCGGGCGGGGTGTCATGGCGGAATCCGAGGGATAAATGTCATTTCCGCCAGGATCAGGGGCCGGCATGGTGCCGCTGTCAACCACCAGCGAGGCCCGCCATGTCCGCCCCCTGCCGCATCGTCTTCCCCCTCTATGCCGGGGTGACGCAGCTCGACTTCACCGCCCCCCACCAGTTCTTCAACCGGATGCCGGGCGCCGAGACCATCGTCGCCTCGGTGGGCGCGGTCGATGTGGAGGCCGATGGCCTGGTCTTCGCCAGGCTCGCCGATCTGACGGCGATCGAAAGCTGTGACGTGCTCTGCGTGCCGGGGGGCTTCGGGACCACGGCGGCCATGCTGGACGAGGCCTATATGGCCGCGATCATGCGCCTGGGCACCGGCGCCCGCTACGTGACCTCGGTCTGCACCGGCTCCCTGATCCTGGCGGCGGCCGGCCTGCTGAAGGGCCGCCGCGCCGCCTGCCATTGGGCCTGGCGCGACCTGCTGCCGTTGTTCGATGTGGAGGTCGACGAGTCCCGCGTCTGCCGGGACGGCCATGTGATCACCGGCGGCGGCGTGACCGCCGGCCTCGACTTCGCCCTGGTGGCGGGCGCCGAGATCTTCGGCGAAGACGCCGCCCGGCGGGTCCAGCTTGGCCTGGAATATGCGCCCGCGCCGCCGTTCGAAGGCGGTCGCCCGGAGCTCGCCCCGCCCCATATCCTGGCGCAGGTCCAGACGGTGATGAACGCCGCCGTGGCGGACCGACGGGCCGCCGCGATGGAGGCCGCCGGCCGCCTCAAGGCGCGCGCGGCGGTCGGCTAGCGCCAGTCGAGCACGCCGATCTTGCACAGCCAGAGCAGGCCATAGGTGAGGCGCGCCCGGCGCTCGGGCGGGAAGGCGCCCACCAGATCGCCCAGGCGGGTCTCCGGGCTCTCGGCGATCTTGGCGGCCAGACCGGCCAGTTCCGACCGCGGCGCGCGCCAGGCTTCCCCAAAGCTGTCGAGCTCCACGGCGCTGGTCAGGGCGGGGTCGCGGGCCAGGTCGACGCCCGCCCGCACGGACAGGCGAAGATCAGGACCCGCGGTCGCGGTGGCGAAGCTCCGGTGGTCGGCGAAGGGGTCGCCATGCAGGGGATTGAGCCGCGGGCCAGGCTCACGGGCCGGCGCGGCTGCCCGGATCTCGGCCAGTTCGTCAAACAGGGCGCGATAGCCGGGGATCACCTGGCGCCAGTCGAAGGTCTCCCGCACCCGCTGACGGCCCGCCGCCCCCATGCGGGCGCGAAGCTCCGGCGAGCGGGCGAGTTCGGCCAGGGCGCGGGCGGCGGCGCCCACATCGACGGCGGTGTACTGCGCCGCCTGGCCGACATAGGCCTGGTAGGTGTCGATCCGCCCCAGATGCCGGCGAAGCAGGGCCTCGCTGGGCGGCCCGGCCCCCGGAATCAGGGTGGGGACGAGAAAGCCGTCCTGGCCATGGCGGATGGTGAAGCGATAGCCGTCCCAGTCGCTGGCCACCACAGGCAGGCCCGCCGCCATGGCTTCGACCGGCGCCAGGCCGAAGGTCTCCTGGATGTTGTCCACCAGGGACAGGAAGATGTCGGACGCCGCCCACATCTGGCCGAGCTGATCAGCGTCGTTGCCGTCGATCCAGTGGATGGTCGCGCTGGGGGCGTAGGCCCGGGCGGCAGCTTCGAAATGGCCTCGATCGGAGTCTCGCGCGAACCAGCCGGCCAGGGCGAAGTGCAGCGGCCGCCCGGCCAGGCGCCCCGCCTCCTCGACGGCGCGGAACATGGGCTGGGGGGCGGCCTTCTCGAAGAAGGACAGGCGGCCGACCCAGAGCGCCAGCACGTCATCCTCGGAAAGTCCCAGGCGCTCCCGGGCCTGGCGGCGGACGTCGGGACGATCCGCCAGGGCGGTGATCTCGTCCAGCTCCACGCCGAGCGGCAGCACCGGGAGGTGCGGCATGGGCCGTCGCGGGCCGCCGAACCGTTCCCCCAGATAGTCGGTCCAGCCCTCGAACATGGTCTTGATGGAGTCGTGCACCGCGGGCGAGGTGCAGATGATGGCGTCCCAGGGGTGGACCGGCGCCAGGCTGGCCTGGGCGATTTCCTCCCGGGTCAGGGGCGGGGCGATGGTGTGGATCAGGCCCACCAGGCTGTAGGCGCTGTCGTTCATGACGCCGCGGCGGGCCCAGGCCATTTCCGCCAGATCGGCCTTGCCGCGAAACAGGGTCCCGGCCCGGCGGGCGCGGCTGAGGTCCAGCAGCGCCCCGGCCTCGACGGCGGTGGTCAGGGGCGTGGGGCCAGCCAGGGCGGCGGCCATGCTGGCGGCGTCGGTCTGCACCGAGGTCAGCATGTGAAGGCGCTCATAGCCGCCGTAGCGGGCGAAGGCGCGATAGAGGGCGAGGTTGGCCACGTCGCGGCCAAAGGCGTTCGGACCCAGCCCAAGTCCGCCGCCGAGGTGGTGGATCGCCAGTTCGCCCGACATGTCTGTCCCCACCGCGCAACACCGCGGCCGACTGTTATCAGACGGCGTCGAGGCCGATGTCCAGCGCCGCAGCGGAATGGGTGAGGGCGCCGACGCTGATCACGTCCACGCCGGTCTCGGCGATGGCGCGCACGCTGTCCAGATTGACCCCGCCGGACGCCTCAAGGACGGCGCGGCCCTTGGCGGCGGCCACGGCGGCGCGCAGGTCCTCCAGGGAGAAGTTGTCCAGCATCACCACGTCTGGGCCGTGGCGCAGGGCGTCCTCCAGCTGGTCCAGGCCATCGACCTCCACCTCGACCTTCATCAGATGGCCGGCGAAGGCGCGGGCGCGGCGGACGGCCTCGGTGACCCCGCCGCAGGCGGCGATGTGGTTGTCCTTGATCAGGATGGCGTCGTCCAGGCCGAACCGGTGATTGACCCCGCCGCCGCAGCGGACGGCGTATTTCTCCAGGTGGCGCAGGCCCGGCGTGGTCTTGCGGGTGTCGACGATCCGCGCGCCCGTCCCCTCGACGGCGTCCACATAGGCCCGCGTCAGGGTGGCCACGCCGCAGAGCCGACCCAGCAGGTTGAGCCCTGTCCGCTCGGCCGACAGGACGGCGCGGGCGTTCCCCTGTGCGCGGGCCAGCACGGCCCCGGCCGTCAGCGGCGCGCCGTCTGCGATCAGGGTCTCGAACCTGGCCTCGGGATCCAGGGCGGCCAGGGCCAGGCGGGCGCAGGCCAGGCCCGCCGCCACCCCCGGCTTGCGGGCGACGAAGGCCACCGACAGCGTGGCGTCGGCGTCGATGCAGGCCATGGCCGTGACATCGCCGGCCCGCCCCAGGTCTTCGGCCAGGGCGGCCCGGACGACGGGCTCGATCAGAAGGTCTGGCAGGGGCTCGGTCATTCGGCGGCGATGCTGGTGGGCGAGGTGGGATGTGCGCCCAGGGTGACGAAGGTGCGCTTGGGTTCAGCCGGCGCTTCCGGGGCGTCGGCGCGGAAGTGGGCGCCCAGGCTCTCGGCGCGGGCCAGGGCGCAGGTGGCGGTCAGCCGGGCGGCGGTGAGGTCGGGACAGGCGCCATGGGCCGCCTGCAGGTCGTCCAGAAGGCTGATCAGCCGGCCCAGGCCCGGTCCGTCGCGCACCACGCCGGCCTCGGCGCTCATGGCGATCCGCAGGCTGGCCAGGGCCGCATCGGGCAGGATGGGCGAGGTCGCGCCGCGGACGATGCGGCTGCGGGTCTCGGCGGCCTCGCGGGCGGCCGCTCCGGCGCGGGTTCCGAACACGGCGGCCTCCAGCAGGGAGTTCGAGGCCAGGCGGTTGGCGCCGTGGACGCCGGTGGAGGCGCATTCGCCAGCCGCATAGAGGCCCGCCAGGCTGCTCGCCCCGTGCTCGTCGGTGACGATCCCGCCCATGTGATAGTGGCAGGCCGGCGCCACGGGGATGGGTTGCACGCGGGGGTCGACCCCGCCGGACAGGCAGGCGGCGAACACGGCCGGGAAGGCTTCGGGGAAATGGTCGCCGACCGCGGCGCGGGCGTCGAGGAAGGCGCCGCGTCCGGCCGCCCGCTCGGCGTGGATGGCGCGGGCCACCACGTCCCGAGGCGCCAGCTCTGCGGCGGGGTGATAGGCGGCCATGAAGGCCTCGCCATCGCCATTGATCAGCAGGGCGCCCTCGCCGCGCAGGGCCTCGGTGGCCAGGGGCGCGGGATCGCGGCCGATGTCGATGGCCGTGGGGTGGAACTGGACGAACTCCGGATCGGCGATCATGGCGCCGGCCATGGCCGCCAGGCCCAGGCCCTCGCCGCGCAGTTCCGGCGGCGTGGTGGTGACGGCGTAGAGCCCGCCGATCCCACCGGTGGCCAGGATCACCGCCGGGGCGGTGATCTCGTGGAGCTGGCCGGCCTGCTCGATGATGACGCCGCGCACCTGGCCCTCGGCGTCCTGCAGCAGGCCGCGCAGGCGCGCGCCGGAGCGGACCTCGATATGGGGCTGGGCGAGGGTGGCTGCGGTGACGGCGGCCATGATGGCGCGGCCCGCCTGGTCCCCCCTGACGCGGGCCACCCGGGCGCGGCTGTGGGCGGCTTCCAGGCTCAGGGAAAAGGCCCCGGCCGCGTCACGGTCGAAGGGCGCGCCCAGGGCCGCCAGGGTGCGGACGGCCGCGGCGCCTTCCCGCGCCAGCAGGGCGGCGCGCTCGGGGTCCACCAGGCCAGCGCCGGCGGCGACGGTGTCGGCGGCGTGCAGCGCCCAGTCGTCCTCGTCGGAGAGGGCGGCGGCCATGCCCCCCTGCGCCCAGGCCGAAGAACAGCCGTGGTTCAGGGGCGCGCCGGTCAGGACCAGGGCCTTGCGAGGCGCCGCGGCCAGGGCCGCCGACAGTCCGGCCAGACCCGCACCGACGACGAGGACGCCGTCGTGCTGGGTGCGATGGACCATCAGATCAGCTCCACATCCACATGGTGGCGGGCCTTGACCAGGTCATAGCGGGCCGGAATGGCCGGGGGCGGCAGGTCGATCATCCGCTGCACGGCCAGTCGGGCGCGGTCGGCGATGACCGGATCGACGGTCACCTCGTACTGCTCCTTGACCAGGGCCTCGTAGATGTTCTCCAGGCTGATCCGCTTCATGTGCGGGCACAGGTTGCAGGGGCGCAGGAACTCGGTGTCCACGGCGTCCACGGCCACATTGTCGGCCATGGAGCATTCGGTGATCAGGATCACCTGCTTGGGCTTCCTGGTCAGCACATAGTCGTTCATCGCCGCCGTGGAGCCGGCGAAGTCGGAGACCTCCAGCACCTCGGCCGGGCATTCGGGGTGGGCCAGAACCTGGGCGCCCGGATAGGCGGCCTTCAGGTCCAGGATGTCCTGGGCCTCGAAGCGCTCATGCACCTCGCAGCGGCCCTGCCAGGCGATGATCTTGACGTCGGTCTGGCGCGCCACGTTACGGGCGAGGAATTCGTCGGGGATCAGGATCACCCGGTCGACGCCCCATTCCTTGGCCACATGCTCCACCACCTGCACCGCATTGGCGCTGGTGCAGCAGACATCGGTTTCGGCCTTCACGTCGGCGGTGGTGTTCACATAGGTGACCACCGGAATGCCGGGATAGCGGGCCTTGATCAGGCGCACATCCTCGCCGGTGATCGAGGAGGCGAGGCTGCAGCCGGCGCGCAGGTCGGGGATCAGCACCCGCTTATCCGGCGACAGGATCTTGGAGGTCTCGGCCATGAAGTGCACGCCGGCCTGGACGATGATGGCGGCGTCGGACCGGGCGGCCTCCTTGGCCAGGCCCAGGCTGTCGCCCACATAGTCGCCCACCCCGTGGAAGATCTCGGGCGTCATATAGTTGTGGGCCAGGATGACGGCGTTCTTCTCGCGCTTGATCCGGTTGATCTCGGCGATCAGCGGCGCCTGCAGCCGCCACTCCATGGGGGTGACGTGCTTCTTGACGCGGTCCCAAAGCGCTTGGGTTTCGGCTTCGACTTCAGGGGTGAAGGCGAGCGGAGCAAAACCGTCTGCGGCCATGGCGTCCTCCTTATGCTCATGATGAGCATTTCTCTGGCCCAAAAAAGACGCCTCCGGGCTCGGGTATCAGCGAGGCGCCTCTAATATGCTCATTGAGAGCATAACTCGTCTGTCACAGATATAGACCCTTGAACCCCCGATGCAAGCGCTCAAGCCAGGGTATAGGCCGCATCGCCCGCTTTTTCGCCGTGTTCATGTCGCCTATAGCTTGCCCCGTGCGGGAGGTTTTTCCGCAGCCTCGCCAGGACAGCCGTTCTTGATCTCGCCCCTTCGCTCGGTCGCCCTGTTCGTTGCGACGCTCGCGTTGAGCGGCTGCCTCACCAGCTATGACCGCCCCCTCAATGACGGCCGCGCCGCCGGTCTCGCCACCGTGGCCCGCAATCTCTCGGACGAGGGCCTGCGCCGGGTGAGCGCCGACATGGATCCCGCCATGCTGGCCCTGGCGCGGCGCCACGACCCAGCCCCCGCCACGGACTATTGGGGTCGGGTCAAGGGGTGGGAAACCTATGACCTGGCCACCTTGCCGACGCTGGGCTTTGGCACCGCCTTCGACATGGCGGCCCGCGAGATCAATGCGCTCAAGCCCTTCGCCGACCTGCCGATCAACCCCATGGAGCCCTTCATCCTGCGGGCCTCACGGCAGGATCGCGCCCAGGCGCTGCGGTGCCTCAGCCAGGCCATCTATTACGAGGCCGCCCGCGAGCCGCCGGAGGGCCAAAGGGCGGTGGCCCAGGTGGTGCTCAATCGCGTGCGCCACCCGGCCTATCCCAACTCGGTCTGCGGCGTGGTCTTCCAGGGCTCGGCCCGCAGCACCGGCTGCCAGTTCAGCTTCACCTGCGACGGGTCCCTGACCTGGGCGCCTGAGCCCTGGCTGTGGCGCCAGGTGGAGGCGGTGGCCAGCGAGGCCCTGGACGGCTTCGTCGAGGAAGACGTGGGGTCGGCCACCCACTATCACGCCGACTATGTCGCCCCCTATTGGGCCCCGACCCTGGTGAAGATGACCCAGGTCGGCGCGCACATCTTCTATCGCTGGACTGGCCCCATGGGCGAGCCGCCGGCCTTCACCAGCCGCTATGTGGGCGGCGAGAAGAACCTGACCGTGGCGATCCTCGGCGGCATCGACGCCCGCACCCAGGGCCTGCTCAATCCCAGCGGACAGGGGATCGCGCCGGGCCGGAAGTTGACCCTGGACCTGGCCGGCGACGTCCGCACCTATGAGGTCGCAGCCCCTGAAGCCGGCGAGGCCCAGACCCGGGTGGCCGGCGTGCTGACCCCCAGCCGGCGTCAGCCGACGGCGGAAGAAATCCAGCAGATCAATGAACGCCTGGCCCAGGTGGAGGCTGAACTGGACGCCGAGCGGGACGCCGCGCCCGCGGCCGGTCCCACCGACTAAAGGCCGTTGAAGGCGTCCGGATAGGCCAGGGTGAGGGGGGCCTCGAAGGCGTCGTCTTCGAAGGCCTTGGCCATGAAGGCCGGCGATCCGGCATAGGGCGAGCGGATATTGCCCGCGGCCTCGGCGGAAAATCCGAAGCGCGGATAATAGTCGGGATGGCCCAGGACCACGACGCCGTGGGCGCCGCACTCCTTGCAGAACTCCAGCCCGCCTCGCACCAGGGCCGAGCCGAGGCCTTGCCGTTGGCGTTCGGGCAGCACAGCCATGGGCGCCAGGGCGACATAGAGATTGGCGCTGTCGGCCCACAGCCGGCTGAACAGGATATGCCCGACGATCTCGCCCTGATCCTCGGCGACCATTTCGAACACCACGTCCCCGTCGCCCCGCAGCCGCTCCACCAGATCGGCCTCGGCGGCCTCAGGAAAGGCGGCCAGGTTCACGGCGCGAATGGCGGCATGGTCGGCGGCGCGGGCGTGTCGGATCATGGCCTCAGTCCCCCAGGACCCACTCCACGTCGGCACCCAGGGCGTTGAGGTTCTCGACGAAGTTGGGGTGGGCGCGCTTGATCGGGGCGGCGTTCAGGATGGTCGACTTGCCCTCGATGCTGGCGGCCAGCATGAAGAGCGCGATGGCCACCCGGATGATGTAGGGGCTCTCCACCTGGGCCGGGAACAGCGGCTTGCCGCCATAGGTGATCACCCGGTGGGGATCGCATAGCACCGCATGGCCGCCGAACTTGGCGAGCTCCGAGGTCCAGCCGAGGGCGCCCTCATAGACCTTGTTCCAGAACATCACCGAGCCCTCGGCGCGGACGCCGAGCGCGATGAAGATCGGCAGCAGGTCGGCCGGCACATAGGGCCAGGGCGCAGCCTCGACCTTCTGCAGGATGTGGCTCGTATAGGGCTGGCGCACATGCAGGGGACCGTCCAGGCGGGCGCGGGACCAGCCGTCCCTGTGCTCCACCTCGACCCCGAACTTGGCGAAGGTGCGGTCGATCAGGGGGAAGGATTCCGAGGCGCCGTTGCGCACCGCCACGTCGCCGCCGGTGATGGCGCCCATGGCCAGGAAGGTGGCGACCTCGTGGAAGTCGTCCTGGAAGGTGAAGGTCGTGCCGGTCAGCTTATCGACGCCCTCGATGGTCAGGGTCGAGGCGCCCACCCCCTGGACGCTGGCGCCCATCTGGATGAGGAAGCGGCAGAATTCCTGGACGTGGGGCTCGCAGGCGGCATTGACCAGTTGCGAGGTTCCCTTGGCGGTGGCCGCGCAGATGGCGAAGTTCTCGGTGGTGGTCACCGAGGCGTAGTCCAGCCAGTGGCGGGTGGCGTGGAAGCCCTCCGGCGTCGAGATCAGGATCGCGCCGTCGCGGGTCTCGACCCGGGCGCCGAAGGCCTCGAAGACCTCCAGGTGCGGGTCGATCTCCCGGGCGCCCAGGGTGCAGCCCTTGGCCTCGTCCTCGAGGCTTGCTTGGCCGAACCGGTGCAGCAGGGCCGGGATCAGCATCACCGAGGAGCGCATGCCCAGCGGCAGGTGCGCGCCTTCGGCCCGCAGGTTCTCACCGTGGTGCAGCCGCAGGGTCCCGGTGGCGTAGTCCATGTCCACCTGGCTGCCCAGGGCCTGGAAGAATTCCAGGATCTTGCGCACATCGGTGATGTCCGGCACCCGGTGCAGCACCAGGGGCGCGTCGCTGAGCAGGGTTGCGCACAGCACCGGCAGGACGGCGTTCTTGTTGGCGGAGGGCGTGATCTCGCCCCGCAGGGGGCGGCCCCCGCGCACGATCAGATTGGTCATAGGCCCTCGTCTAGTCGTCGGGGGGAACGCCTACCAGACGCCGATCTTCTCGGCTTCGGCGTGGCTGATCGGATTATGCGCCTTGCGGTGGTCTTCCTCGGCCAGGAATCGCACCGCCTCAAGGGCGGCCATGCAGCCCATGCCCGCCGCCGTCACCGCCTGGCGGTAGACGTCGTCGGTCACGTCGCCGGCGGCGTAGACGCCTTCGATCTCGGTGGTGGCCGTCCCGGCCTTCACATCGAGATAGCCGGCCGAGTCCATGGACAGCTGGCCCTTGAAGAGTTCCGAAGCCGGCGCATGGCCGATGGCCACGAAGACGCCGGCGCAGTCGATCGTCCGGGTCTCGCCGCTCTTGACGTTCTTCAGCCGCACGCCGGTGACGCCCAGGGGATCGGCCTCGCCCAGCACCTCGTCGATGGCGTTGTCCCAGATCACCTCGACCTTGGGATGGGCGAACAGGCGCTCCTGCAGAATCTTCTCGGCCCGCAGTTCGTCGCGCCGGTGGACCAGGGTGACCTTGGAGGCGAAGTTGGTGGGGAACAGGGCCTCCTCGACCGCGGTGTTGCCGCCGCCGACCACCACGACCTCCTTG
>CAZERE010000025.1:11441-32734 GCA_964515365.1 uncultured Phenylobacterium sp. | reverse complement strand
CCGAGATCAGCGCCGCCTGCCGCGAGCAGGACATCGGCGCCAGCCAGATCAACGAGGCCATCCAGCAGCTCGACAAGGTGACGCAGCAGAACGCCGGCGCGTCTGAACAGATGTCGGCCACCTCCGAGGAACTGGCCGCCCAGGCCGAGGAGCTGCAGACCTCCATCGCCTTCTTCCGGACCGACACCACCGGCGGACGCGCGCCGGCCCGTGCGCCGGCCAAGCCCGCCAAGGCCCCGGCCAGCTTCGCGCCGGCCAAGTCCAAGGCCAAGGCGCCGTCCCGCAAGCCCGATGTCCTGCAGCAGCAGGCCCGGGCCAAGGGCTTCGCCCTGGACATGGCGGTCGGCGGGCATGACGCCGAGGACCTCGATTTCCGGGAGTCCGCCTGATGGCCGCCGACGAGGCTCAGTACGTCACCTTCAGCCTGGGCGACGAGGTCTTCGCCGCCCCGGTGACCCTGGTGCGGGAGATCCTGGACTATCAGGCCCCCTTCAAGATCCCCAACGGGCCGGCCTATCTCCTTGGCCTCACCGATGTGCGGGGGCGCGGCGTGCCGACGATGGATCTGCGGATGCGTCTGGGCATGACCCCGGCCAAGCCGACGGACAATACCCGCATCCTCGTCGTGGACATTCCGCTGGAGGACCGCGTCCTGAGCCTCGGCCTGGTCACCGATCGCGTCTTTGAGGTCGCGCCCTTCGGGCGCGACCAGATCGAGACGGCGCCGGACATCGGCGTCAGGTGGAGATCGGAATACATCTCCGGCGTGGTGCGTCGCGAGGACGGCTTCGTGGTGCTGGTCGATCTCGGCCGGCTCCTGTCGTCCAACGAAGCCGCCGCCCTCGCCTCAGCCGACATCGGCCACGCGGCCTGAACCGCGACGGCCCAAAGGAAGAATTCCAGTGTCCGCCGCCGCCCGATCCGAAGGCCTGCCCTTCGAAGACCATCTCAGCGCCCGGAATTTCGAGCGCCTGGCCCGCTTCATCTATGACTATAGCGGCATCAAGATGCCGTCCTCCAAGCGCACCATGCTGGAAGGGCGGCTTCGTCGGCGCCTGCGCGTCACGGGCCGGCCGACCTTCGACAGCTATTGCGACTATCTGTTCAATGACGACGGGCTGGAATCCGAGACGATCCATCTGATCGACGTCGTCACCACCAACAAGACCGACTTCTTCCGCGAGCCCCGCCATTTCGAGTTCATGGCGCAGACGGCCCTGCCGGAGCTGGCGGCCGCCGGGCGGCGAAAGATCCGCGCCTGGAGCGCCGCCTGCTCGACGGGCGCCGAGCCCTACACCATGGCCATGGTCATGCAGGACCACCTCGACAGGACCGGCGGCCCCGACTTCGCCATCCTCGCCACCGATCTCAGCACCGAGGTGCTGGCGACCGCCCAGCGCGGCG
This sequence comes from uncultured Phenylobacterium sp., assembly GCA_964515365.1. GTDB lineage: Bacteria > Pseudomonadota > Alphaproteobacteria > Caulobacterales > Caulobacteraceae > Phenylobacterium. The sequence continues at coordinate 31,330 of CAZERE010000025.1, read as the reverse complement.
TCTATCCCGCCGAGATGGTCGCGCCTGTGCCCGCCGACCTGCGCCGACGGTTCGTGATGACGCCGAACGATCCCCGGCGGCGCGACATCCGCATCCATCCCAGCCTGAGGGCCCGGCTGACCCTGGGGCGGCTGAACCTGATGGATCAGGCCTACGCCGTGGGCGAGCCCTTCGACCTCATCATGTGCCGCAATGTCATGATCTATTTCGACAAGGCGACCCAGGCCAAGGTCCTGCAGCGGCTGTGCAAGCATCTGCGCCCGGGCGGCTATCTCTTCATCGGTCACTCCGAGAGCATCACCGGCGTCGATCTGCCGGTGGCCGCCGTGGCCAACACCGTGTTTCGGAAGCACTGAGGCGCCCCATGTCCAAGGTCCGGGTTCTCGTCATCGACGACTCCGCCAGCGTGCGACAGACGCTGGTCGCCATCCTTTCGGCCGATCCGGACATCGAGGTGATCGGCGTCGCCTCCGACCCCTTCGTCGCCGCGCGCCGCATCCAGGAGGAGATTCCCGACGTCATCACCCTGGACGTCGAGATGCCGCGAATGGACGGCATCACCTTCCTGCGCAAGCTCATGTCCCAGCGGCCGATCCCGGTGGTGATGTGCTCGTCCCTGACCGAGGCCGGCTCCGAAACCCTCATGCAGGCCCTCGACGCCGGGGCGGTCGACATCATCCTGAAGCCGAGGATCGGCGCCGCCGACTTCCTGGCCGAGGAGGCCGACCGGATCTGCGACGTGGTCAAGGCCGCGGCCAAGGCCAGGCTGGGCGCCCGGCGCTCGGTGCGGTCCGCCACCGATCCGGCCCAGAAGCTGACGGCCGACGCCATGCTGCCGCCGCCCCGGCCACGGGCCATGGCCCACACCACCGAGATGGTCGCCTGCCTGGGCGCCTCCACCGGCGGGACCGAGGCCCTGCGGGCCGTGCTGGAAGTGCTGCCGGCCAATGCGCCGGGCATCATCGTGGTGCAGCACATGCCCGAGAGCTTCACGGCGGCCTTCGCCAAGCGCCTGAACAATCTGTGCGAGGTGGAGGTCAAGGAGGCCCAGGACGGCGACCCGGTGCTCCGCGGCCATGTCCTGATCGCGCCAGGCGACCGGCACATGATGCTGGAGCGCCGCGGCGCGCGCTATCACGTGTCGGTCCGCACAGGCCCGCCGGTGTCGCGCCACCGCCCCTCGGTGGACGTGCTGTTCCGCTCGGCCGCCCGGGCGGCCGGGGCCAACGCCATGGGCGTGATCATGACCGGCATGGGCGATGACGGCGCCCGCGGCCTGCTGGAGATGAAAGAGGTCGGCGCCGTCACCGTGGCTCAGGACGAGGCCACCTCGATCGTGTTCGGCATGCCCAAGGAGGCCATCGGCCGCGGCGCCGCCAAGAAGGTCCTGCCCCTGGAGCAGATCGCCCGGGAAATCATGGCCGTCGACGCCGCGCGCTGAGCGCGCGCTCCGCCCGACCACGAACGTCCTTAAGGAAAGAGCCGGGGCCGGCCGGTGATGGCGCGCGCCCTCAGAAGAGGGCGGCCTCCAGCAGGGCGTCGTCATTGACCGGCGGTGCGGCGGCCTGCGCGGCGTCCGCCGCCTGCGGCGCGTGCAGGGCGTGGATCGTCCGTTCCCGCGCCATGGTGTAGCGGGCGCCGATGGTCGCCATGGCCGCGGCGACCTCGTCCTGGATATCGTCGATGTCCTCGACCGCCGGCCCGGCCGCCTGCGCCAGGGCCAGGGCCGCGGCCTGGACGGCGTCGCCCAGGGCGTCCTGCCGGCCGAGGTGGTCGGCCGCCGCCCCGAGCGCCCGGGCCGCCAGCTCACTCTGGTCTGACATGCCCGCCAGGTCGCGTTCGACGATGTCGGCGGCGGCGCGCAGCTGACCCGCCGCGCCGTCCAGACGGGCGGCCATGGCGTCGCCGCCGTGCTGGGCGGCGGCGTCAGGCTCCATGCCCGCGGCGACGCCGGCCAGGGCGTCGAGGGAGTCCAGGGTGCGGTCGGCCGCCTCTTCGAGCCGACCGGCATGATTGGTCAGCTCCAGGGCGATGACGTTCAGCGGCTTGCCGATCTCGCCGAGCCGGCCGCATCGCAGGCTGGAGTTGATCGCCATCTGCTGGATGTCGCGCTTGACCAGATGGATGACGTCCACCCGCTGTTCGAGGATGGCGATGGTCGCCACCGTATCGTTGGCGATCTTGCTGGCGTTGGCGGTGGCCGCCTGCACGTCGCCCACCAGGCCGCGGGCCTGGCTGACGCTGACCTCCAGGTCGCGCAGGCCCTCCCCGTCGCCGCCTGAGTCCATCAGGGCGTGGAAGACGGTGATCTTGTCGGTGTCGTCGGCGAGGCCGGCCAGGTTCTGGGCCACCTTCTGGGCTTCGGCCTGGAAGTCGGCGGCGGTGTCGGCCGTCTGCTCGGCCAGCATGTGCAGGACGCGGCGCTCCAGCCGGTCGCGGGCGTCGGCCGACAGGCCGGCGGCGTCCAGGTCGCGGATCACGCCCAGGCCGAACTGGACGTGCTCGATCCGCTGGCGGGTGATGTCGCCGATCTGCAGGGCCATGAGGGCGCCGGCGACCTTGTTCTGGATGTCGCGGGCGACGGCGGTGACCGAAGCGGCGACCTCGGCGATCTTGGCGTGATGCACGCCGATCGCCGAGGCGTTGGTGGCCAGGCGGTGGGGCACGGCCGGCAGCAGGGTGCGGTACTGCTCCGTCAGCGCCTGTTCGAACGTCAGGGCGCCGTCCAGCTGGACCGTCAGGGTGTCCAGGGTCTCGGCGAATTCCTTCAGCAGCCCGCCGCCCATGTCGATCTGTTCGCACATGGCCTCGGCGAAGCCGGCGAATTCCTGCCAGCTGTTGGTGGTCGTGCTGGCGGTGATCTTCACATTGAGGGCGAAGACCCGCAGGTAGCGGAGCAGCTGGCGCATGTCGTCGACATGGCTGCGCAGGAGATGGCTCGCCTGCTGCAGCTGGTCCAGCTGGCCCAGGCGCTCGGCCTGAACCGCCGGCAGGCCGCCCAGGGCCTCGGCGGTCTGCTGCAGATCCTCGGTGGTGCGCGAGACGGAGTCTGAACTCAGCGCCTGGCGCAGGGTGTCCAGGCCGCCGATCAGGCCGCTGACCACCTCGAGGGACTGGGCCAGCTGCTCGCCGGCGCTGGCGAACCGCGTCTCGATCTGGGCGCGCGCCTGCTCAAGCTGCGCGATGAAAAGGTCGGGCTCCGGCCCCGGGGCCACGCCAGAAAGGACAGCTGCTCGCACGCGAAGACCCCGACAATCAAGACCGCGATCATGGGCAGGTAAGTCCGAATCTACAGTTAAGTCTGGGTCGCCGAGGGGGCGCGACAGGGAAAGCGCGGTCACGAAGGACTCGAAGGCGAGCGAAGGACACGAAGGGGCGGGCGGCCGGCCGCGGCGCCCCTTCCCCCGTCATCCTGGGCCTTGTGCCCAGGATCCCTCGTGACGCTTGCGCCTGCCCCGACGAGGGATGCTCGGCGCAGGGCCGAAGATGACGCGATGGAGGGAGGCGAGGGGCGCTGGGACGTGCGGCCCCCACACCGTCATGGGCCGGCTTGACCGGGGCATCCATGCACATCGGAGAGCGGGGGCGATCATGGGCCCTCGGATCAAGTCCGAGGGCGACGGAGGTGTGGCGGTGAGGCCTCAGCCCGCCTCGGTCAGGCGCCGCACATTCTCGATCCCCCCGGCGCATATAGGTCCGCCAGAAGAGCGCGATCAGCAGGGAGAGGACCGGCGGGAGAAAAGCCTTAGCGCTCAAAGCGCGCTCACCCATGGTGATCCCTCAAAACGTCATCCTGGGCGTCGTGCCCAGGATCCCTCTCGACGCTCGCGCCCGCCCCGACGAGGGATGCTCGACACAAGGCCGAGGATGATGCGGTGGGGGGAGGCGAGGGGCGGGGGGTGCATCACTGTGCTCTGGGAAATGGTGTGTGTGTCTCGACTTCGTGCGCTGGCGTATCGGAACGAGTGGTTTGCGACGCCGCGGACCGAGCAGCCGTGGGCCGCGCCGCCTAGATTGTACTCACCATCAATGCCAGGCTAGCGACGAACAAAACCGGGGGGGGGCAGCTTGGACTACGTAGAACTAGCAAAAGCGATTGCGGTGCCTATTGCCGTTATCATTTCCGCGCTCACGATCGCCTTCGTGGCCATCCTCGTGGCCTTTGGGAAGATAGAGCTGAATATAAGGGTCAAGGAGTGGTTCGAGCTGGGCGCTCGCTCTAAGCCCCACGATGGATCAAAGGCCGATCCCGATCTGATCGGCGACACAACGCCAGCAGAAACACCAAAACAAAAAGACATCGATAATGACGAAATAGCTCAATCCGATATTGATATATCGGAGAGCAACATCGAGACGTTGGTCTCGGCCAAGGATTACCAAACACTAGAAAGAGAATTCAACCTATTTCGGAATGAGACAACTTATGCCAGCGCGACAGAATTTTGGGAGTCGTGGTACGTAAACAAGTCGTCTGAGCTTCAAGGGGTAGATGGAGTAAAACCTCTACTTGATCTAGCGCAAAAAAATACCGACTGGGCAATTCCCCTAGTCCTTATATCCCGAATACAAACCCGCATAGGACAGGTGGCGGAGGCCCGAGCCACACTTGAGCAAGCATTTGCGCGAGGCGGCTCTCAGCTTGAAATAGTCCTATCAGAGCTAATACAATTCTACTCTCGTCACGACAGCATAGAAAAGTCGTACAATTTTGTATGGGAGCGAATTCAGGCTGGCTATAGTCCTGGACACATCGCCACGCTTCTTGGTGCTCTTCAAAAAGAGGAGGCAGTAAAGGGAGACGCGTTTTCGTCAATAATGATACGTGAGTTTATTCTAAGATTCGACCCCAACGCCTCTGCGCATCGATTTCAGATTGCACATGAAGCGTCTGATCATGAGGATTTATCAATTTTAAGCTATGAACACTACGAAGAACTTATTAAGCATTATGAGCCTAGCGCGGATACATACAATAACATAGGTGTAATATACGGCCGACTTGACCTTGAGGCGACGCGTTACGACTACTACAAAAAGGCGCTGGAGAAAGGCAGTCAAACTGCAGCATCAAATCTAATTCAGTCTCTTATAAGCGACAATTTTCTCGTATTTGCAGAAGAAATTGCGAAGAACGCCCCAATAGGGTCTGATGAAAACAAGAACTTTATGTCAGCTAAGAACGCCCTAATGGACGCTCGAACTGATGAGGAAAGGGCCGTCTCAGAAATAAGGGCGGAGTGGGATAAGGATTATAGATCATACCTGCGGGCGGTCAGGGAAGCGCTGGCTTTCTGGCAGAAAACAGGAGATCGTTGGCTAAAGGGACAGTTTTCTAATCCGGAAGGATTGATGCTAACCTGTAAATCAGACGAGGCAATATGCGAGTTCGTCATTGGCAGTATCTCATACAGTGGATCGCTTTCCCCTAAGCCGTTTTGCTACGAGGGCTGGGCCCAACCTAGCAAGCATGGCGCAGAAAAGCGGCGCATAATGGTAACCGCGTCAGTAAATGGGAATTCACTTGTGACCGTTTGGCCAGTCAATGCGAAAGAGGGCAAATTAACGCTGCTCGAAGGCCTAAGGATTAATGAAGGAAAATAGTCATAGCCGATATACAGGCGTGTTATGCTTCTTCATCTAGGCCGATGTCACATTTGATGGCTGCCATGGAGGCCTTCTCGGGCAGCTAGAATAAAGATGCCCTTCACTCCGAAGACGCGTTGGGCAATGCCATCTTTATATCTGTTCCCAGGTAGATCGCCCACTGACGCATCAAATAGGACACGCTTCTCCAGCAGGCTGAACCCACAAGATGGGATAAAATCGAACTGCGGCGGACCAAGCCGATGGAAAGATAGGGTTTTTGACTCAACCAACTGGAAATATGGGAAAATAGTAGCCGCACAGAACCGCTAAAAACGGCCTAAAGTGGTGGCTGGCGGAGAGGGTGGGATTCGAACCCACGGTGCCCGTAAAGGCACGCCGCATTTCGAGTGCGGTGCTTTCGACCACTCAGCCACCTCTCCTAGGGCCAGCAAGGGGGCCTGGGATAAGCAGGCCCGCTGAGCGAGGCGCGGAACCTACTCAGGTCGGGCTTGCTCTGCAAGCGGCGGATGATCAGTCCATCAGCCGCTGCATCAGATAGACATAGTGCCGCGCCCAGCGGGCGGCGTTGAGCTGGGGGTCGGCGTCGTTGGCGTGGCCGCCGGCGGCGGGCTCGTAGTAGATGTAGGGCACATCCAGCGCCTCCAGGGCGGCGGCGAACTTGCGCGCATGGCCCGGATGGACCCGGTCGTCGCGGGTGTTGGTGGTGATGTAGGCCTCGGGGTAGTCGGCGCCGGCCCTGAGGTTCTGATAGGCCGAATAGCGGGCGATGAAGGCGCGGTCTTCGGCCACCTCGGGGTCGCCATACTCGCCGACCCACGAGGCCCCGGCCGGCAGCTTGTGATAGCGCAGCATGTCGATCAGCGGGCTTTCGATCACCACGGCGTTCCACAGCTCCGGGTGCTGGGTCATGGACACGCTGGTCAGCACCCCGCCGTTGGAGCGGCCATAGATGCCGAGGCGCCGCGGCGAGGTGATCTGCCGGGCGGTGAGGTCGCGGGCCACGGCGGCGAAGTCGTCGAAGGCCAGCTGGCGGTTCTCCCGCAGCACCGACTGGTGCCAGGCCGGGCCGAACTCGCCGCCGCCGCGGATATTGGCGATCACATAGGCGCCGCCCCTGGCCATCCACAGCTTGCCGGCCTCGGGCATGTAGATCGGCGGCTTGGCGACCTCGAAGCCCCCATAGCCGTACATCAGGGTGGGGATCTGGCCATCCAGGGCTGCGGCCTTGGGGCGGACCACGAAATAGGGGATCTGCGCGCCGTCGCTGGAGGTCGCCCAGTGCTGCTCCACCAGATGGGTCGCAGGGTCGAACCGGTCGGGGAGGGCCGCGACCTGGCGGGCGCTGGCGGCGGCGGCGTCGGCCAGCCACAGGCTGGTGGGCTCAAGGAAGCCCTCGACCTTGGCGAACAGGGCGTCGTCGTCCGCGGCGAGGTCGGTCAGGGTGATGTTGGCGTCGGCGGGCAGGGGCAGGCGGGTCGAGGTCCAGGCGCCGTCTTCGAAGGCCCAGGCGTCCACCGCGCCCTTGACGTCCTCCAGCAGGGCCACGACCAGCCGGCTGTCGGTCGCGCCTACGTCCTGGATGGCCTGGCGGGGACCGGGCGCGAAGATCAGCCGGGCCTTGGCGGCGGCCGGATCAGCCTTCAGCTCCGCAAGGTCGAAGGCCACCAGGGCGCCCTGGGGCAGGTCGCCATAGGCCTCCTGCAGGGAAAAGATCGCCTGGCCGCTCACATAGGCCTCGTACTCGGCCTTCTTCGGCAGGGGCAGCCGGGTCGGCGCGCCCTCGCCCAGCAGCATGAAGTCGCTTTCGTAGAAGGTGATGCCGCGGCCGGCGATCACCGCCTCGGCCCGGCCGCCCTCGCCCCGCAGGACGATGGGGAAGACCGACACGTCGGTGGGCTGGCCGCGATAGAGCTCGACGGCGGTCCCGTCGCGGGCCAGCGACTTCAGCACATAGGCGTAGCCGGACTCCGTCACCTCGCCGGGGTCCCATTCGCGGGCGACCAGCAGGGTGTCGGCGTCGAGCCAGGCGGCGTCCTGCTTACCTTCGGCCAGGGCGAAGCCGCCGGGGACGAAGGCCTTGGCGACCGTGTCGAACTCGCGGATCTCCACGGCGTCGCCGCCCCCGTCCGACAGGGCCACAAGGCAGAGGGTCTCGGCGGGCTTCAGGCAGTCGGCGCCATGGAAGAACCAGTTGCGGCCTTCAGATTTCGCCAGGGCGTCCATGTCGAGGATCGTGGTCCAGGCGGGCGTCCCGGCGGCGTAGGACTCCAGGCTCGCATGGCGCCACAGGCCGTGGGGATTGGCGTCGTCCTGCCAGAGATTGTCCACGCCCCCGGCCCGGAAGGTCGGGGTGGCGATGCGGTCCTGGGCTGTAAAGATAGCCCGGGCCTCGGCCAGCAGGGTCTCGTAGCGGGGATCGCCCTCGAGCCGCGCCTGCGCCTTGGCGTTCTGGCCCTCGACCCAGGCGGCAGCCCGGGCGCCGTCCACCTCTTCCAGCCATAGGAAGGGGTCCGGCGCGTCGGCCCGGGGCGGGCTTGCGGGGCTGGCGGCGGGCTGGGCCAGGGCGGCGGCGGGGAGAAGCAGGGCGGCGATCAGGGCGGGGCGCAGGGCGTTCATGCCCCTTTTCTAGAGTCGTCGGGGCGGATCTGTCTTCCCCTCCCGCGTCAGGCGGGATGATTTGGTGAGGCTTCTATCCTATATGTCTCGCGCCATGAGCCGTCCGTTCCTGAAGATGAACGGGCTCGGCAACGACTTCGTCGTGGTCGAGGCCCGCAGCCAGCCCTTTGCGCCGAGCGCAGAGGAGGTGCGCGCGATCGCCGACCGCGAGCGCGGGATCGGCTGCGACCAGCTGATCTCCCTGGAGCCGGCGGCGGGCGAGGCTGACGTGCGGGTCAGGTTCTGGAACGCCGACGGCGAGGAGGTCGGCGCCTGCGGCAACGGCTCGCGCTGCGTCGGCTGGCTGGTGATGGAGGCCGCCGGCCGCGATGAGGCCGTGCTGGAGGTGGGCGACCGCCTGCTGCGCACCAGCCGGGCCGGCGACGGCCTGGTCAGCGTCGACATGGGCGAGCCCGGCCTCGACTGGACCGACATCCCCTTGGACGAGCCCATGGACACCCGCGGCATCGAGCTGCAGGTCGGCCCGATCGACGCCCCGCTGCTGCATACGCCGGGCGCCGTCTCCATGGGCAATCCCCATGTGGTCTTCTTCGTGGACGATATCGACACCGCCCCGGTGACCGAGGTCGGCCCGATGATCGAGCATCACCGGCTGTTCCCCGAAGGGGTCAATGTGGGCTTCGCCCAGGTCAAGGCCCGCGACCATATCCGCCTGCGGGTCTGGGAGCGGGGGGCGGGCCTGACCCAGGCCTGCGGCACCGGCGCCTGTGCGGCCCTGGTGGCCTGCGTCCGGCGGGGACCCACCGATCGAGCCGCTCGGCTGGAGCTCGACGGGGGCGACCTGCCCATCGAATGGCGCGAGGCCGACAACCACGTGATCATGACCGGCCCGGCCAGCCTCGACTTCACCGGAACCCTGCCGTGACGGCTAAGACGCCGTCCGGCGTGGACATCGTCACCTTCGGCTGCCGGCTGAACGCCTATGAGAGCGAGGTCATTCGCGCCCGGGCGGGCGAGGACGGCCTGACCGACGCCATCGTCTTCAATACGTGTGCAGTGACCAACGAGGCCGTGCGCCAGGCCCGCCAGGCGATCCGCAAGGCCCGCCGCGAGCGGCCCGGCGCCAAGGTGATCGTCACCGGCTGCGCGGCCCAGATCGATCCGGCCGCCTTTGCGGCCATGGACGAGGTCGATCTCGTCCTGGGCAATGCGGAGAAGAGCGCGGCGGGCGCCTATCTCGACCGACCGGCCGACGGCCGCGTACGGGTCAATGACATCATGAGCGTGCGCGAGACCGCCGGCCATCTGATCGACGGGCTGAAGGACCGGGCGCGGGCCTATGTGGAGGTGCAGAATGGCTGCGACCACCGCTGCACCTTCTGCATCATCCCGTTCGGCCGCGGCAATTCCCGCTCGGCCCCGGCCGGCGAGGTGGTGGACCAGGTCCGTCGCCTGGCCGCTGAGGGCTATGCCGAGGTGGTGCTCACCGGCGTCGACGTGACCAGCTGGGGCGCCGACCTGCCGGGCCAACCCAGCCTTGGCCAGCTGGTCGGGCGGATCCTGAGGCTGGTTCCGCAGCTTGCGCGCCTGCGGCTGTCGTCCATCGACGCGGCCGAGATCGACGACGACCTGCTGGCCCTGTTTGCGGCTGAGCCGCGCCTGGCCCCCTATCTGCACCTGTCCCTGCAGGCCGGGGACGACATGATCCTCAAGCGCATGAAGCGCCGCCACAGCCGGGCCGACGCCCTGGCCCTGGTGGCCAAGGTCCGCGCCGTGCGCCCGGACGTGGCCTTCGGCGCCGACCTGATCGCAGGCTTCCCCACCGAGACGGACGAGATGTTCGCCAATACGCTGAAGCTGGTGGAAGAGGCGGGGCTCTCGTACCTGCACGTCTTCCCGTTCAGCCCGCGTCCGGGCACGCCGGCCGCGCGGATGCCGCAGCTGCCGAGGGCGCAGATCAAGGCGCGCGCCGCAGCCCTGCGGGCGGCCGGCGAGGCGGCGCTCACCCGCCATCTTCAGGCCCAGGTCGGCCGCTCGGTCGAGGCGCTGATCGAGCGCCCCGGCTTCGCCCGCGCCCCGGACTTCACCGAGATCGTCTTCGAGGGCGAGGCCGCCGTCGGCCAGATCGCGTCCTTGCGCATCACGGGCCACGCGGGCGGCAAGGCCCAGGCGGTGGTTCCCGCCCTGGCGGCGGCCTAGGGCGCGGTCGCGCGCCCCAAGCGCAACCCTCTCCCACCGGACTCGTTAGGGGCTGGCAGAGGCTGGAGCCTGGCGCCCACGCAGGCCGCCCGAGCCCGGGAGGCCCGCTGATGGGCGGCGGCAAGAGCCGGGCGAAGGTCCCGGGCGGTCCGGCCGGTCACCACGGCGACGGCGAAAGCCCGCGTCCTTAAGGAGAGCCCCGATGCAGATGTCCTACTGGCGCTTCGCCGCCATGATCGCGACCTCGACCCTGATCATGTACGGGCTGATGTACCTGAACACCTATGCGATCGAGCACGTGTTGTTCAGCGAGACCCGCGCCTGGATGGCGCTGCTGATGGGGGCGACCATGGCGGTGATCATGCTCGGCTTCATGCTGAACATGTACAAGAACCGCACCCTCAACATCGCGATCTTCGCCGGCGCGGCCCTGGTCTTCGCCGGCTCGCTCTGGCTGGTCCGCAGCCAGGCCACGGTGGACGACCGGGACTATATGAGCGCGATGATCCCGCACCATTCCATCGCCATCATGACCAGCAAGCGCGCGCAGATCACCGATCCCCGGGTGCGCAAGCTGGCCGACGAGATCATCGAGGCGCAGGAGCGGGAGATCGCCGAGATGCGCTATCTCCTCAAGGACCTGGAGGCTCGGGACTGAAGACCTAGTCGGCCTCGTCCGAGGTTGTCCGGCCCGGGAAGCCCGGCAGGGACCAGCGAAAGAGGATGGCGCCGGCGCGGATGACCAGGCCGACAGCGAAGCCGGCCAGGGCCGAGGGCATCTGCGGGACGCCCAGGGTGTTCAGGGCCACGAAGACGCCAGCCCCCACCAGGGCGGCGGAGACATAGATCTCCCGCTTGAGCAGCACCGAGGGCTCTTCGGCCAGCACGTCGCGGAGCACGCCGCCGAAGGTGGCGGTCAGCACCCCCATCACCACGGCCGCCCCGGCCGGGACGCCGAAGGCCAGGGCCTTGGCCGCGCCGATCACGGCGTAGGCGCACAGGCCCAGCGCATCCAGCCAGGTGAGGATGATCAGCCGCGCCCGCCCGGCGCCGAACAGCCAGACCGCCAGGGCGGCCGCCAGGGGGGCGATCAGGTATTCCGGGGCCACCACCCAGAAGACCGGAGCATCGATCAGCAGGTCGCGCAGGGTGCCGCCGCCGACGCCGGTGACGGCGGCGAAGAAGGTGAAGGTGACGATGTCGTGCTTGCGCCGCGCCGCGGCCAGGGCGCCCGAGGCGCCGAAGACGAACACGGCGGCATAGTCCAGCCAGACAAGGGCCGCGCCTGGGGCGTCTTCCATGGTTGAGCTCCCTGCGGGCGGGTTCGAGGGGGGATGCTAGCCCCTGGGCTGCGATCCTGCGAGCGCCGGTGACTGGTCACGTGACGGCGGGCGCCGCCGGCGTTAGAAGCGGCCCATGACGCAGGAAAAAAAGGGCTGGCTTCAACGGCTGACCACCGGCCTGTCGCGCTCGTCGCGGCAGATGTCGGAGACCGTGGTGGCGAGCTTCGTCAAGCCGCCCCTGGACCAGGCCAAGCTCGAGGAGCCGGAGGAGATGCCGATCGAGGCCGATCTCGGCCCCCATTCGGCCGCCCGGATCACCGCCCGCTTCGCCGAGACCCGCTTTGGCAAGAGCGCCGACGAGACCGAGATCAAGGAGGCCCTGGCCGAGGCGATCGGCGAGGAGCTGGCCGCCCGCCGCGGGACCTTTGATCCGCTCAAGGGCCCCAAGCCCTATGTGGTGATGTTCATCGGGGTCAACGGCTCGGGCAAGACCACGACGCTGGGCAAGATCGCCACCGACCTGACCCGCCAGGGCGCCAAGGTGCTGGTGGCCGCCGGCGACACCTTCCGCGCCGCCGCCGTCGAGCAGCTGGCGGTGTGGGCCCAGCGGGCCGGCGCGGACTTCATGTCGAGGCCGACGGGCTCGGACGCCGCGGGCCTGGCCTATGATGCGCTCGAGCGGGCGCGGGCCGAGAATTACGACGTCCTGCTGATCGACACCGCCGGCCGGCTGCAGAACAAGCAGGGCCTGATGGACGAGCTCCTGAAGATCAACCGGGTGCTGAAAAAGGTCGATCCCGAGGCGCCGCACGAGACCCTGCTGGTGCTGGACGCCACGGTGGGGCGCAATGCGCTCGCCCAGGAGAACATCTTCGGCAACCAGATCGGCGTCTCCGGCATCGTCATGACCAAGCTGGACGGCACCGCCCGGGGCGGGGTTCTGGTGCCGGTGGCCCAGGCCTCGGACTCGCCCATCAAGCTGATCGGGGTTGGCGAGGGGGTGGATGATCTGCAACCCTTCGAGCCCCGCGCCTTCGCCCGCTCCCTGGTGGGACTGGAGACCCAATGAGGCTTTCGCCCGGCGCCCACAGGCTGGTGCGCTTCGTCGTCGACTATGGCGGCCTGCTGGCCTTCCTGGCCGGTTTCTTCCTGACCGGCCGCGACCTGATCGCGGCCACCTGGTGGCTGGTGGCCGGCTCGGCGCTCGCCCTGGTCATCGGCCTGGTCTTCGAGCGGCGGATCGCGCCGATCCCGGCCATTTCCGGCGGGGCGGCGCTGTTCTTCGGCGGCCTGACCCTGATCTTCCAGGACGAGATGTTCGTGAAGATCAAGCCGACCATCATGAACCTGATCTTCGGGGCCGGCCTGCTGGGGGGCCTGGCGCTGGGCAAGAGCCCGCTGAAGATGATGCTGGGCACGGCGCTCCAGCTGCCGGATGCGGCCTGGCGCAAGCTGACCTTCAACTACGGCATCTATTTCATCGCCATCGCCGTCCTCAACGAGGTGGTCTGGCGCACCCAGACCAATGAGGTCTGGGTGCTGTTCCGTATGCCGGGCCTGATGATCCTCGGTCTCGTCTTCTCGTTCAGCCAGGTGCCGCTGATGATGAAACACGCCAAGACCGAGGAGCCGCCGCCGCCGCCCAGCCCAGGTTGAGCGCCCGGCCGCGGGCCTTCCACCGCCCACGGACGTTCCGTCGTCAAAGCGACGCAGAAGGCCTATAGTCTTGGCGCAATCGGGATGATCGCAAAGGGGGCGGGCCGATGGCGAAGGACAAGACCCAGGACGGCGGCGCCGCCGAGGCCGACGGGGTTTCGGCCCTGGACCGCTCGCCCAGCCATCTCCTGCACCGGGCCCTGCAGGTCTCCCTCGACATCTATGCCGACGCCTTCGGCGACAGCGACCTGACCCAGCGCCAGTTCGCCGTCCTGTCGGCCGTCGAGGCCCAGGAAGGGCTGACCCAGACCGACCTGGTGCGCGCCACCGGCATCGACCGCTCCACCCTGGCCGACATGGCCGCCCGGATGATCGCCAAGGGCCTGCTGGCCCGGGAGCGCTCCCAGGCCGACGCCCGGGCCAACGCCGTGCACCTGACGCCGGAGGGCCGCGCGGTCCTGGCCCAGGCCCAGCCGCTGATGGCCCAGGCTGACGCCCGGCTGATGCGGCTGATCGGCGCCTCCAAGCGCGACACCTTCCTGGCCCAGCTCCGCCAGATGGTCGCCGCCGGCGAGGCCTCGGCCGAAGCGCCGGAGAAGCCGGCCAAGGCGCCCAAGCCCGCCAAGGCGCCCAAGGCCAAGAAGGACAAGGCCGCGAAGGGCGCGGGCAAGGGCGACGGCAAGAAGAAGAAAAAGGCCAAGAAGGCGGCCTGATCGCGCGTCTTCGCCAGCGCGGTTGAGCCCAAAGAAAAAGCCCCGGCGGGTGAGCGCCGGGGCTTCGTCGTTTTTAGGTGTCTGCTGGGGCTAGCGGCGGTCGCCGAAGATGGCCAGCAGGAATTGGAACAGGTTGATGAAGTTGATGTACAGGCTCAGCGCGCCGTAGTTGGTCGCCACGCCCATGGCCGCCTGGTCGCCGCCCAGCTGGTAGTAGGTCATTTTCAGACGCTGGGTGTCGAAGGCGATCAGGCCCGCGAAGATCAACACGCCCAGGATGCTGATGATGAAGCCCATCATCGAACTCTGGATGAACATGTTCACCACCATGGCGATCACCAGGCCGATCAGGCCGACGATCAGGAAGCTGCCGAAGGCGGTCAGGTCCTTCTTGGTGGTGTAGCCGAACAGCGACAGGGCGCCGAAGGCCGCGGCCGTGATCAGGAAGGTCGAGGCGATGGAAGCGCCGGTGTAGACGAGGGTCAGCACGCCCATGCCCGCCCCGATCAGGGCGACGATGGTCCAGTAGAGCATCCCGGAGGATTTCGGCGTGGCGTTCTTCAGGGCGAAGGCCCCGAACAGCATCACGGCCAGCGGCGCGAAGGCCACAATCATCCCAAGGACGGTCATTCCGGCCAGGCGTCCGTCCGGCGTCACCGTATACATCAGGTCGCGGACAGGCGGATATTGACCGGTCACGAAGGCCAGAACGGCCGACACGACGAGGCCAAGCGCCACCTTGTTGTAGACGCCAAGCATGAAAGCGCGAAGACCCGCATCCACCGACATGTCGGCGCGATCCGCGGGGATCGAGCGCGCGTGGGCACGGTTGAAGTCGCTCATCGAGGCAAAGCCCTTTCTTGTGCGCGTCCATGATCGGACGCTGTTCTAATATCGGGACCCTAGGGCCTCCTGACAAGGATAACCGGTAAGCGGCCAGGGGAAATCGTTGGTTCCACTGGTGAAATGGCCGGCTGCCGGGGTTGGACGAAAGGGGCGTCTGAGGGCTAGAAGCGGAGCATGCTCCGTCTCTTCGCCGCCCTGGCCGTGCCTGAGGACATCGCCGACGTCCTGGGGACCCGCCAGCATGACCTGCCCGGCGCCCGCTGGCGCCCGCCTGAGGCCCTGCACGTCACCCTGCGCTTCTTTGGGGAGATCCCGGAAAACCAGGCCGACGACCTGGACGCCGAGCTGGGCTGCGTCACAGGCCGGCCCCTGCAGCTGGAGCTTGAGGGCGTCGGCGCGTTCGGAGAGGGCCGTGAGATCCACGCCATCTGGGCCGGGGTGGCGGAGAACGCCGAGCTGAGACAGCTGGCGGGGCGCTGCGAGGCGGCCGCCCGGCGGGCTGGCCTGGTCCCCGACCGGCGGGTCTACCGGCCCCACATTACGCTGGCCTATCTGTCGCGGCCTGATCCGGCCGAAGTCGCGGCCTGGATCCAGCGCAACAACCTGCTCAAGTCCCCGCCCTTCAGCGTGGCGAGCTTTGGCCTCTATTCCAGCCGGCGCGGGTCTTCCGGGCCGGCCTACCACCTGGAAAAGGACTATCCCCTGGTCTGAGGCGGTTCAGACCGTCGCGGCGTGGTCGCGCAGGACGCCTAAGGGCACGATGGCCAGGGTCTCCTCGTGGGTCGCCTCCAGCACCACCTGCGGCGCGCAGCCGGCGTCCAGGGCCTCCTTCCAGCGGGGCGCGCACAGGCACCAGCGGTCGCCGGGGCGGAGCCCTGGAAAGCCGCTCTCCGGCACCGGGGTGGAGAGGTCGTTGCCCACCGAGCGGGAATAGGCCAGGAACTCCGCCGTCATCACCGCGCAGACCGTGTGCAGCCCCAGGTCATGGGGTCCGGTCTCGCAGCAGCCGTTGCGGAAAAAGCCCGTCACCGGGTCCATCGAGCAGCGTTGCAGCTCGCCCCCCAGGACGTTCAAGGCGTCGGCGTCGTATCGGATGGTCATGGCCCCATTCTAGACGCTAAGACGGTCGCTGCGCCAAGGGAGTCCCGCATCCATGAGACAGCCTTCCGCCTCTGAGCCTCACCGCGACGCCGGTCCCGCCGCCCGGCCGCGACGCAGCGCCCTCTACATGCCCGCCGCCAACGCCCGGGCCATGGACAAGGCGCGGACCCTGCCCTGCGACGTGGTGATCCTCGACCTGGAGGACGCCGTCGCCCCCGACGCCAAGACCGAGGCCCGCGAGGCGGCCTGCGCCGTGGTGGCGGCCGGCGGGTTCGGCCCCCGCGAAGTGGTGATCCGCATCAACAGCCTGGCCACCGAATGGGGCCAGGCCGACCTGGCCGCGGCGGCCGCGGCGGGGCCCGACGCCATCCTGGTCCCCAAGATCGACGGGCCGGAGGATCTGGCGGCCTATGCGCAAGGGCTGCCGCCGGGCGTGGCCCTGTGGGCCATGGTCGAGACCTGCAGGTCGCTGTTTCACCTGGAGCCCCTGGCCGCGGCGGCGGCCGACCACCGTCTGACCACCCTGGTGGCCGGGACCAATGACCTGGCCAAGGAGATGCGCTGCCGTCCCGATGTGGACCGCGCGCCTCTGCTCGCGCCGCTGTCGCTGATGGTGGCGGCGGCCCGGGCGCACGGACTTGTGATCCTGGACGGGGTCTATAACGCCCTCGACGACGATCCGGGCCTGGCCCGCCAGTGCGCGCAAGGCGCCGCCTTCGGTTTCGACGGCAAGACCCTGATTCACCCGCGCCAGATCGAGACCGCCAACCGCGCCTTCACCCCCGATCCGCAAGCCGTGGACTGGGCGCAGAAGGTGGCGGAGGCCTTTGATTTGCCTGAAAATACGTCTAGGGGCGTGATCCGGGTGGAGGGCCGCATGGTCGAGCGGTTGCACCTGGACGAAGCTCTGCGCCTGATCGCCGTGGCCCGCGCCATCGAAGCGGCGTCGCGCGCGCCGGGCGACGCCGCCTGATCGAAGACCAGGGCCAGACCCGCGGCCACACAGGGAGCCACGCCATGCGACCGATCGTCGAGACGTTTCGCCAGCCCGTCCTGGCCGGCCTGCTGCTCGCCGCCCTGATGGCGACGCCCGCCCTGGCCCAGGAGCGCGACCCGATCGGCGACCTGCTGAACGGCGATGGCCCGGTGAGCACTGCGCCGCCGCCGGCCGACGCCGCCCCCACGCCGGCGACGCCGCCCGCCGCCCCGCCACCGGCGCCGACCCCAGCCCCGACTCCCACGCCCACGCCCACGCCCACGCCAGCGCCTGCGCCCGCTGCGGCCCCCACGCCGCGCCCCGCGCCGGCCCCGATCCCGACGGTGATCCCGCGCACGCCGCCGCCGCGGCCCAGCGAGACGATCGCCTCCCAGCCGGTGTTCCTGGACGAGCGCCGGGCGGTGGCGGGCGAACTCACGGCTGAGGAGCGCAGCTATGAGGCCCGCCTGCGGGCCTCCTTCGACTCCGCCCAGGGGCTGCAGGGCCCGCTGGACGGCGGTTGGATGCTGTCCATGGCCAGCGGCGCCGACCTCTACGCCCTGCGGTTCGTGGACCGCGGCTCCGGCGCCCTGGAAGGCGCCTGGCGCGACGCCCGGCGCCCCGGCGCCCTGGACGGCTTCGGCTTCCTGGACAATATCGAGCGCAGCGGCGGCAAGGTGACCCTGCGCTTCTCGCCCCGCCCCGGCGCCCCGCCGACGGTGATCACCCTGTCCTCGTCGGGCCAGGAGCAGTGGTCGGGGGAAATGATCGAGAGCGGGACCCCCCGCAGCGTCACCCTGCGCCGCCGCTAGAGGCTTTTCAGCGGCCCAAGCGCCGCCTCGGTCGCCCGCGCCAGGGCGGTCGGTTCAAAGGCCAGGGCCGGGCTATGGCCCCAGACCGGGCCGGGCCAGGCGGCGTCATCGGCGCGGCGCCCCACCACATGGACGTGAAGCTGCGGCGTGACATTGCCCAGCGCGCCGATATTCAGCTTCTCCACCGGCCGCCCAAGCGCCGCGCCGATCGCCCGCACCGCCCGGCCGGCGGCCAGAATCTCCGCCATCAGACGCCCCTGATCGGCTTGCGACAGGTCTTCCAGCTCCCGGGCGGCGGCCAGGCGGGGGATCAGCACGATCCAGCCATAGCGGGCGTCATCCTGCAGTCGGGCCTCGCACAAGGGGAGCCCGAGAAGCGGATGGGAAGTGGCCACAAAGGCGGGGTCCAGGGCGAACATTGCGCCAGACTGAGGCCAGAGCGCGGAGGCCACAAGCCAGCAGCCTTGCCGCCGGGGCGCCGCTTGGGTTAGGGACCGCCAACAAAGTCGGCCAAAGCCAGGAGATACCCCATGACCAGCAAGACCCCGATCCGCGTCGCGGTCACCGGCGCGGCCGGCAATATCGGCTACGCTCTGCTCTTCCGCATCGCCTCGGGCGAAATGCTCGGCAAGGACCAGCCGGTCATTCTGCAGATGCTGGAGATCCCCACCGAAGGCGCCCAGAAGGCCCTGAAGGGCGTGGCCATGGAGCTCGACGACTGCGCCTTCCCGCTGCTGGCCGACATGGTGCTCACCGACGATCCCAAGGTGGCCTTCAAGGACGCCAACTGGAGCCTGCTGGTGGGCTCCAAGCCCCGCGGCCCCGGCATGGAGCGCGCCGACCTGCTGAAGGACAACGGCAAGATCTTCATCGCCCAGGGCCAGGCCATCGACGAAGTGGCCGCTGACGACGCCCGCGTCGCGGTGGTCGGCAATCCCTGCAACACCAACGTCATGATCGCCGCCAGCCAGGCCAAGCGCCTGACGCCCGACCGCTTCACCGCCATGGTGCGCCTGGACGAGAACCGCGGCCGAGCCCAGCTGGCCAAGAAGGCCGGCGTCTCGATCAACGACGTGTCTGACCTCTACATCTACGGCAACCACAGCCCGACCATGTTCGCCGACTTCACCCACGCCAAGATCGGCGGCAAGGCCGCCGCCGACGTCATCGGCGACGAAGCCTGGCTGAAGAACGACTACCTGCCCACCGTCGGCAAGCGCGGCGCGGCCATCATCGAGGCCCGCGGCCAGAGCTCGGCGGCCTCGGCGGCCAACGCCCTGATCGACCATGTTCGCGACCTGGTCACGCCGGGCAAGGTCCACTCCGTCGCCGTCAATTCGGAAGGCCGCTACGGCTTTGCGGAAGGCGTCTGGGCCGGCATGCCGGTGAAGACCACCGCGCCGGGCGCCTACGAAGTCGTCACCAGCTATGAGATGGACGAGTTCGCCAAGTCCAAGATCGCCATCACCAATGACGAGCTGGTCGGCGAGCGCGACACCGTGAAGGACATGCTCGGCTGACCGCCTAGCTGAGCAGACGTCGCCCGCCCTCCCCACCGTCACCGCCCGGCTCGATCCGGGGTGACGGCGGAGGGCGGGTCCGATGTTCCGACCCTCGATCTCGATATCCCAGTTGCGCCAGGGGTCTTGCGCCCCGCAGCCGCAGAGGCCACATCTGGCCCATGTTCATCCAGACCGAAACCACCCCGAACCCCGAGGTCCTGAAGTTCCTGCCCGGCCGCGACGTGGCCGGCGAGGGGAGCCATGACTTCCGCAACATGGAGGCGGCCCAGGCCTCCCCCCTGGCGGCCGATCTCTTCGACATCGAAGGGGTGGAGCGGGTCTTTTTCGGGCCGGACTTCGTCACCGTCGGCAAGGACGTCCATTCGGCCTGGCCGCACCTGAAGGCGCCGATCCTGGCCGCCATCATGGACCACTTCACTTCCGGCCGGCCGCTGTTCACCGGCGAGGCCGCCGCCCTGGACGAGGTCGAGCCCGTCTATGAGGGCGAGGTCGCCCAGATCGTCACCGAGATCAAGGAGCTGCTGGACAGCCGCCTCCGCCCGCCCGACGCCCAG
>CAZERE010000025.1:0-11431 GCA_964515365.1 uncultured Phenylobacterium sp. | reverse complement strand
CTGCGCCGGCTGCCCCTCGTCCACCGCGACGCTCAAGTCCGGGGTCGAGAACATGCTCAAGCACTATGTCCCCGAAGTGACCCGGGTCGAGCAGACGCTGTAGGGCGCGGACGACGGGAGGGCTTACGCCTGACGGCGGCGGCGCCCCTCATTTAGCCCCTGGCCAACGCGCTGGCCGCCTTGCCGTCATACTGGCCGCCGAAGTTCGTCTTCAGGTGGGCCATGATGGTCCCGACGTTGGCGTCGGGGTTCTTGGCTCGGAAATCGTTGATGGCCTGGCGCAGTTCCGAGTCCGTCATCTGCTTCGGGCCATACGAGGACAGGATCGCCAGTTCGGTTTCAGCGGCCTTGATGCGCTGGTCGACCTTAGACGCGTCGCCACCCGCCTCGATCAGGCGCGCGCGCTCGCTCGCGAGGTTCTCCAGGGTCAGTTTCGTATTCTTCAGGAACTTCGCGACGGTTGCGGCGACCTTTTCATCCGTGATTTCCGTCACGCCGCGCTTGAACTCCTCGGTCGTGATCTGCGTCGCTTCGCCGATCAGCGTGGTGAGCAGGTCAGCCTTCAGACGGTCGTTCGACTTACGCGCCGCGAGTTGGTCAGCCTTGAGCTCGTCGAGCAGAGCCATGTCGCCGTCCTTTCAATTCAATCTGTTCGGCAGTTCAGTGGTGGTGAGCGAGACCGCCGTTCAAGCGCGGCCGCGCCGTAGGGCCACCGTAGCAGGCGCAGCAATATCCATGGCCGCATTCCGTCAGTCGTGCGCCAGGAGCAGACATTTGCGCAGCTCCAGAAAGCGGACGTTTATTGCCGCGCATGGCACCCTCGCATGCGCGCGGTTGCAAAGGTATTTCACCTCTCATGCCACTTCCCGCCATTGCCCTCTTTCTGGAACGCTTGCGTGTGCCCGGCGGCGCCGTGGCTTGCCCGGATTGCTTCGGCAATTGGGGCTTTCGCGCAGTCGTCTCAGAGCGTGCGCGACTGGGCCAAGGCGACTGTCCCAGGTGTCGCCGCCGCGGCCGACGGATCGACAAAACGGGCTTGGTGGAGGCCGTACAGCTATTCTTCGTCTCGGGCTCATACATCGCCGAGTCCATGGCTCCGGTTTATCAGTCTAACCAGGCCAACCCCGATCCCGCACGCTTCGACCCGACCCTGGAGGCCGATGCAAAGCTTGCCCGCGCGCTCACGGGGGAAGTGGTCTTCGACTATGGCCCGCCACTTTGGCGCGTCGGCGAGGTCGCCCTGAAACACGAGTTTGCTGAAGGCGGCGAGGTCCGGGAGCGCGCGGCCAGAGCCTTCGTTGGAGCAGCCCCGGCCGTCGTCCTCCCCATCGGCACGCGGCTGTTCCGCATCAGGAAGAACCCAAAGGCCGATGAAAGCATCGTCACCCCGGCCGCGTTTGATCCGCCGCCACCGGAAGTCGCTCGCGAGCCTGGTCGTTGGGACGACGGAACATTGCCCGTGCTATATGCGTCCGACGACATTGAGCTTTGCCTGCACGAGTGCCGGATCATTGTATCCGACGAGATCGTCGTCGCCACGCTGACGGCTACGCGGCAGCTCAAGCTACTGGACCTGACTGGTCAGATCGAGGGGGGGGGACCGACACCGTTCGAGGACCCCAACATCTTCGCGCGCTTCCTCTCGCTCAAGCGTGACGCCGATTGGCTCGGCTACGCCCGAACCGTGTCCCGCGCTGCTCACGCCGCAGGTTTTGATGGCATCCGATACACGAGCTATTATGCGCAGGCGAAGCACGACACCTCGGCGCTCAATGTCGCGCTGTTCGGCCGGCCCATCTCAGAGGGCGCGCTCAGCCTTCAGTCGATAAACCGTTTGCGGGTGGATGACGCCCGCTACCACTATGTGTACGGACCTGTACTCTATCATGACAGCGCGATGCAGGCTGAGATTGAGGCATTCCTCGCTGCCTACGGAGAAGAGGAACTGTCTGGCCGCGAGGCGTCGGACCTGGCACCTTGAAATCGCGAATGTCAGCAAAGAGCCCAATCCCGCTGTTGGCGGCTTGGCGTTGCGACGACGCCCACCTATCGGAACACGCTCTAGGCGCAGGTTCCTCTAGCGTTTGGCCAACACCGCCGAGGTCAAGGGCCGCCGACGCGCCACGCTGGTGGCGGTCCAGACCAGGACGGAGGTTGAGAGCAGGATCCCTGAGACCAGGGCGCCGATGGCCAGCAGGCCGGCCGGCGTGACCTTCACCTTGGCCACGAAGCGAGCGTCCCTTACCCGAAGGCTGACGGCGGCGGTGTTGGGGTCGAGCGTGTCCATGCGGGCCTCCCTTGGGTTGCGGATGAGCCAACACCTTTGCGCACGCCCTGTTCCCCGCGCCAGTCCATGCCGCCAGGCGCTTTCCAAGTCCGACCGGGGCTGGTAGCGCCCGCCTATGATCGTGCTCGCCCTCGACACCTGCCTGGACGCCTGCTCGCTCGCCGTGCTGGACGGCGAAACCGTGCGCGCCCAGGCCAGCCACCCCATGGGCCGGGGCCACCAGGAGGCGATCGCGCCCCTGGCGCAGGCCGTGATGGGGGAGGCGGGCCTGGCCTTTCCGGATCTTGAGCGGATCGGCGTGACCATCGGCCCGGGCTCGTTCACCGGCCTGCGGGTGGGGCTGGCCTTCGCCAAGGGGCTGGGCGCGGCGCTGTCCATCCCGGTGGTGGGGGTCGGAACCTTGGCCGCCCTGGCCGAGCCCCTGGGGCCTGGCCTGGTCTTCGCCGTCATCGACGCCCGCCGGGGCCAGGTTTATCTGCAGGCCTTTTCGGACGGTCGCCCCCTGATGGCGCCCGACGCGCTCGAGGTCGCCACCGCCGCGGCGCGGGTGGCCGAGCTCTCGGGTGGTCGCGATGCTGTTCTGGCCGGAAGCGGGGCGGGTCTGTTGGCCGACCTGATGCCCGGCGCCCGCATCCTTGAGGCGCCGGCCTGCGATCCTGCCGCCGTCGCCCGGCTGGCTGCGGCCCAGACCAACCCAGCGCCGCCGCGGCCCCTCTATCTGCGGGCGCCCGACGCGAGACTGCCCGGCGGCGCGCCGGGACCGGACATGGCATGAGCATCACCCTTGGCCCCGCCGGCCCTGAGGCGGCCGAGACCCTGGCCGCCCTGCACGCCGCCGCCTTCGACAAGCCCTGGAGCGCCTCGGAGATCGCCGCCCTGATCGGCGGGGCCGGCGCCTATGCGGTGCTGGCTAAGGACGAGGCCCCCCTGGGCATGGTGATGTCGCGCATCCTGTTCGAGGAGGCCGAGATCCTCACCCTGGCCGTGGCCCCGCAGGCCCGGCGGCGGGGCGTCGGCCTGGCCCTGGTGAACGCTGCGGCGGGCCTGGCGCGCCAGGGCGGCGCCTCGAGCCTGGTCCTTGAGGTGGGCGAGGACAATCCTGGCGCCATCGCCCTCTATGGCGCCAGCGGCTTCGTCCAGGTCGGGCTGCGGCGGAACTACTACGACCGGGGTGGTCGACAGATCGACGCCTTGTTGATGAGGCTCGATCTTAACAGCGGGCGGCCTTAGACCTATTCTTTAGGATCAGCGACCAGGAGGACCGGCGTGGATCGGATCGAAAATCTCTGCATCGAAAAAGGGATGCGCATGACCGAGCAGCGTCGCGTGATCGCGCGCGTGCTCTCGGCCGCCGATGACCACCCCGATGTGGAAGAGCTGTACCGACGCGCCCACCAGGTCGATCCGCACATCTCCATCGCCACGGTCTACCGCACGGTGCGGCTGTTTGAAGAGGCCGGCATCATCGCCCGGCTCGACTTCCGCGACGGCCGCTCGCGCTATGAGGAGGCCACCGACGACCACCATGACCACCTGATCGACATGAAGACCGGCAAGGTGGTGGAGTTCGTCGATCCCGAGATCGAGGCCCTGCAGGAAACCATCGCCCGCAAGCTGGGCTATCGGCTGGTGGACCACCGGCTGGAGCTCTATGGCCTGCCCCTGGAGGATTGAGTCGCCCGGTGATGGGGGCTTCCCCCGGGCTCGCCGGTGGCGCGAACCGCTTGAACCCCTCGCCCTGCGACCCCATAAGGCCTGAATGACCCCCGCCGCGCCCCCAAAGCGCCTCTTCATCAAGACCTACGGCTGTCAGATGAATGTCTATGACAGCGAGCGCATGGCCGATGTGCTGGCGCCGCTGGGCTATGGCATGACCGACACGCCGGAGGACGCGGACCTGGTGGTGCTGAACACCTGCCATATCCGCGAGAAGGCCACCGAGAAGGTCTATTCGGAGCTTGGCCAGATCCGGCTGATGAAGCTGGCGCGCCAGGAGGCCGGCGCCGGCATGACCATCGCCGTGGCCGGCTGCGTCGCCCAGGCCGAGGGCGAGGAGATCATGCGCCGGCAGCCCGCGGTGGATCTGGTGGTCGGGCCCCAGGCCTATCACCAGCTGCCCGAGCTGATCGCCCGCACCCACCGGGCCCGCGGCGAGCGCCTGGCCGCCGACTTCGCCGCCGAGGACAAGTTCGACGCCCTGCCGACGGCGCGCAACGCCAGCGGGGTCACCGCCTTCCTCACCGTCCAGGAGGGCTGCGACAAGTTCTGCACCTTCTGCGTGGTGCCCTATACCCGCGGCGCCGAATGGTCGCGGCCGGCCGCCGCCATCCTGGCCGAGGCCCAGAGCCTGGCCGACCAGGGGGTGCGCGAAGTCACCCTGCTGGGTCAGAACGTCAACGCCTATCGCGATCCGGACGCCGGCGGCGGCCTGGCGGCGCTGGCCCGGGCGCTGGCCAAGATCCCCGGCCTGGACCGCATCCGCTACACCACCAGCCATCCGCGGGACATGGATGACGAGCTGATCGCCGCCCATGGAGAGCTGGACGCCCTCATGCCCTTCCTGCACCTGCCGGTGCAGTCGGGCTCGGATCGCATCCTCAAGGCCATGAACCGCGGCCATACGGTCGAGGCCTATCTTAAGCTGATCGACAAGATCCGGGCCGCACGGCCCGACATCGCCATCTCGTCGGACTATATCGTCGGCTTCCCCGGCGAGCGGGACTCAGACTTCGAGGCCACCCTCGCCCTCGTGCGCCAGATGAGCCACGCCAGCGCGTTCTCGTTCAAATATTCCCGCCGTCCGGGCACGCCGGCCGCGGCCCTGCCCGGCCAGGTGGCCGAAGAGGTCAAGACCGAGCGCCTGGCCCGCCTGCAGGCGGTGCTGGACGACCAGCAGGTGGCGTTCAACGCCGCCCAGGTGGGCCAGACCCTGCCGGTGCTGTTCGAGCGCCTGGGCCGCCACCCCGGCCAACTGGTCGGCCGCAGCCCCTATCTGCAGGGCGTCCACGCGCAGGCCGACCCCTCCCTGATCGGCCAGATCGCGCCGGTGCGCATCGATGGGGCGAGCAAGAACAGCCTTTCGGGCGTTCTGGCCCTGAAGCCGCAGTCCGCGCCCGCCCTGGAGCCCCTTTGAGCCGCGCCCCGGAATTCATCGTCCTGACCGATGCGGCCGCCCGCGCCGTCAGCGGAACCAACAGCCGTCACGCCGCCCTGCTGGAGGACGCCTTCGGGGTCCTGGTGGAGACGCCCGGCGGCGGCGTGCAGCTGAGCGGCGACGCCAAGTCCCGGGGCATGGCCAAGCGCGCCATCCAGGCCCTGGCCAGCCGCGCCGACCAGGGGCTGGAGATCAATGAGGCCGATGTCCGCGTCGCCATCGGCCAGGCCCGGATCGGCTCGGGCGCCGCGCCCGGCGGCCTGCCCGTGGGCCGCCGCGGCCAGGTGGCGCCCAAGAAGCCGGCCCAGGCCCGCTATCTGAACGCGCTCACCGACCATCCGCTGGTCTTCGGCCTCGGCCCCGCCGGCACCGGCAAGACCTTCCTGGCGGTGGCCCATGGGGCGGGCCTCCTGCTGCGCGGCGAGGTCGACCGGCTGATCGTCAGCCGCCCGGCCGTCGAGGCGGGCGAGCGCCTGGGCTTCCTGCCCGGCGACCTGTCGGAAAAGGTCGATCCCTATATGGCCCCGGTCTGGGAGGCCCTGACCGACATCATGGGGGTCGATCAGTTCCGCAGGCGCCGCGAGAAGGGCGAGATCGAGCTGGCCCCCATCGCCTTCATGCGCGGCCGCACCCTGTCGCAGGCCTTCGTCATCGTCGACGAGGCCCAGAACGCTACCCGCCTGCAGATGAAGATGGTCCTGACCCGGCTGGGCGAAGGCGCCCGCATGGCGGTCACCGGCGATCCCAGCCAGGTGGACCTGGTCAACGCTAGGGACTCGGGCCTGGCCCACGCGGTCAGCCTGCTGGACGGGGTGGAAGGCGTGGGCGTCGCCCGCTTCGCCGCCGAGGACGTGGTCCGCCACCCGCTGGTGGAACGCATCGTGCGCGCCTATGAGGCCGACGCGGCCATGAACGGACGACCCGATTGATCGATATCGAGATCGAGGACGAGGCCTGGGCCGACGCCCTGCCGGACGCGCCCATCCTGGTGCGGGCCGCGGCGCTCGCCGCCCTGGACGGGGCGGGTCGGCGGCCGGCTGCGGCGGAGACGGATTCGGCGTCGGGGCTGGTGGCGGTGCTGCTGACCGACGACGAGGCGGTGGCCGACCTCAACGCCGAGTACCGGCGCAAGGCCGGGCCGACCAATGTGCTGTCGTTTCCGGCCGCGCAGAATCCTGAGGGTTTTCTGGGCGATCTGGCCCTGGCCTACGGCGTCTGCGCCCGCGAAGCCGACCAACAGAACAAGTCTCTGGCCGATCACCTGCAGCACCTTGTGGCGCACGGGGTCCTGCATCTTGTAGGCTATGACCATATGAACGAGGACGAGGCCGCCGATATGGAGGGCCTGGAACGGCGAATACTCGCCGGCCTGGGCGTTGCAGATCCCTATGCGGCCGAACAGGGAGACCATGACTAGTTCGGAAGATCGAAGTCCGCCCGAGCCCGCCCCGCCCCGCCAGGGCGGCGGGTTTCGGGCGATACTGAAACGTTTCGGCCGCAACGGCGCCCCCACCGAGACCGTGGAGGCGCAGGCCGAGCCGGAAAACCGCATGGTGCGGCAGGCCGTAGCCTTCCAGTCCCTGCGGGTGGATGATGTGATGACGCCGCGGGCCGACATCATCGCCGTCGAGCTCACCACCCCCTTCGGCGAGGTGGTCGACCGCTTCATCGACGCCGAACATTCCCGAATGCCGATCTATCGCGAGACCCTGGACGATCCGGTGGGCGTGGTTCACGTCAAGGACGTCTTCCGGCTGCTCTCGGCCAATGGCTCGGGCCCCAAGGCCGACGAGGCCTTTCTGCACCGGGTCCGCCGCGACGCCCTCTATGTGCCGGCCTCCATGCGCGCCGCCGACCTGTTGCTGCAGATGCAGGCCGCCCGCACCCACATGGCCTTGGTCATTGACGAGTTTGGCGGCACCGACGGCCTGGTGACGCTCGAGGACCTGATCGAGGCCGTGGTCGGCGAGATCGACGACGAGCATGACGTGGCCCAGGCCAAGTCGATCATCGCCCGGCCGGGCGGGGTTTTCGAGGCTGACGCCCGGGCGCCCCTGGAGGAGCTGGAGGCCGCCGTCGGCCAGGCCCTGGCGCCGCCGGATCTGGAAGAAGAGATCGACACGGTGGCGGGCCTGGTCACAGCCCTGGCCGGCCGCGTGCCCCAGCGGGGCGAGCTGATCGAGCATCCCGCCGGCTTCGAGCTGCAGGTGATGGACGCCGATCCCCGCCGGGTGAAGCGGGTGCGCCTGCGACCGACCCCGGCCGCGACGCCGGCCGGCGCGCCGAGCGCCGCGGTGAGCCCGGCGATGGGCGAGGCTTGAGCGCCGCCCTCAACCGGCTGGGCGGCGTTCTGCAGGCCCTGGAGGCCAGCGCCTGGAGCCGTGCGCTGCTGGCCCTGTGCGCGGGCCTGTCCGTCGCCCTGGCCCATCCGCCCTTCGGCGTCCTGCCGGGCCTGCTGGGCCTGGCTTTGCTGCTGCGGCTGGGGGATGGCGCAGGCCCGCGCCGGCCCCTGGCCTCGGCCTTTTTCCGCGGCTGGCTGGCGGGGCTGGGCTATTTCGCCCTGAGCGTCTGGTGGGTCACCGAGGCCTTTCTGGTGGACGCCGCGGCGCATGGCTGGATGGCGCCGTTCGCGCTCGTCTTCCTGGCCGGCGGCCTGGCCCTCTTCTGGGGGGCGGGACTCTGGCTCTATCGCCTGATCGCGCCGCAGGGGCCTGGCCGGGTGCTGGTCTTCGCCGGCGCGCTCGCCCTGGTGGAATGGCTGCGCGGCAACATCCTCACGGGCTTTCCCTGGAACCTGGTGGGGGAGGCCTGGCGGGCCGGCGGCGCGCCGTCCCAGGCCGCGGCCCTGGTCGGCGCCTATGGCCTCACCTGGCTGACCCTGGCCCTGGCCGCCAGTCCCGCCGTCCTGCCCGGGCTTGAGCGCCGCAGCCGCCGGATCGTCGGGGCGAGCGCCCTGGGCGTCCTCACCCTGCTCTATGCCGGCGGCCTCTGGCGCCTGGCGGCGGCCCCGGCGGCGCGGGATTCGGCGGCCGTGGTGCGGATCGTCCAGGCCGATGTGGACCAGAAGGACAAATGGCGGCCGGAAAACCTCGACCTCATCTTCGACGACTATCTGCGCCTCTCCACCCGGCCAGCGGCGGTGACCCCGGACGTGGTGATCTGGCCTGAGGGCGCCCTGCCGGCGGTGATCGACGACCTGCTGGCGCCCGGCCGGCCCTATGGCGCCCGCCTGTCGGCCGCCCTCGCCGAAGGTCAGGTGCTCATGCTGGGCGCAAACCGTGTGGGCTTGGGGGGCGAAGCAGAGCTCGACTATTTCAACACCCTGGTCGCCTTCCGCCGGGCTGAGATTGGCGGACTTGAGGTCCTGGGGCTCTATGACAAGCATCGCCTCGTACCGTTCGGGGAGTATCTGCCCCTTGGCGACGTCATGACCCGCCTCGGCCTGCGTAGCCTGGTCAACATGCCCGAGGACTTCACCGCCGGCCCGCCGCCGCAGCCCCTGACCCTGCCCGGCCTGCCGCCGGTGCAGCCGCTCATCTGCTACGAGGCCCTGTTCCCCCGGTTCACCGGCCAGGCCGGCGCCCGCGGCGGGGTGCGCGCCGAATGGATCCTGAATGTCTCCAACGACGCCTGGTTCGGCGCCACCTCAGGCCCCTGGCAGCACCTGAACCTGGCCAGCTACCGGGCCATCGAAGAGGGCCTGCCGCTGGTCCGGTCCACCCCCACGGGGGTCTCCGGGGTCATCGACGCCCGGGGCCGCCTGCAGGCCGGCGCCTGGATGAGCCAGGGCCGCAAGGGCGTGATTGACGCAGCCCTGCCGCCGCCGGACGCCCCGACCCCGTTCTCGCGCTTTGGAAACCTGCCCTTCGCCCTGATGCTGCTCGTTTCGGGAGCTATGGGAGCCGCGCCTTTGCTCCGTCGGCGATGAAGGCGGCTTGCGGGCGGTTTGTCCTTTTGCGAGTGATGTGCAGTTCGGTTAAGGGAGCGCCATGACCAAGGACCTCGATCTCGACCGATCCCCCAATCCGGTCGATCGGCACGTGGGCCTGCGCATCCGACTGCGCCGGAAAGAGCTGGGCGTCAGCCAGGAGAAGCTGGCCGACTCCATCGGCCTGACCTTTCAGCAGGTCCAGAAGTACGAGCGGGCGGCCAACCGGGTCAGCGCCTCGAAGCTCTGGGAGGTCGCCCGCGCCCTGAAGACCTCCATCGCCTATTTCTACGAAGGCCTCGGCGACCCGGCCCAGCAGTCCAATGGCGGCGACGACGGCCGCGATACGGTCCATGACTTTCTGCTGACGCCGGAGGGGATGGAGCTCGCCACCCTGTTCCCCCGCATCCGCCGCGCCCGGGTGCGGCGCCGTCTGTTGGACCTGGTGCGGACCATGGCCGAGGAGTCGGAGGCCGATCTCGAGGAGACGGAGAGCGTCGAAGAAGTCTGACCGCGCCGCTTGCGGGATATAAGGATTTCTTTATAGGGTGCCCGGCAAGTTGCCGGCCCGCCGCGCGCGCGGCCGCCGTCGCCTGACCGGAGCCCCGATTTTGAGCCGTTCCTCCTATATCTTCACCAGCGAAAGCGTCTCTGAAGGCCATCCCGACAAGGTCGCCGATCGGATTTCCGACACGGTGGTCGACGCCTTCATCGCCGCCGAGCCCCAGGCCCGCGTGGCCTGCGAGACCCTGGTGACCACCAATCGCATCGTGCTCGCCGGCGAAGTGCGCGCCGGGCGCCCCGGCGCGTCCAAGGCCGAGAACAAGGCCCTGACCAAGGAAATCGTCCACAGCCTGGAACCCAAGGTTCGCCAGGCGGTGAAGGATATCGGCTACGCCCAGAAGGGCTTCCACTGGGATAAGGCCAAGTTCGCCTGCTATCTGCACGCCCAGTCCGAACACATCGCCCAGGGCGTCGACGCCAGCGACAAGAAGGACGAAGGCGCCGGCGACCAGGGCATCATGTTCGGCTAT
Organism: uncultured Phenylobacterium sp.; assembly: GCA_964515365.1. Lineage (GTDB taxonomy): Bacteria > Pseudomonadota > Alphaproteobacteria > Caulobacterales > Caulobacteraceae > Phenylobacterium. The sequence continues at coordinate 1,028 of CAZERE010000025.1, read as the reverse complement.
GCCTGCGACGAAACCGCCGAGCTGATGCCCGCGGCCCTGCAGTATTCGCACAACATCCTCAAGCGTCTGGCCGAGGTGCGCCACTCCGGCGAATGCGAGGCCCTGGAGCCCGACGCCAAGAGCCAGGTCACCCTGCGCTATGAGGACGGCAAGCCCGTCGAGGTGCTGAAGATCGTCGTCTCGACCCAGCACAAGAAGCGGATCGGCCTCCATACGGCCACGCCCAAGCGCGTGCAGGAAATGATCAAGCCCTATGTGGAGGGCGTCATTCCCGAGGGCCTGATCACCCGCAAGACCCAGTGGTTGGTCAATCCCACCGGCAAGTTCGAGATCGGCGGACCCGACGGCGACGCCGGCCTGACCGGCCGCAAGATCATCGTCGACACCTATGGCGGCGCGGCCCCCCATGGCGGCGGCGCCTTCTCGGGCAAGGACCCCACCAAGGTGGACCGCTCGGCGGCCTATGCCTGCCGCTACCTGGCCAAGAATGTGGTCGCCGCGGGCCTCGCCCGCCGCTGCACCATCCAGATCAGCTACGCCATCGGCGTGGCCGAGCCCCTGTCCTTCTATGTGGACCTGCACGGCGAGGGCCATGTGGATCCGACCAAGCTCGAGCTGATCCTGCCCGAGCTGATCGGCGGGGCGACGCCGCGGGCCATCCGCGAGCACCTGGGCCTCAACCGCCCGATCTACGCCCGCACCGCGGCCTATGGCCATTTCGGCCGCGAGCCGGACAATGAGGGCGGCTTCTCCTGGGAAAAGACCGACCTGGTCGACCAGCTGAAGAGCCTGGCCTGAACATCACGGCCGGCGCGCGCTCCCACGACAGGGACGCCGCGCCGGTCTATGGCTGCCGCCCATGACGTCTGATCCCCATCCCCCGATGCGCTCCTTCGGGCGCATCAAGTCGCGGCCGATCAAGCCGCGGCAGGCCGCCCTGATGGACAGCCTGCTGCCCAAGATCCGCTGCCCGGACGCCCCCTTCGATCCCCGCGCCCTTCGGCCCGAGGCCAAGGCCGTCTGGCTGG
>CAZERE010000024.1:25095-33375 GCA_964515365.1 uncultured Phenylobacterium sp. | reverse complement strand
CGCGGCCTGGGACACCGTGCCCAATGTGCCGCTGATGTTCTGGTCCTTCCGGATCATGGCCGGCATCGGCTTCCTGATGATCGCCTTCTTCGCCACCGCCTTCGTCCTGGCCTCCATGCGCCGCCACGAAACCCGCTGGTTCCTGCGCCTGGCGGTGCTGGCCATCCCCCTGCCCTGGATCGCCGCCGAACTGGGCTGGGTCCTGGCCGAGGTGGGCCGCCAGCCCTGGGCCATCGAGGGGGTCCTGCCGACCTTCCTGGGAACCTCCAGCCTCACCGTGCCGCAGCTCTGGACCACCATCATCGGCTTCACCGTCTTCTACGGGATCCTGGCCATCGTCGAGGTCGGCCTCATCCTCCACACCATCAAGAAGGGCCCGTACGCCAGGAGCGAGGACCAGCATCCGGCCGATGAACCGGTCGGTCCGATCCCCCTGGCGGCCGAGTAAGGATCATCCCCATGGAACTGCTCCTCGACTATCCGACGCTCCGCGTCATCTGGTGGGCCCTGATGGGGGTCCTGCTCATCGGCTTCGCCCTGACCGACGGCTTCGATCTCGGCGTGGCGGCCCTGCTGCCCTTCGTGGGCCGCACCGACGCCGAGCGCCGGCAGGTGATCAACACCATCGGCCCCACCTGGGAAGGCAACCAGGTCTGGTTCATTCTCGGCGGCGGCGCGATCTTCGCCGCCTGGCCCATGGTCTACGCCGTCAGCTTCTCCGGCTTCTACCTGGCCATGTTCCTGGTGCTCTCGGCCCTGATCCTGCGGCCCGTGGGCTTCAAGTACCGCTCCAAGCGGCCTGATCCCCGCTGGCGCGCCTTCTGGGACTGGGGCCTGTTCGTCGGCGGCTTCGTGCCGGCCCTGGTCTTCGGGGTGGCGGTGGGCAATGTCCTTCAGGGCGTCCCCTTCCGCCTCGATAGCGACCTGAGGTCCTTCTATGAGGGCCCGTTCCTGGGCCTCTTCACCCCCTTCACCCTGGTCTGCGGCCTCCTGTCGGTGGCCATGCTGCTGACCCACGGGGCGGCCTGGCTGACCATCAAGGCCGATCATGGGCCGGTGCGCGACCGGGCCAGGGTAATCGGGTCGGTCACGGCGCTCGCCTCCGTCGTCCTGTTCGCGGTGGGTTTCGCCTTCGTGCGGTTCGGCGGGCTGGGCTTCAGCCTGGACGCCGGCGCCGACATAGCAGGGCCCTCCAATCCCCTGCGGAGCGGGGCCTTCGCCTCCCCCGGCGCCTGGTTGGACAATTACAGCCTCTATCCCTGGATGATCGCCGCACCGGTGCTGGGCTTCCTGGGTTCGGCCCTGGCCTTCCTGGGTATCCGCATGGGCCGCGAGCCGCTGGCGTTCGGCGGATCGTCGATGGGCGCGCTCGGCATCATCTCGACGGTGGGCCTGTCCATGTTCCCCTTCATCCTGCCCAGCAGCATCGACCCCCGCTCCAGCCTCACCGTCTGGAACGCCTCCTCCAGCCACACGACCCTGTTCGTCATGCTGGTGGTGACAGTGATCTTCCTGCCCATCGTGCTCGCCTACACCGCCTGGGTGTTCAAGGTCCTGTGGGGCCGCGTCACCCTGGACAGCCTGCGCACCAATCCCGACCTCTACTGACCGCTGAAGGAGCCCCCAAATGTGGTATTTCGCGTGGATACTGGGCATTGGCCTGGCGGTCGCCTTCGGCATCCTGAACGGCCTCTGGCACGAGTTCAGCCTGCCCATCGATGATGATGACGAGGGGTCGGCCTGATCCGCCCAGGCCGGGCTTTTTTGGGGGCCGCCACGCACCAGCGTGGCGGCCCCCTGGCTTTTGATCTGGGTCACGGCGACCCCGCCGCCCCATGAGGATGATGGGGACATGACCGTGCTCTACAATCCCCACGCCCCGGCCGACGCCCACCTGATCGCCAAGTATGACGGCCGCGCGCCTCGCTACACCAGCTATCCCACCGCTGTGCAGTTCACCCCTGAGGTGGATGAAGCGACCTATCGCGGCTGGCTCGCCGCCCTGCCGCCGGGCGATCCGGTGTCGGTCTATATGCATATCCCGTTCTGCACCCGGCTGTGCTGGTACTGCGGCTGCAACACCCGGGCGATGACCCGGCACGAGCCGATCCGCGACTATGTCACCCTGCTGATGCGCGAGCTGTCCCTCCTGACCCAGGCCCTGCCGGGCCGGCTGAAGGTCGAGGATATCCACCTGGGCGGCGGCTCGCCCAACATGCTGAGCGTCGAGGAACTGGACATCATTTTCACCGGCCTGCGCGAGGTGTTCGACATCGCCGCCGACGCCGAGATCGCCGCCGAGCTCGATCCCGCGGTCCTGTCGCGGGACTGGATCGCCGCGGCCGCCCGGCACGGCCTGTCGCGGGCCAGTCTCGGGGTCCAGAACCTGGCGCCGGAGGTTCAGAAGGCGGTCAACCGGCAGGAGCGGTTCGAGGAGATCGCCGACTGCGTCGAGGCCCTGCGGGCCGCCGGCGTCGCTTCGATCAACCTCGACCTCATGTATGGCCTGCCCCACCAGACCACCCGCAACACGCTCACCACCCTGGATGCGGTGCTGACCCTGCGGCCCGAGCGGCTGGCCCTGTTCGGCTACGCCCACGTCCCCTGGATGAAGGCCCACCAGCAGTTGATCGACGAGGCGGCCCTGCCGGGTCCCGCCGAGCGCCTGGAACAGAGCCAGGCGGCCGCCGAGCGTCTGAAGGCCGAGGGCTATGTCCAGATCGGCCTGGACCACTTCGCCCTGCCCGACGACAGCCTGGCCAAGGCCGCGACCCACGGCGGCCTGCACCGCAACTTCCAGGGCTACACCACCGACCTGGCCGGCACGCTGCTGGGCCTCGGCGCCTCGGCGATCAGCACGACGCCGGCCGGCTATGTGCAGAACGTCACCGCTGAGCTGGGCTGGCGTCAGGCGGTGGCCGAGGACCGCCTGCCCATCGCCCGCGGCGTGGCGGTGAGCGACGACGACCGCTTCCGCGCCGACATCATCGAGCGGCTGATGTGCGACTTCGCCGTCGATCTGGTCGCCGCCTGCGACCGGCACGGCCGCGAGCTGGCCGAGCTCGAGGATTCCATCGCCCGGCTGCACGACTTCCAGCAGGACGGCCTGGCGACCTGGGATGGGCGCACCCTCAGCGTGACCACCCGCGGCCGGATGCTGGTGCGCTCGATCTGCGCCCTGTTCGACGCCTATCTGGCCCCCGACGCCCAGCGTCACGCCAAGGCGATCTGAGACCGCGTCGAGGCCCTGACATTTCAGAGCAAATGTCCTAGGTGCTGAGCCCTGGGTCATTGGCGAGGAGTCGTCCCATGAGCGTCTGCGTCCTGGGCGGCGTCAATCTGGATCACGTGGCCCAGGTGGCCGACCTGCCCCGTCCCGGCGAGACGGTCGCCAGCCGGGGCCTCGCCCAGTTTCCCGGCGGCAAGGGCGCCAATCAGGCCGTGGCCGCCGCCCGCCTGGGCGCGAAAACGCGACTGCTGGGCGCTGTGGGCCAGGACGGCGCCGGCGATGTCATGCTCGATTTTCTTGCGGGCGCCGGCGTGGATATGGCCGGCGTGCGGCGCGAGGCCGGCGCCCCGACCGGCCAGGCCTTCATCACCGTCGATGACGCCGCGCGGAACATGATCGTCGTCGCCGCCGGGGCCAACGCCCTCTATGGCGCGGACGCGGCGAGAACCGCCGACCTCGGCGGAGCCGGCGTGGTCCTCACCCAGTTCGAGGCCACCCTGGCGGCCATCGAGACGGTCTTCACCCGGCCCGAGGCGGCCGGCGCGCTGAAGATCCTCAACACCGCCCCGGCCCTGGCCGAGGGCGCTCCGTTGCTGGGCCTGGCCGACATGCTGATCCTCAACGAGACCGAGCTGGCGAGCTTTGCGGGCCTGGACGCCGAGCCGGCCGATCCTGAAGCCGCCATCGCCGCGGCGCGATCGCTAGCCCGGCCCGGCCAGACCGTGCTGGCCACCCTGGGCGCCGCGGGCGCCGTGGCGGTGCGTGGGGACGAGGTGTTTCGGGTGATGGGCCTGCGCCAGCGGGCGGTGGATACGACCGGCGCCGGCGACTGTTTCTGCGGGGCGCTGGCCGCGGGCCTGGACCGGGGCCTGGCCCTGCCCGCCGCCATGGCCTTCGCCAACGCGGCGGCGGCCCTGTCGGTCACCCGGGCCGGCGCGGCGGCCTCCATGCCCTTGTCCGCCGAGGTGGAAGCGCTGCTGGCGAGCGCTTAGAGCGAGCGCGTTTCAACCGTAAAACCGGCCTCCACTTTTACGGAACGCGCTCTAGGCGCTCAGGTCCGCGGCCGCGTCGCCAATGGCGGCGCGGCGGTACTCCCGGGGGGACTGGCCATAGGCGCTGCGGAAGGCCCGGCTGAAATGGGCCGAGCCGTTGAAGCCCCAGCGGAAGCAGATTTCCGAGATCGAGAGCTGGGCGCAGGCGGGACTGGCCAGGTCGGCCCGGCAGCGCTCCAGGCGCCGGCCGCGCACATAGCCGGTGAAGCTCTGCCCCTGGCCGGCGAACAGCTTCTGGAGGTAGCGGGGCGAGACCCCGTCCTCGTCCGCCACCCGGCGCAGGGTGAGCTCCGGCTCGGCCAGCAGGACCTCGATGGTCTGGCGGACCCGGTGCATCTGCACAGCGCGCGCGCCTTCCGCCCCGCCCCGCGCCGCCGGGCCGCCGTCCTGGGCCAGACAGGCCACCAGGAATTCGGTGAGCGCCAGTTCGACGGGACGAAGCTGGTCGGAGGTCAGTTCATCCAAGGCTTCAGCTGTCGCCCGCAACAGGCCTGAAAAAACATGATTAATCCCCTGCCCTGCCGCCAGGTGGCCCAGCCTCAGCGCCGAGGGCGCCAGCAGCCGGTGGTCCAGGGCCACCCGCGGGGCGGTGATGAACAGCAGGCGAAACCGGCTTTCCAGGCGCAGGCCGGCCGCCTGTCCGGTCGGTCCATAGACGATGTCGCCGGCCGCCATGGGGATCTCGCGCGCGCCATCCAGCAGGGTCGCCTCGCCCTCCAGCAGGACGGCCAGCCAGATGGCGGCGGGCTGGTGGGGATTGCGGCCGGAAATCTCCTGCGGCGTGGAGGCCACCACCGAAAACTCCACCCCCATGGGCGAGGTCAGGCTCGAGACCTGGGCGTGGAAGGCCCCCTCGGCCGGCAGGTCGCCGACGGGCAGGCGCAGCCGCTCCATGGCCTCGCGCCAGGCGTCCCGGCGCTCCGGCTTCAGATAGGCGTCGGTGGTGAACTGCCAGGCCTTCAAGGTCGCGCCCTAGATGGGATCCCTCACCGAACCCTTGGCCGGGAAGATGCCGCGGGGGATGCGCACATGGATGCCCTGGGTGCCGTCCACCACCTGGGTGATGGAGAAGTCGGCGGCCACGCTCATCAGGGAATAGGCGTCGTTCCGCGACAGGCCCTGCTGCTCGGTGAGCAGGCCCAACATGTCCAGGGAGGCGTTCTTCATCGCCCGGTTAAGATCGGGGTCGAAGCCATGGACAATCCACCAGTTCGGCGTTTCCAGGAGCGGCGAAGGGAAGGTGAAGTCCTTGCGCAGGACGATCTGCATCAGCACGTTCAGCGAGGCCTCGATGGCCGTGCCGCTGATCTCGCCGTCCCCCTGGCTGACATGGGGGTCACCGATGGAGAACAGGGCGCCGTCCACCTGCACCGGATAGTACATGGTCGCGCCCGCGCCGATGCGCCAGTTGTCGATATTGCCCCCATGCAGCCCCGGCGGGATGGTGCTGACCCGGCCGTTCACGTTCGGCGCGACCCCGGCCGTGCCCAGATGGGGCCGCACCGGCACCCGCACCCCGGGCAGCGCGCCCTGGCGGTCGCAAACCGGGCAGTTGGTGATGGTCCCGGGCGTCAGATACTTGCCGGGGAAGTCGTAGGCATAGAGCGCGCTGGCCGTCTGGGCGTTGGCGTCCAGCTCATAGATGGTCACCCGCTCCTTCTGGTCGAACTCCTCATAGAGGTGCCCCCAGTTGGCCGCGAGGTTGGAGCCGTAGTTGCAGCGCGGGACCATGCGCAGATAGCGCACCTCCAGCATGTCGCCGGGCTCGGCGCCCTCCACATGGATGGGGCCCGTCATGATGTGGACGCCGGGATTGCGGTCGGCCTCGGGGATCTCGCGGAAGATGGCGGTGACCGCCTCGTCCATCATCAGTTCGGGATCATCGCCCGCATGGTGGGTGATGGCCTCGGCCTGCACCAGGTCGCCGCTCTTGATCTTCAGGGCCGGGCCGCGGGCGGGATCGAAATAGCCCCAGTGCACGGTCTTGGACGTGGCGTTCAGGGTGTGCAGGGCGCCCGGCAGGGTGTCGGCCCGGGTCTCGGTCGGCTCGCAGATGAAGGCCATGGGGCGTCCTTGGAACAGCTTGGAGTCAGATGGCGGAAGGGTCAGGCGGCCTGGGCGGCCGGGCGGCTGTCGAGCATCACCGTGGTCATGCTGAGCGAGCCGTGCTCGATGTGGTCGGGGCCGAAGACGGCCCGGTCGCCGGGCATCCGGGCGCCCAGCGCATAGAGCAGCGGCCAGTAGTGGTCGGGCGTCGGCACCGAGCGGCTGGCCGCCTCGCCGAAGGCCTCATAGGCCACCGCCGCCTGCGGCTCGTCCTGAGCGATGGCGGCCTTGATGTGGTCGTTGAAGGCCGCGGCCCAGTCGAAGGCCGGGCGGTGGCGGGCGCCCCAGTCCATGGCCGGCAGGTTGTGGACGATATTGCCGGTGGCGACGATCAGCACGCCCTCGTCCCGCAGGGGGGCGAGCTTGCGGCCCATCTCATAGTGCCAGGCCGGCGGCTTGCTGGCGTCCATCGACAGCTGGACCACCGGCACGTCAGCCTTGGGATAGGCCTTGCACAGCACCGACCAGGTCCCGTGGTCCAGGCCCCAGCCTTCGTCCTGCGTCACCGGCATCGGCGCCAGCAGCTCGGCCACGCGGCGGGCCAGGGCCGGATCGCCGGGCGCGGGATACTGGACGTTGAACAGGGCCTGGGGAAACGAGGCGCCGAAGTCGTGGATGGTCCGCGGCTGGGCCATGGCGGTGACACCCACCCCGCGGGTCAGCCAGTGGGCCGAGACGCAGAGGATGGCCCTGGGCTTGCCGATCGACGCCCCGATGGCGCCCCAGGCCGCGGTGGTGTCGTTGGTCTCGATGGCGATCATCGGGCTGCCGTGGCCGAAGAAGACCACCGGCAGGCGTTCGGCCGGCCCGCTCATGCCGGGACCCCGACGGGGGCCGCGGCCGGTGCGGCCGCATCGGCGCGCATGGCCTTCCAGGTGTCCTGATAGCGCGGCGTCAGCCAGCGGTTGAAGGCGATCTGGGCGCCCTCCTGCCAGGAATAGCGGCCACGGATGGCGAAGCGCGAGCGCAGGCCCGCCTGCACCAGGCCGTCCACATGCAGGTCCTGGGAGATGATGGCGCCGGCTGCGGCCATGTTCATGGCCAGCTTGTGCTCAAACGCCGGGTCTTCCATGGCGCCGGGCGCAAACAGCAGGCCGGTGTCCATCTCATGGGTCTCGGCCCCGTCGGCCCGGACGATCAGATAGATCACCATGTCGCTGGTCACCACGAGCGACAGGGTTGGCGGGATGTTGGCGAAGGTCATCCGGTTGCGATCCACCTCCGTCAGCTTGGGGAAGACCGGCAGCAGGGCCTTCTGGGTCACGTTGAAGCTGGCGTCGGGATGCAGGGTGCCGTTGAAGCGCAGATAGCCGGCCGCCCCCTCAGGCGGATCGGGGAAGACCGACTGGGCGCTGGGGACGAAGTCGTGCAGCGGCCCCTGATGCAGGCGGCTGGCGTGGTAGCCGTCATTGTTGTTCTCGAACATCACCTTGCAGTTCCAGGGGAACTTGGCGGGCGGATCGGGGCGCGGCCCCTCGGCGTTGGCCAGGTCGTAGCCGGCCAGCGCGGCCTCGATCTCGGTCAGGCGCGGCGCCAGGGGGGCGGCGTCCAGGTCGAAATTGATGAAGACGAACCCTAGCCACACCTCGACCTTGAACCTGGGCAGGGCGATCTTGGTCTTGTCGAAGCCGCAGGTCTGCTCCATGGCCGGCGCATTCACCAGCCGGCCGTCCAGGCCATAGGTCCAGTGGTGGTAGGGGCAGACGAAACCGCGGGTGTTGCCGTGGCCCTCGGCCACCAGCATGGCCCGGTGCTGGCAGACCGAACTCATGGCCACCAGCTCATCCTGGCGGGTGCGGGCCACCACCACGGGCTCGCCGATGATCGAGGTGGTGAAGTAGTCGCCGGCGTCCTTTACCCATGACTCCCGGCCCACGCAGAGCCATTCGTGGT
>CAZERE010000024.1:7867-25085 GCA_964515365.1 uncultured Phenylobacterium sp. | reverse complement strand
GCGAATCCTGCCAGGATGGTCTCGGCGCGCAACAAGCGGGGGTCATCCATCATGCCGTCGAAGAAGGCGTCGTTCAAGAGGTGCGCGCGCATGCTTTGGACCCTCGGCTTCCGGTTCGGTCGAGGCCTTGACGGTAGGCGCCAGGGTGGGGCCGGTCTTGCACCAGCGCGCACGACAACTTGGCCGGCGCGCGGCCAAAGGCCCCGATCGCCCCTTTTGCAGGCGGCGGTGATCAGGCGCTGGTCAAAGGCGCCGGGGCCTGCGGAGGGCGGGGCAATCAAATGTGCGCGGATGGACAAGACCTGCGCCGCGCCCTCCGGCTAAGGTCGTCGCCAGACCTGCCGGAGCCTGAAAGCCGATGACCACCGCCGTCCAACTCAAGACCCAAGAGCTGAAGCCCGGCTTCGGCGCCGAGATTCTCGACGTGGACCTGGCCCGCGCTGAGCCCGAAACCCTCGCCGGCGTGGTCGACACCTTCCACCGGCACGGCGCCATCCTGCTGCGCGGCCAGGACATGACGCCCCAGCAGCTGGTGGACTTCGTGGCCCTGTTCGGCGAGCCCGAGGACCACACCCAGAAGCAGTTCACCCTGCCCGGCCACCCCAAGGTGTTCGTCCTGTCCAACCGCGAGGTGGATGGCAAACCGATCGGCGCGCACAATGACGGCGTCGGCTGGCACACCGACTATTCCTACAAGGCCCAGCCGGTCATGTGCACCATGCTCTATGCCGTCGAGGTCCCAGACGAGGGCTCCGACACGCTGCTGGCCGACGGCTGCGCGGCCTGGAACGCCCTGTCGCCGGAACGCCAGAAGGAGCTGGACGGCCTTCGCCTGCACCACTCCTACCAGCACTTCATGGCCACCCGGGAGTTCGGCGCCCGCCAGGATCTGTCGGACGAGCTCAAGCGCGACAATCCCGACGTGGAGCACCCCCTGATCCGCACCCACCCGGCCGATGGCCGCAAGGCGCTGTGGCCCTCGACCGGCACGGTGACCGAGGTGGTGGGGATGGAGAATCCCAAGGGTCTGGAGCTGGTGGACGAACTGGTGGAGTTCATGACCAGCGAGCCCTTCGTCTTCCGCCACAAGTGGCAGGTGGGCGACATCCTCATGTGGGACAACCGCTGCACCCTGCACACCGGCACCCTCTACGACGACACCAAGTACTTCCGGACCATGCATCGCCTGTGGGCCAAGGGCGACGCGCCCTACTGACATGACGCGCACCTGGTTCATCACCGGCGTCAGCGGCGGCCTCGGCCGCGCCCTGGCGCTTGCCGCGCTCGAGGCCGGCGACATCGTGGCCGGCACGGTCCGCAAGGCGCCCGACCGCGACGCCTTCGCAAGCCTCGGCCCCAACGCCCACGGCTTCGTCGCCGATGTCACCGATGAGACCGCCGTCGCCGCCGCGGTGGCCGGCGCCGAGGCGCTGTCGGCCGGCGTCGACATCCTGGTCAACAACGCCGGCTATGGCCTCACCGGCGCGGTGGAGGAGACGAGCCTGGACGAGGCCCGCGCCCAGTTCGAGGCCAATGTCTTCGGGCCCCTGGCCGTGCTGCGCGCCGCCTTACCAAGGATGCGCTCTCGCCGAGCAGGCCATGTGATCAACATCACCTCGGTCAGCGGCCTGGCCGCCTGGTCGGGCACGGGGATCTACTGCGCCAGCAAGTTCGCCCTGGAAGGCCTGGGCGAGGCCCTGGCCCAGGAGGTGGCGCCGCTGGGGATCAAGGTCACCAATGTGGCGCCCGGCGGCATGCGCACCGACTATGCCGGCCGCTCGCTCACCCGCGCCAGCGAGGTGATCGCCGATTATGCGCAGACCGCCCACATGGCGCCCCAGCTGCTGGCCGAACACGCCGGCCAGGAAAGCGGCGACCCGGTCAAGGCTGCGGCCGCCATCCTCAAGATCGCAGGCGCAGACGACGCGCCCCTGCACCTGCTGCTGGGCGAAGACGCCCTGCACTACGCCATGCGCAAGATGGGCCAGATGACCACCGAGATCGGCGACTGGGCCGGCCTCTCCACCAGCATCGGCTTCCCCAAGACCTGACGGGCATCCCCTTGACCGTCAGCCCCTCCCCGCCGCGGCCGTCCCTGGCTGCGGCGGGGGGTTCGAACCCTTTCAGCCTTCGCCGGCCGCCACCTCAAGCACCCAGCCCTGGACCGTGGTCAGCGGCGCGAAGCCGAGCTTCTCCAGGATTGGTCGGCTGGTCTCCAGCGCCTCGGAGAGCACATAGCCGGCGCCGCCGCCGGCCGCCTCCTTGGCCCGGCTCTGCACCAGGGCGCGATAGAGGCCGCGCCCGCGAAAGGCCGGCGCCACCCCGCCCGTATAAAGGCCGGCGAAGCTGCGGCCCTCAGGCATCTCCAGCCGGCCCGCCGCCACGGGCGCGCTGTCCACATAGGCCACATGCGCTGAGGCCAGGCCGGCGCCGATGTCAGCCAGAAGCTGCGCCGCATCATGGCGGAACGGGTGACCGAACGCCGCTTCGACGGCGCGCAGGAAATCGTTGATGTCCCCGGCCGTCGTCACCGTCCTGATCGACAGGTCCGGGTCCGCCGGGCGCTGAAACAGGCTCTCATCAAGGGCGCGGACCAGCAGGGTCTCCTTAGGCTCGGGGACAAAGCCGTGGCGCTCCAGAATGCGCGGCAGGTCCCCTGGCTGATCGTGCCCGTGGACCTTCCACTCCAGCGCCCCGCCGGTCGCCTGCAGGTGGGCGACCTCGGCCGCCACCTGAGCCTCCGCATCGGCCGCCGACAGGTCGGAATAGACGATGCAGTTGTAGGACCCGCTGAGCCGCACCCGGCCCCCGACCCGGGTCGCCTCCAGCCCCTGTGTCAGCGGCGGGTCCCGCCGCATCTCGGCGTCATAGCGCGCCAGAAGATCGGTCCGCATGTTTGGCCCCCTCTGGCCGAACGCTGCGGCGCGCCCTGGCTCAGCAGCGGTTGAAGACCGCGCAGCGCAGGCCAGGATAATCTTTCATCGAGCCAGTGTCGCGGTAGCGCCTCATCTGCGCCTTGAGGGCGGCCTCGGCTTCAAACTGCTCCGCGCCCCGTCCGGTCAGCACACCATAGACGGGCGGATCGTCCTCCTGCCGCGGCGGGGCGATCACGATCAACTCCTCGATCGGCTTCGGCGCCTCAAGGGCTGCCGAAGGCTGCGGCTGGGGCTCGGGCGGCTCCGCCGGCGGCGGCGCCTGGGCGACGACCGTCGCCAGGACGAGCGGAACAAGCCACATCGCAACCCCCAGTTTGCATCCAGGGTCAGGCTCAACTGGCTATGTGGCGGGACCGTGGCGACGTCTTCAGCCCAGAAGCGAGAGACCTAGTGAGCGTCCGCTGGGAGGGCGCTTTATCGACAACTCGCGTTGCTCTGCCCTCAGAGCTAAGCTTCAGCGCTGTGCAGATTCTGGGCGGGATAGAGATGACATTGTTATGCCCGGATTGTTTCACGAACATAGGGCTGAGCCGGCGCTTGGCTGAAATTCGCCCACAGTATGATGAAGGCCAATGCAGCTTCCATTCGCGCCGGAAAGGCGTACCAATCGAAGCCGTGGCTGAGTTGGTCGATTTAGTGTTCCGCGCCAACTACACTTATGCTGGAGCAGACTACATCGACCACGATCCTGATGAGCCTGGATATTACAGCGTCAGGGGAGCTGACCTCATCGACACCTTGCAGGAATTAACGGCTGCGGAGGATGAGTCTGTCACTCAAGCTTTGGTGGATCAGCTGATTGAGGACGATTTTTATCTTCCTCAGAGAGGCGAAGAGCCCTTCTACAGTGAGGAGTTTCGTTACGAGCGCATTAACGACGACGGGGGCCATGGAGTGCTGTGGGAGCGCTTCTGCCAGACAGTGACCTACGAGCAGCGCTTCCTAAACAGTGAGGTAGCGGATTTACTCGGCGAAATATTTCAACGCATCCACCTCCAGCGGACTGAAGACCGGCGCTCGCCAGTTCGCCTAGTCGCAGTTCAGGATAACCTGCGAATTCTGCGGGCTCGGCTTGTGACCGAACCCGAGTTGGCGGCCGTCGCGCGGGATCCGCAGGCTCAGCTTGGTCCGCCCCCCCGGCGACTAGGCAAATCCAATCGCATGAATCCCGCCGGCATACCCGCCTTTTACGGCTCTCTGGACCTGGAGACCTGCTTGGCGGAGCTTCGCCCCACAGTCGGATGCAAGGTAGCCTATGCCGAGTTCAGACCTGCTCGAGACATACTTCTACTAGACACGACACTTTTTTCAGCGCCGCCCAGGGAGTTGAATCTCTTCTCTGTCGATCATGTTCGAAGGCTTGCGCAATGGCGCTTTATGCAGCGGTTTATGTTCGAGATTGCCAAACCGATCTCACCCAATGATGAGCCGTTCGACTACGTAGCCACACAGGTGGTAGCCGAATACCTCAACAAGATTCATCTGGTTGGGGTCGGGCGCACAAAGCGGACGATCGACGGCATTATCTATCGATCGGCCCAACGCCCAGAAGGGGGCATCAATATTGTCTTGCTCGGCGATGCCGGCCGAGTGGAACCTGGTTTAGGCACCCCGCCATCGTCATCCCAACGAGCCCCGCGCGGTGCCTGGCGAAGCCAAGGCATCACCCTCGTGCAAGAGCTGCGTGCTGACTCAATACCAATACTAGATTCGCAGCGGACGCCTTCGCCGCCTGCTGGCCTAGAACTGGTAGCCGACAGCTTAGCCTCGATCGACATTGAGGCCGCAACATACACGCCTGGCCCGAAGACGCCGGCGCGCTTCTGGGCGATCGAGTCAGACTACGAGCGCCTCTCGGTCGATACCAACGACGACGTTCCCTTCTGACTTTGGAACCATCACAAGCGGCGCTGGGGTTGATAGCGGACCAGATTTACTGAGGTCAGGCCATAACGACTGCCGCACTTGGCTCTACAGGGCGCAGCCGCACCTCCCCCTCAAAACGGCTTGTCCCCAGCCACCGTGACCCGGAACCCTGACCGCGTGTCGGGGAAGTAGTCCCAGATGGCCTGGTGCCAGGTGCAGCGGTTGTCCCAGAAGGCCACCGAGTTGGGGCGCCAGCGGAAGCGGACCTGGTAGTTGGGGTTCATGCAGTGGACGTAGAGGAAGTTGAGGATGGCCGCGCTCTCCTCGTCTGCCAGGCCCTCAATGTGGGTGGTGTAGGACGGGTTGACGAAGATCAGCTTCTTGCCCGTCACCGGATGGGTGCGGACCACCGGATGGACCGAGCGGTTGTACTTCCGGTCCAGGTCCGGAAAGAGCTTCTGATAGACCGGGTTGGCGTCGTGGACGGCCTGCAGCCCCTCCAGATAGACCTTCATGCGGTCCGACAGGGTGTCATAGGCCGCGTACATCGAGGCGAAGACGGTGTCGCCGCCGCTCTCGGGCACCACGGGCATGTAGAGGATCGAGCCCAGCGGCGGCTCGGGATCGCAGGTCAGGTCGGAGTGCCAGTTCTCGCCAGCCACGAACTTGGAGTCCGCATCGGCGTGGATGGCGACGATCTCCGGATGGCCCTCGATGCCGGGGATGGCCGAGTGGATGGCCAGTTCGCCGAACAGCCGGCCCACCGCCTTGTGGGCGTCGTGGTCCATCTCCTGGTCGCGGAAGAACAGCACCTGGTGATTGGCCAGGGCCTCGCGCAGCTCGGCGGTCTGTCGGTTGCTGAGCGGCTTACCGAGATCGAGCCCGAACACCTCGGCGCCGATCCGGCGGGTCATCGGCTTCACGTCCAGAACTTCGTAGCCCATGGTCTTTGACCTTCTTAGTCCTCGGAGCCCAGGAAGCGGCCCTGGCAGTAGATGAGGGGGTCGCCGGGAGCAGCCTGGATGCTCAGGCCCCGGCCGATCAGGATGTCGTGGTCGCCGGCCGCGTGCAGCGAGTGCAGCCGGCAGTCGATGCTGGCCAGGGCGCCGGCGATCATCGGCGCGCCCAGGGTCCCCGGCGTGATCTCCACCTCGGCGAAGCGGTCGGTGGCGCCGGGGCCGGCGAACAGGCGGGCGAGATCCCCCTGCTCTGCCGACAGGATGTTGATGCAGAAATGGCCTGAGCGGCGGACCGCCGCCCGGGTCCGGCTCTTGTGGTCCAGGCAGACCAGCAGCAGCGGCGGATCCAGCGACACCGAGGAGAAGGCGCTGACCGTCGTGCCCACGGGCCGGCCCGCCTCGTCCTGGGTGGTGACGATGACCACGCCGCTGGCGAAGCTGCCCATGGTGTTGCGCCAGACCATCGGGTCGAGGGGCTGGGAGATTTCCAGATCGCCGAACACAGACGCACCCCTCATCCGTCGTTCCCGAACGGGTTGTCGCCATAGACCGGCGCGCGGGCGGCCTTGGCCTCAGCCGTTTCGGCCCGGCCGCAGACGGCGAGCGCGGTGAGCGCATAGACCAGCGCGCTGTCGGTCAGGTCCTTCGGGGACGGCCGCCAGCGCTTGAAGCCGGTGGTGATGGCCGGGATGCGATGCATGTTGAAGACGTTCTGGTCGCGCCACATGCTGGAATAGACCGGCGCGGCCCGCTGGACCGGATGGCCCAGAGACAGCCGGGTGGCGGCGTCCACCGCGCCCACCAGGGGGGCGACCTCGCCCGCATCGGCCTCGAAGCCGTGGCGGACCACCATGGGCTCGATATCCACCTCGCCTAGCCCTGCGGCGCGGACCATCCGCTCCAGGGAGTGCTGCACCTCGGCGATCTTCTGGCGGGGGTTCAGGCCCACCTCCAGATAGAGGTTTACGAGCTCCGTCCCGGCCCCGAAGGCGTAGGGAATGCCGCCGCGCACCGCGGCGATCTGGGCCTTGGGCAGGGCCACGCCGCCCGCGCTCTCATAGGCGCTGTCGGCCTCGTACTGGCGGCTCCACTGGTGGATGGCGTCGGTGAGCGCGCCGAGGCGATAGATCGGATTGGGATGGTCGCCGGACTTCTCCGGCTGGGTCAGCAGCGGGGTGAAGACGCCCTCCCCCCACAGCCGGATGCGGAACACCGCATAGCCGCAGCCGACCCAGGTCAGCCCGAAGTCGCAGCCCTCGGCGGCGATGGCGTAGTCGGGCGCGACACCGCCATGGTGGAACAGGTAATGGGCGCCGATGTCCTTGCCCATATAGGCCATGCCCTTGTGCTCCTCGATGGGCTCGGGGCCGATCTCGCCGGGGCAGGCGGTCAGATAGAGCTTGCCGGCCAGGTCGTAGCCGGCGGTCTTCAGCGCCTTGGCCGCGATCAGGAAGCAGCTCATCGGCCCCCGGTCATTGGCGATGGGATAGCCATAGAGGACCCCATCCTCCAGCCAGCACTTCTCCCACTCCGGATTGTCCAGGGTTTCGGCGCGGTACTTGTAGGCGTCCAGGTCGGGGTCCCAGGTGGGCGCCTCGGTGTCCAGGTGAGCGGTGAACAGCAGGTTCTTGCCCTCGCCGGTCCCGCCATAGGTCCCGATGATGTTGTTGCGCTCGGGCGTGGCGCCGACCCGGCGGGGGTCGAAGCCCTCCTTCTTCATCCAGTCATGGACGAACTCGCCGGCGGCGAACTCATGGCCGGCAGGGCTGGGGATATTGCCGAGCGCCAGGGCCAGTTCGACGATCTCGGTCTCGCTGATCGCCGCGGCGATGGCCGCGCGGTCGGCCTCGGTGACGGCGTAGGGCGCCTGGGCGCCGGGCAGTTGAAATCCATCGGCCATTACGCGGCCTCCTCCCAGGCGGTGATCACCTGGTCGGTGTCGACCAGGATCGCGCAGTTCAGTTCCAGCGCCTTCAGCGACGCCTCATGCACCTCGGCCTCATAGGCGGCGCAGGCGTCTGACGCGACGAAGACATGATAATCCAGGTGGAAGGCGTCGCGGACCGTGCAGTCCACGCAGC
The DNA here is from genome assembly GCA_964515365.1 of uncultured Phenylobacterium sp. Lineage (GTDB taxonomy): Bacteria > Pseudomonadota > Alphaproteobacteria > Caulobacterales > Caulobacteraceae > Phenylobacterium. Next base: position 17,243 of record CAZERE010000024.1, on the reverse strand, counting down.
ACTCCGTGGTCAGGCCGGCCACCACCAGGGTGTCGACGCCCAGGCCTTTCAGCACCGCATCCAGCAGCGCGTCATGGAAGCCCGAATAGCGGGCCTTCTCCACCACCCGCTCGCCTTGAAGCGGCTTGGGGCCGTAGAAGTCCGAGCCCGCCTCGCCCGCCCGGCAGAGGCCGGAATCGGAGTCCGGATCGCCACCCCGCCGGCGCATCCGTTCGCGCCACGAGAGGGAGTCGGTCTCCGGCCGGGTGAACAGGCCGACGAAGACCACCGGCGTCCCGACCTTGCGGGCCGCCGCAGCCAGGGCCTGCGCCTTTTCGAGGGCCGGCGGGACAGTGGACAGATCCACGCCCCATTGGCCCAGGCGGCCCTCGGGGGCGGCGAAATCGACCTGCATGTCGATGATCACCAGGGCGGTGCGGGCCGGCGTGATCCAGGCCGCCAGCCCGTCGGCGGCCGGCGCCGGCGAGGCTTGCGCGGTCATGCGAAGGCCGAGCGCAGGCCGGGCAGTATCTCGGCGCCGAACATCTTCAGGCCTTCCACATAGTCGGGGAAGATCAGCATCAGCCCGTCGAGCTGGGCGAATTCCACGAACTCCTGGACCTGCTCGGCGCAGGTGGCCGGCGAGCCCACGGCGGTGTGGGTCATGAAGGCGCCCTGCTGCTTGGCCACCACGTCCAGCTTGTCGGCCGGCACGCCCCAGCTGCGCAGCATCTCCAGGATGGCGCCCATGTCGGTCCCGGTCTTGTAGTGCTCGACCATGGCCTCGGCCTTCGCGTCGGTCTCGCCGTGGACGATGGTGCACATGGCGTAGGTCTTGATCGACTTGCCGAGCTCTTCGGCGACCTTCTTGGCCCGCAGGCTGTTGTCGCGGCGTTCTTCCGGCGTGCGGCCGCCGATGAAGCAGATGTCGGCCTCGCGCACCGAGAACTGGAAGCCGCGGTCGGACTGGCCGGCGCAGATCAGGTCCGGCCGGGGCCGCGACAGGGGTTTGGGGTTCGACTGGGCGTCCTTCATGGTGAAGAACTTGCCCGCGTGATCGACGCTGTCCTCGCTCCAGAGGCGCTTGATGACCGCCGTCCATTCCTCGGTCAGGGCGTAGCGGGCCTCGTGATCGAGGCTGTCGTCCCACATGCCCATCTGGTCGAACTCGGCGCGATAGGCGCCGGCGACGATGTTGAGGCCGGCCCGGCCGCCGCTGATGTGGTCGAGGGTGGAGATCATCTTGGCCGTCACCGCCGGGTTCTGCAGCAGCGGATGGACCGTGGCCCAGATCTTCACATTCCTGGTGGCCTCGGCGATGCCGGCCATCATGGTCACCGACTCCAGGGACGAGCCCCAGTGGTTGGTCGCGCCGCCGAAGCCGCGCCACTTGCCCATGGACATGACGAAGTCCATGCCGACCTCGTCGGCGGTGATCGCCGCGGCCCGGTTCTGGGCCCAGAGATCGTTCAGGGGTGGCGAGGTCTCCGAGATGATCCAGCCGCCATTGGCGACCGGCAGGAAGACGCCGAATTCCTTATTGGGAGAAGGCTTTTGATACATGGGGGAACGCCTCAGACGGGATCGTTGACTAGGCCGGCGGGGGACGCGGCCGGGGCTTCGGCTTCAGCCTTCAGTTGCGGCGGGCGCATGAAGAGGGAGGCGACGAAGACCACGGCGGCGACGATGCCGAACATTTGGAAGGTGGGGGCGAAGCTGCCGAGCACATCGCGCAGGGAGCCGCCGATCAGGGGGCCGAGCGCCGCCAGGGCGCCGACCAGACAGACCGTGGAGAAGATCTCCAGATTGTTCTTCCGCCCGAAGTAGTTGAGCAGCAGGATGGTCACGGCGAGCGCCGTCAGGCCAAAGCCGATCCCGGTGCCGACCGCATAGATGATCATCAGCGGATAGCTGTCGGCCACACTGAGCGCCAGGGAGCCGGCCCCCAGGGCGCCGACGGCGAACATCAGCAGCCATTTGGGATCGAACCGGTCGCCGATGGCGCCGCCGCCCAGGCGCGCCACGGTGGCCATCAGGCCCTCAAGGCTCAGCATCCCTGCAGCGATGCCGGCGGCGACGCCCCGTTCCGACAGGTGGGCGACCGACAGGCTGGAGACCGTCACGCCGCTCAGCAGATGGACGAAATAGGCCGCCACAAGGATGTAGAACTGCACCGTCCCCATGGCCTGCTTCAGGGTCCAGTCCTGGGTGGTGCGATAGACCGCCAGGGGCGCCGCGGTCGGCGCCGCAGCCGCGGCTTCCGCCTCGGCCTTCACGGCCGCATCGATCTTCTCGGACGAGGTCTTCAACCAGGCGCTTGAGGGGATCAGCAGGGAGCAGAGGACGCCGATGGCCAGGGCCGCCACGGCCTGCAGGGCCCAGAAGGGACGCCAGGCGCCGCCGGTGGCCTCCATGACGCCGAGCGCCATCCAGGGGCCGGCCACGCTGCCGAGGCCGCCGAGGGTGAAATAGAGGCCAAAGGCCATGGCCCGCTTCTGGAACACCGCCGCCAGCACATGGGTGCCGGGGATCAGGGCCATCAGCTGGTAGGCGACGCCGCAAAGCGCCGTGCCCAGGAAATAGATCCAGACGCTCTGGGTCAGGTAGAGGCAGACGAAGCCCAGGGCCATCACCGCCGTGCCCAGCAGCAGCGCCGCCCGCACCCCGAAGCGGCGGATCACCATGGGCGGGAACCAGGCCGAGCCGCCGCAACAGGCGCCCAGCAGGGTGAAGCCCAGGCCCGCCTGGGCCCAGCTCCATTCCTGTTCGGCGACCATGGCCGGAAGCACCACGCCCAGCGACGAGAAGGTCGCCGCCGAGATCAGGAACAGGAGCAGGCTGAAGACGCCCAGCAAAACCCAGGGACGCCATTCGGATCGGGGCATCACATGCCTCCACTCTGGAACCCAGCCCGGCCCAGGCACAACGCCAGGGCCCGGCAGGAAGGGGCTGCCTTCAAATGTGGGGGCGCGACGGGGGCTTCAACCGTCGCCGCTTGAAGCCGTCACGCCCGGGGATCATCCGCCGACGCCCACGAGGCGCCGGCGGATGCGAAGATCAGAACGAGCGCTTCAGCGTCAGGCGCCACTCGCGTCCCTTGCCTGGCAGAGCGGCCAGGTTGGCGTAGGAGTCGGCGGCCGGCGTGAAGAACAGCTCATCGAAGACGTTATCGACATTCAGCGAGGCCTGGAACGGACCGCGGCGATAGAACATCGACAGATTGGCGGTGGTGTATTCCGGATAGGTGATCGGGTTCTCCACCGTCTGCGAGGTCTCGCTCACATAGGTGGCCCCCAGCACGCCGCCGAACTGACCCCAGTCGTACTCTTCGCTGGTATAGCTGCCATAGAGGCTGAGCACGGTGCGCGGGATCAGGGTGTAGGCGTAGTCGCCGCCCCGGCCCGGCAGGCTGGAAAACTCCCACACCACATAGGTGCCGCCGAAGGCGTTCACCGGATCCACCCCGGTCACATAGTAGGGGATGTAGGCGAAGCTGGCGTCCGGCCCCTTGATCGTCGTGCGCTGCGTGTTGCCGGCGAAGGTGAAGGAGAGGTTCTCCGTCGCCAGGTAACGCACCTCAACCTCGACGCCCTTGGAGCGGCTGCCCCGGACCGTGGGATTGGGGCCGCCGGTGAGCTGGGTGCGGTTCTGCCGGTAGCCGGCGATCGACCCCACCAGGTTGCCCTGCAGCAGCTGGAACTTCACCCCGGTCTCAGCCAGATCGGAGTCCGACAGCCAAGCGTCGCTCTGCACCAGCGACGGCGCGATATCGCCCGCCTGGCTCATCTCCAGGGCCGAGGACTCGGCATAGGTGATGTAGGGCATCAGGCCGAAGTCGAACTGGTAGGTGGCCGAGACGGTGTAGGTGCCCTTGCCCTGGCTGTCCTCGAACTTGCCCGCCGGCTGGTAGCTGACGAGGCCGGTGTCTTCGGACTCAACCTCGTAATTGTCATAGCGGCCGCCCAGCATCAGGTTCAGGCGATCGCCGATGAAGATGTCGGAGGTGACGAAGACGCCGGCCTGGCTCCAGGTGGTGGAGTTGTCGTTCTCCCACTGGAGGCCGTAGGTCTCGGCGGAGAAGGGATCGTCGATGATGTCGGTGGGCGTCGCGCCAAAGGCGATGTCGCGGCGGTCCAGGGCGATCAGGCCGGAGTTGAAGCTCTCCCGCCGACGGCCGTCAAAGGCCCGGTAGGAGGCGCCGACGAAGGACTTCGACGTCACCATGCCCATGTCGTAGTCGAAGTCGTAGGTCACCCGCGCCTCGCCCACCTGGGAGTCGAACAGGGCCGGATAGCCGTAGGACACGAAGCGCTTGTTCTTCAGCTCGTCATAGAAGAGCTGGAACTTCAGGGCCGACCCGTTGTCGAAGTCCTTGACCAGATCGATATAGCCGGTCCGGGTCCAGGTGTTCGAGAAGTCGGCGTCACTGATATAGACGGTCCGCGGATCGAGCTTGGTCGTGCCGACCCCGGTGTCCAGGGTGTGCTTGGCGTCGCTCTCCGGGAAGCCGTAATAGGCCAGGTACATCGCCGAGGCGTAGGGATAGAAGCCGATCTCATTGGGGGTCAGCTTCCCGTCGCCATTGGCGTCGGTAAGGCTCGTATCCCGGCCGGTGATATAGGTCTGGTTGTCGATCAGGTCCTGGGTCAGGCGGTTCCAGCCCGGCGTCTGCACGTCGCCGTCCGAATGGAAGGCCATGCCGCCGAAGGCCGTGCGCCAGCCGCCGCCCAGGTCGAAATCCACCGAGGCCTGGATGATCTCCCGGCGGGGCGAGACGCCCCGGTAGAAGCTGTCGGAATTCTCCGCCTGGGCATAGAGGCTCAAGCCCCCCTCGGTGGTCCCGAAGTTCAGCGGGATGCTGATCTGGCCCGACATCTCCTTGCGCGCATAGGAGCCGACCGTGATGTCGGCCTCGCCGGAGATCTCGGAGATGTACTCCCCTTCGATCCGGCCGGACTTCGGCACGAAGTTGAGCATGCCGCCGACCTTGCCCGCGCCATAGATCGGCGTCGGCGGGCCGCGCACGATCTCGATCTGGGCCGCATTGGCGATCGGCGTCGAATAGGTGCCGCGGTTCTCGATCCGCTTGAAGCCGCGGAAATAGTTCTCCGCCAGCGTGCCGCGGATATTGAGCGCCCCGGCCACGCCGTAGAAGCTGGCCGTATAGGTGCCCGGCGAAATCGAGGTCAGGTCGTCGATGGACTCGATGCCGTAGCGCTCAAGAGTCACATCGCTGGCGAAGCTCGCCGAGCGCGGCGTTTCGATCAGCGCCTTGTCCAGGCCAAAGACGCTGTCGCTGGGGTCCTTCTCCAGAAGGCCCGTCTTGTCGCGGGCTGTGACCACCACTTCGTCGACCAGATCGGCCTGGGCCCAGGACAGGCCCGGGCTCGCCATCAGTGCGGACAGGGAGGCGCCCGCAACCAAAAGAAGTCTCTTAGACATATCGCCCTCATCCGAGGTCGCGGACCCTCCGCCGGATGACGGTTATCCCCGCGTCCGCGCGCCTCTTGAAGACAGGTTCTCGCGAGACCGGGGCGACGTCAAAAATGTCCCGTGACATTTCAGATGGAATTTCAGCGGCGCCCGTCCGGCGTTCAGATTTTGCGGTGCGGCGCCCAGATGCGGGTCACGCCGCAAATGCGGCTCAACCGGAAGGCGCTCAGGCCAGGTCCGGGCTCGCCGAATGCGCGTCTTCCTCGCCCCAGTTGGTGAGCGAGCGCTTCACGGTCTTGGGCATGGTTCCCAGAACCAGGATCATCGCCGCCCGGGCGCCCTCGGCGTCGCGCTCGGCGATCCGGTGGGCCACGGCCCGGTGCTGGCAGATGTCAGCCAGGCGTTCTTCCTGGGTGGTGGCGCCCATGGAATAGACCCAGAAGCGGGCGGCCTTGTGCTGCAGGGGAATGAGAATGCGGGCCAGGGCGGCGTTGCGGCTGGCCCGGGCGATCAGGGCGTGGAACCTCTGATCCATGGCGATCAGGGCGCGCCGGTCCTGCTCCCTGTCGGCCCGCTCGGCGTCGTCGAAGGTCGAGGCGATCAGCGCGATCTCTTCTGGCGTGGCGTTCTTCGCCGCCATGGCCGCGCAGTGGGGCTCTATAAGTGCGCGGGCCTCATAGCCCTCGCGCAGGTCGACCAGATCGAGCGGCGAGACCGTGGTGCCGGCCCGGGAGCGGCGGACCACCATGCCCTCAAGCGCCAGACGCCCCAGGGCGTCGCGCACCCCGGCCAGGCCGGTGCTGTAGCGTCGGGTCAGGGCCTGCTCATCCAGGCGGGCGCCGGGGGGAAGGTCCCCCAGGATGATGTCGAGGAGGATCTGCTCGTAGGCGCGGGCCTTCTGCAGCTCAGGCGACCATTCCCCGGTGGCGGCGATAATGCCGCCCGTGCCCGGGTCCCTGCCTTGCGCATCAGGATTCACGTTCATACTCCGCAACACGCCTTGTCCTTCCTCCAGCGCCGGCCTCTCCGGCGCCGGTCGCCCTGCTGGTCTAGTCTGAAATTTCAGACCGGGCCAGCGTCGGAGGTCGGCCGGCTTACCTGGAGAAGGCTCCCCTAGAGAATCTTGCAGGCCTCGTCGAAGTCGAGCCGCGGATTGCGCGGATAGACCCCCTCGGGACGCCCCTGCCCCAGGGCCACCAGGAAATTGGACCGCCAGGACGTGCCGCTGAAAAAGGCCTCATCGACCCCGGCCTTGTCGAAGCCGGACATGGGGCCGCAGTCGAGGCCCAGGCTGCGGGCGGCCATGATCAGATAGGCGCCCTGCAGGCTGGAATTGCGAAACGCGGTCTCCAGCTGGACCGCCGGGTCGCTGAACCAGTGCTTGGCCGACAGATCGTGCGGAAAGAGCTTGGGCAGCTGTTCGGCGAAGTCCAGGTCATAGGCGACGATCACGCAGACCGGCGCGGCCATGGCCTTGCCCCGGTTGGAGCTGGACAGGTAGGGGGCGAGCTTTTCCTTGGCCTGCGCCGATTGGACGAAAACAAAGCGCCCGGGGCTGCAATTGGCCGAGGTGGGGGCCCATTTCAGCAGATCATAGAGCCGGTGGATCGTCGCCTCGGGGACAGGCGTGTCGGCCCAGGCGTTCTGGGTGCGGGCCTGGCGAAACAGCTGGTCGAGGGCGGGGTCGGCAAGATCCGGCACGGGAACTCCTGAAGGCGTCTGACGGGAATTTGCGGTCTACACTGGAGGTGCGGCGGGCTGTGTGACCAGTCCTTTTGCACATTTCCAGTAAAATTTCAGAATGCCGCCCATCCTCTGGGCGACGCGCGGCCAGGCAAGCGCTCGTGCGCGGACGGGCAAGAACGGCCGGCGCTGGGGTCCTAGGGTCCAACTCAGCCGGCGGCCCGACGGGGCCGCCCGCCTGTATGAAAAGAGGAGTTCCCGTGGGCTATCCCAACACCCTGATCTTTGTCGACCTGGCCGCAGACGATCCGGCCGCCGCTGGCGCCTTCTATGCCGAGGTGTTCGGCTGGCAGAATGACGCCCGCCCCGAAGGCCTCTATCACCGGATGGTCCCGGGCGGCCAGTTCCGCAATCCCGATGGATCGGAGAGCCAGATCGGCAACCTGCACCTGGGTATCTTCAAGACGGCCAACGCCCGCCCCCATCCCGAACCCGAGGGCGTGGCGCCCCGGGCCGCCAGCCTTGAGGGCCGCAAACCCCGAATCTGGGTGCTGATCAGCGACGACGACACGCCAGAGCGCATCCTCGGCGAAGCCGAGAAGCGCGGCGCCGCCATCCTCTGGCGCAATCACTACTGGTCGGAATTCAATGGCTACAACCACGCCTTCCGCGACCCCTGGGGCAACGAAATCGTGCTGTGGGGCAAGGCGGGACCCGACCCGGTGATTCCGGCCGACTACACCCGCGAATAGGGTGCGGCGCGATGCGCGGGCGGGGCTAGCGGTCCCGCCCGCGGGTCAGATACTTCCAGCCGCCGGTGACGAAGAAGCCGACCAGGCAGATGACGAACAGCGCCCAGGCGATGATCCGCACCGCCTCGATCAGCAGGCCAATGATCGCTGCGGCGATCATGACCAGAAGGAAGATGCCGGCCCATTTCAACATGTGTCGTCTCCAAGCTTGAGCTTGAGAACGCGACGATGGGCCAAGCCGTTCCCCCTGGATAGCGCTCTTAGCCCTGGGTCTGGCGCCAGGCGACGAATTCCGGGCCATTGATCTGGCCATCGCGATCGGTGTCGGCCTTGTCGAACTCGGCCGCCGGCAGTTTGTAGGCCGCCCACTCCTGGCGGCTGATGCGGTCATCCTTGTTGGTGTCGGCCGGATGGATGAACCGGCCCTCGGCGGCCTGGGCCGCTGCGGCCGCCGCCAGGGCGGAAACCAGGCCAAGGGCGATCAGGGACGTCAGACGGGCCATGGGAACTCTCCGAGTTGATCAGGACGTCCGACTCCCATGGTCCGGTGGCGGAAATGGGCCGACAGCCTGCCCTTAGTGAAGGGTCACCGGCGGATGGGCGCCCGGGCCTGGGGGAAACGGCGCATCGAACAGGCGGGCCGGCATGTCCAGGCCCTCGTGGCTCAGCACCATGTTCAGCGCCCGGGCGAAGATCGCCACCGGTTCAGGCTGCATCACCAGCGGGGTCAGAAGCGCCCGGGCCGTGGCCATATCCACCCGCGACACTCCACAGGCCACGATCAGGCGCTGCTCGTCCTGGGCGTAGCCGGCGCAGGGGCCGCAGCGGATCTCCACCGGTCGGCGGGTCTGGCGCTCCAGGCTCTCCATCATCGCCACGAAGATGGCCCCGGCGCGGTCACTCACCTGCTCGGCCATGAGTTGGCGCACGCTGGCCTGGGGCGCCTCGCCTGAGAGACGAAGGCCGGCCCAGAGGCGCAATCCCGCCAGCAGCACCTGCTCGCCCCGTGTCAGGCCCAAGGGACCGCCGTCGCTCAGTTGGGCGAGCGCGGACGCATCATCGGCCATGGCGAGTCTCCGTATATTGCGACTAGTTCTTAATAGCGATAATCCTCCCGACTGCGGCCGTCAAACGACAAGACGGGACTTCTTCGCGATTGGCGCGTTGATGGGCTAATGTGAAGCTGTCCAAGGGGAGACCGCCGATGCCCGCCGCCTACTTCCGCGCCCTGCGCCCATTCCGAGCCCTGGCCCTGGTCAGCGCCCTGGTGGTCCCGGCGGGCCTGACCGCCTGCAGCTACAACGAAAATCTCGGCCGCCAGCAGGTGCTCCTGGTCGATCCCAGCGCGCTCTCGCAGCAAGGCGCCCAGGCCTGGGCGCAGATGAAGCAAACTTCAAAGGTCTCCACCGACGCCGCGGCCAACGCCCGTCTGCGCCGCATCGGCGGTCAGATCGTCGGCGCCTCGGGCCTCGGCGGGCAGGCCTGGGAATATGCGGTGTTCGAAGACAGCTCGGTCAACGCCTTCGTCC
>CAZERE010000024.1:0-7857 GCA_964515365.1 uncultured Phenylobacterium sp. | reverse complement strand
CCGGCGGCAAGGTCGGCGTGACCACCGGCATGATGGCCTTCGCCGCCAATGACGACGAGCTGGCCGCCGTGCTGGGGCACGAGGTGGCCCACGTCATGGCCAATCATGCGGCCGAGCGCTACTCGCAGTCGGCCCTGGCCCAGGTCGGAGCCGGTATCGTCGGCGCGGCGACGCAGAACGCCGAGGGCGGCGTCGTCCAGGCCCTGGGCCGCTATGCCGCCCCAGCTCTGCAGGTGGCCGTCCTGATGCCCCATTCGCGGCAGCACGAACTGGAGGCCGACCGCATCGGCCTCGACCTCATGGTGCGCGCCGGCTTCAGCGCCCGGCGCGGGGTGGAGCTCTGGCGGCGGATGGCGGCCCGCGGCGGCGCCAGCACGCCGGCCATCCTGTCGACCCACCCCTCGGACGCCGCGCGTGTCCAGCAGCTGGACGCCTACATCGCCACGCGCGGCTATTCCTGAGGGCTCAGAACTCGGCCGAGCCACCGTCGCAGGGCACCACGGCGCCGGTCGTATAGGCCGAGGCCCGGCTGCCCAGGAAGATGGCGACGCCGGCGATGTCCTCCGGCTGGCCGATCCGGCCGCGGGGATTGCTCTTGGCGATGGCGTCGCCGGCCTGGGCCAGAGTCGCGGCCATCATCTTCGACGGGAAGGGCCCCGGCGCGATGGCGTTGACCAGGATGTGCTCGGGCGCCAGGCGCTTGGCCAGGTGACGGGTCAGCATGATGCAGCCGGCCTTCGAAGTGGAATAGGCGTAGGTCTCCAGCGCCGGCGGCTCGATGCCATTCACCGAGGCGATGTTGATCACCCGGCCCGGGTTCTCGGCGGTGGACGCCGCCCGCAGCAGGGGCAGCAGCTTCTGGGTCAGGAAGAAGATCGACTTGACGTTCAGATCGACCGTCTTGTCCCAGCCGTCCTCGGGATAGTCGTCGATGGGCGCGCCCCAGGTGGCGCCGGCGTTGTTCACCAGCACGTCCAGGCGGCTTTCCCGGTCCTTGACCGCATTGGCCAGGCCCTCGATGCCGTCCATGCCGCCCAGGTCGAAGGGCAGCGAGATGCAGGTTCCGTATTCCGACAGCTCCTCGGCCACCCGGTCACAGACGTCCGCCTTGCGCGACGAGATGTAGACCTTGGCGCCGTTCTCCACATAGCCGCGGGCGATCATCTCGCCGATGCCGCGGCTGCCGCCGGTCACGAGGACCACCTTGCCCTCGACGCTGAACAGGTTCTTCAAAGCACGCTCCTGGAAATTGCTGGATAGGAAGTCGGTCAGCCGATCCGGCTGGACATGCCGCCGTCCACCGGCAGCAGCACGCCGGTGATGAAGGCGGCCTCGTCACTGGCCAGGAACAGGGCCGCATAGGCGGTGTCCCAGGCCGTGCCCATCTTGCCCCCAAGCGGCACGCGCGCGCCGCGGGCCTGGCGGACGGCCTCGACGTCCTGGCCGGTGGCCTGGGCGATGCCGGCCACGGCCATGGGGGTGTCCATCAGGCCCGGCAGGATGGCGTTGCAGCGCACCCCGTACTTGGCGTTGGACTGGGCGATGCTGGTGGTCAGGCGGTTCATGGCCGCCTTGGAGACCTCGTAGGCCACCTGGGTCCCGCCCGCGAGGGAGGCCAGGGACGAGATGTTGACGATCGCCCCGCCCCCTTGGGCGCGCATGACCGGGATGGCCGCCTTGCTGGTCAGCCAGGCGCCCTTGAGATTGATGGCCAGGATGCGGTCGAAGGCGTCTTCCTCGACCTTGTGGGCCGGCCCGTCGCCGCCGCCGACGCCGACATTGTTCACCAGGATATCGAGGCGCCCGAGGGTCTCGCCGGCCGCGGCGATCACGGCGTCTGCGCCGTCGGCCTTGGCGATATTGGCGGCCAGCACATAGGCCTGCCCGCCCTCGGCGGCGATCATGTCCGCCGTCTCCTGGGCGCGCTCGGCCACCCGGTCGACACAGAGGACGCGGGCGCCTTCGCGGGCGAAGAGGATCGCCATGGCGCGGCCATTGCCGATGGTCTGGCCCGGCGTCTGCCCTGCCCCGCAGATGACCGCAGTCTTGCCGTCCAGCCGCCCCATCAGAAGCCCTTCAGGTCGGGATCGAGGGTCTGGCCCTCGTCCAGCTGGACGCCGAAGCTGTTCAGCATCATCGAGACCTGGGTGTACTGGCCGGCGGAAAACACCACATCCATCTTCTGCTTATCGCTGAAATGGGCGTCGAGCGCCGTCCAGGTCGCGTCAGTAATGAACTGGTCGTGGTGCAGTTCGTCGGCGGCGCGGATCAGGGCCGCGTCAGCCGGGCTCCAGCCTGGGGCGTCGGGGCCGGCCTTGATGCGGGCGACCTCCTCGTCGGTCAGGCCGGCCTGCTTGCCGATCGGCACATGCTGGGTCCACTCGTAGCCCGAGCGGCACAGGAAGCCGATGCGCAGGATGACGATCTCGCGGTCGCGGGCCGACAGGCCGTTCCGGCGCGACAGGATGTAGTTGCCCCAGCCCATGAAGCCCTTCATCGCCTTGGGCTCGCGCACCAGGGTGCGGAAGATGTTCAGCACCCGTCCCCGTTCGGCCATCGGCGCCAGCAGCTCACGCTGATCGGCGTCCATGTCCTTGTCGGCGAGCGGCTCGATTCTGGGCTTGGCCAGGCGCATGGGTCGTCCTCCGGTCGTTACCTGCGACGCCACCACATCGCACCCCTCGCCCCGGATTTCTAGGCTGCGGTGTGCTCACGAGACCCAGCGGCTGCAGATCAGACCTGCGACGGCGCGGCCTCGTGGGCTGGCCCATCCTCTTCGGTGATCCGCGCCGGAGCCTTGTGGCTGATCGCCAGACCGATGAGGGTTGGGATGAGGATACCCGGCAGGCCTTCATAGACCTGGTCATGCCAGCCCTGCACGCGCCAGAGGAAGGCGATGGCGACACCGCCCAGCATCAGGGCGATGGCGGTGGGCTGGTTCAGCCGCCGGCCCAGGGCCTGAACGATCATCAGCGGACCAAAGGCGCAGGCCAGGGTCGACCAGGCCAGGATGACCAGGCTGAACACGCTGCGCGATCCGCTGAGCGCGAACATCAGGGCCATGATCGTCACGCCTGCGGTGACCATCTTCATGATCCAGGGCTTCTGGATCCGGCCGCCCGCCAGATCGCTGGTGATCGCCGCCGAACAGGCCAGAACCAGGGAGTCGGCGGTGGACATGGTGGCTGCGAAGATCCCGGCCAGGACCACGCCGACGAGGGCCGCGGGCAACAGCTCCACAGCCATGGTCGGCAGGGCGAGCTCGGGGTCGAGCGCGCCGAGATCCGGCAGATAGAGCCGCGACATCAGGCCAACACCAGTGGCCAGCAGATAGAAGAGCGTGAAATAGCCGTAGTACCAGCCACGCGCAGCGGCCATGTCGTCGGCGTTCTTCAACGCCATGAACCGGACCATGACGTGCGGCTGGCCGATGACGCTGACGCCGGCGAACATCCAGCCGACGACAAACAGCGCCATGCCAAGCAGCCCGGGGAACAGCAGGTCGGCCGGGAAGAGGTCCAGGAAGCCCGGGATGGCCGCCATTTCCATATAGGTGTCGTCGATCCCGCCTCGTCCAGCCACCGCCACCCACAGCAGCATGGTCATGGCGAAGAGCATCACGATCGACTGGGCCGCATCGGTCCAGATCGAGGCCCGGATGCCGCCGACGGCGCTGTAGGCCAGGATCAGGGCCGCCGAAATCATGGCGCCGGTCTGCGGCGTCCAGCCCAGCACACCTTGTAGAGCCTTGCCGCCCGCGGCGATCTGGGCCGCGGCATAGGCGCCGAGGAAGACCACGGCGATGACCGCGGCGATCTTGCGCCACAGGTCAAAGTCCTGCCCCGACCATTTGGCGACGACGGCCCCGAACGAGACCTGGCCGGATGACTCGGTCACTTCGCGCAGACGCCGGTGAATGAAGATCGAGGCCACGAAGTCGCCCAGGATCCAGCCGATCATGAGCCAGATGGCGGCCAGTCCGGTCGCGTAGGTGAAGCCGATCACCCCGATGAACATGTAGCCGGAATTGTTCGTCGCCACCGCTGACAGCCCGGCCATGGCCGGATGAACGCTGCTGCTGGCGAGGTAGTAGTCCTTCTTGGAGGCCTGGGCCTTGCGCACGGAGGCGAGGCCTATCCCCACAAAGGCGGCCAGGCAGAGCAGGAAGACGATCATGGTCATGGGGCGGACCCAGCGCGTTTGAAAATGGTCAGATCAAATAAGCGTAAGGCCCGCGGCGCTGACGCCGCGGGCAAAAGGAACTCTCTAAGCTGCGCTTCGCAGAGGCCGGGCCTGGGCGTCGTCCTCCTCGACAAGTCGTCGATGAAGTGCGGTCACCGCGGCGTCATAGCCGTCCTCGGAGACCACGAACTGAATGTCTACGCGCCGCGATAGTTGCTGCAGCCCCAGGATTTCGACCCCGGCCTCGCCGAGCGCCAAGGTGGCCCGGCTGGTCAGGTTGGGCACGTTCAGGTCGCTGCCGATGGCCGCGACGATGGCCACCTTGCGGGTCGAGACCGCCGCATTGGGGAACATCTCCTCCAGGTCGGCGATGACCCGCTTCACCTGCTTGGGGTTGGCGTCCAGGTGGTGGGTGATGGTGTTGGCGTTGGAGGCCTTGGACACGATGCGGACGTCGTGGCGCGACAGCACGTCGAGAATGCCGGCGTCGTAGCCCTTCACTCCCACCATGTCCTGTTCCAGCAGTTCGAGGGTGGTGACCCCCTTCATGCCGGCGATGATCTCCACCCGCGGGGTTTCCGAGACGAAGTCGCCGCAGATCGAGGTGCCCTTGTCCTCGGGCTCGAAGGTGTTCTTGACGATCAGCGGAATGCCGGCGTGGCGCAGGCCACGAGCGGCGCGGGGATGGATGGCCTCCATGCCCAGATTGGCCAGCTGGTCGGCCACGTCATAGTTGGTCCGGCCGATCTTGCGCACCGCATCCGCGCCGACCAGGTTCGGGTCGGCGCTGGAGAGGTGGAACTCCTTGTGGATGATGGCTTCCTTGGCGCCGGTCAGGACGCCGACCCGGCTGAAAACCACCTCGCTGTAGCCCCGGCCGAACTCGCGCATCAGCCCTTCGCGGCGCTGGGCGAAGCCGGTGACGATGGGCAGCTCCCGGGTCACGTCCACATCTCTGAAGGCGTCCTGGATGCGTTCATCCAGGGTCAGGGGCCGCTTGTCGTGCCAGGCGGTCAGGTCCACGAACCGGGCGTTCACGCCGCGGCGGCGCAGCTCCAGGGTCAGATTCTGGGCGCTGTGGGCCTCGCCCAGGGAGGCGAGCATTTCCCGGGCCGCGCCGAGCTGGGTGTCCAGACGGAAGTGACCGTGGGCGCACAGCCGCTGCAGGTCGGTGAGCGCCGAGCGCGCATCCTCGATGCGCGCCAGGATGAACTCGTCGGCCGGCTTGCGATCCTCGCTGACGCCGAAACGGTCGGCATTTATGGCGAGCATGTCAGCCTGCACCAGGGCCAGGGCGTCGAGCCAGGCTGACGCCTCCATGGCCGAGGCGCCGGCGAACAGGGCGTAGACGCCTGGCCGGCCGGTCTTCTTGTGCTCCAGCAGCCCATTGGTCATGCCGGCATAGGCCGAAACCACGAAGATGCGGCCGTAGAGCTCAGGCCCCTTTCGGTCGGCGATCAGGATGTTTTCCAACACCGCATCGGTGTTGGAGATCGACGTGCCGCCGATTTTCTCGACTGTATGTCCGCTCATCAGGCCGCCCTTACCTGTTTGGCCAGGCTCCCGGAGACGGGAACCAGCCGTTGCGTATGCTCCCGCGCGCCGACAAACTCCGGGCGCGGCGTCTCGGCCCCGAAGGGCGCGACGAGGCGGTTGGCCTCGGCGTTGTAGACCATGAAGGCGTTGGCCCTGGGGAACGGCGTGATGTTGCCGTTCGACCCATGCATGGTGTTGCAGTCGAAGATCACCACCGAGCCCGCGGGGCCGGTGGGGGCGGCGATCCCGTGCTGCTCGGCCAGTTTGGCCAGGCTGTCGCGGTCGGGCACGCCGTACTCCTGCTTGCGCAGGGACTGCTTGTAGTGGTCCTCCGGCGTCTCGCCGACGCAGGTGACGAAGGTCTTGTGCGAGCCGGGCATCAGCATCAGCGGCCCGTTGAACTCGAAATTATCGACGAGCTGGACCGACATGGAGATGGCCCGCATCCGCGGCATGCCATCCTCGGTGTGCCAGGTCTCGAAGTCGGAGTGCCAGTAGAACTCCTTGCCGTCGAAGCCGGGCTTGTAGTTCAGCCGGGTCTGATGGAGGTAGACCTCGTCGCCCAGGATATGATTGGCGATCGAGACCAGCCGCTCGTCGGCGGCCAGGCGGCCGATCAGGGCGCTCTGCCGATCGATGGCGAAGATCGAGCGCACGGCGCCGGACGACGGCTCGGCGATCACGGTTTCGGGATCGATGGAGTCAGGCAGGCCGCGCAGGCGATTCATCTCCGCCTGCAGGGCGGCGACCTCCTCGGTCTCGAAGACGTTCTGCAGCACCAGAAAGCCATCGCGTTCGAAGGCTTCGTGCTGGGCCTGGCTCAGGGGCGACTCATAGCGCCACGGGCTGTGGATCACGGGGTCCTTGCGTTCCAGCCACGTCGGCTGGTCGGCGACCCGCGAGGGATAGAGATCGGTCATGAAAGGCTTCCTTTCGCCTCTGGTCCCGCCCCGGCGGCCGTCTCGGCGCCGGGGGCAGGCTCATGGTTAAAGGGGATCCGGCGCTGGCCCCGACGGGACCGGCGCCGACGCCTCAGACGGTTTCGGCTTCCAGGGGATAGGCGCCGGTGTCGTCGTGGACTTCCAGGCCGTTCAGGGGCGGATTGAAGACGCACGCCATCTTCATCTCGCTCTTGGCCCGCAGGACGTGCTTGTCGTGCTTGTCCAGGGCGTACATCACGCCGGGCTTGATGGGATGAACCTTGCCGGTGGCGAGGTCTTCGATCGAGCCCTCCCCGGAGACGCAGTAAACTGACTCCAGGTGGTTCTGGTAGTGCATGGGCAGCTCGGCGCCCTCGTAGATGGTCGTCAGGTGGAAGGAGAAGCCCATCTTGTCGTCCTTCAGTAGGAGACGGGTGCTTTCCCAGCCCTTGGAGACCACGCGGCGTCGGGTCTGATTGGCTTCATTCAGGTCACGAACGATCATATTTGAACTCCTTTAGGCCGCCGAACCGAGCGCCTGGCGCTCAGCCACTTCGGCCACACAGTCAGCAAGAATATCGAGGCCGGCGTCGAGGTCGGCTTCGGTGATGTTGAGGGGCGCCAGGACCTTGAGGATCTGGTCGTGGGCGCCGCTGGTTTCGATGATCAGGCCACGCTTGAAGGCCTCATCGACCACGGGGTCGGACACCTCGCTCGATCCCGCGTCCAGGCCGCACATCATGCCCCGGCCCTTGATCCCCTTGACCACGCTGCGGTTGGCCAGGGCGATCTCCTGCAGGCGTTTGCGCAGGCGCTCCCCCGTCTTCTGGATGTCGGCGGCGAAGCTGTCGTCGGACCAGAAGGTGTCGATGGCCGCCTTGGCGGTTACGAAGGCGTGGCAGTTGCCGCGGAAGGTGCCGTTGTGTTCGCCGGGGCTCCACTGGTCGAACTCCGGCTTCACCAGCACGAGAGCCATGGGCAGGCCCATGCCCGACAGGGACTTGGCCATGGTGACGATGTCCGGCTTCAGGCCCATGCCTTCGAAGCTGAAGAAGGTCCCGGTGCGGCCGCAGCCGGCCTGGATGTCGTCGATGATGAACAGGGCGCCGTGCTTGTGGGCGATCTTCTCGATCTTGCGCAGCCACTCGGCCGAGGCGACGTTCAGGCCGCCCTCCCCCTGGACTGGCTCGACGATGATCGCGGCGGGTTCGTCGACGCC
>CAZERE010000023.1:12640-33495 GCA_964515365.1 uncultured Phenylobacterium sp. | reverse complement strand
AGGGCGCGGCGACGGGCGTGGGCGGCATCATGCGCGACGTCTTCACCATGGGCGCGCGGCCCGTGGCCCTGCTGAACGCCCTGCGGTTCGGCGATCCCTCGCACCCGAAGACCAAGCGCCTGGTGTCGGGCGTGGTCGCCGGCATCGGCGGCTATGGCAACTGCGTGGGCGTGCCCACCGTGGCCGGCGAGACCAATTTCCATCGCGGCTATGACGGCAACATCCTGGTCAACGCCATGTGCGTGGGCCTCGCCGACGCCGACAAGATCTTCTATTCCGCCGCTCCGGGCCCTGGCCTGCCGGTGGTCTATTTCGGCTCCAAGACCGGCCGCGACGGCATCCATGGCGCCACCATGGCCTCGGCCGAGTTCGACGACGCCTCGGACGAAAAGCGCCCCACCGTCCAGGTCGGCGACCCCTTCGCCGAAAAGCTGCTGATCGAGGCGACCCTGGAGCTGATGGCCTCGGGCGCGGTGGCCGCGATCCAGGACATGGGCGCGGCCGGCCTCACCTCGTCCTCGGTCGAGATGGCCGGCAAGGGCGGGGTCGGCATCGAGTTGAACCTGGACGCCGTCCCCCAGCGCGAAGAGGGCATGAGCGCCTACGAGATGATGCTGTCGGAGAGCCAGGAGCGGATGCTGGCCATCCTCAAGCCCGGCCGCGAGGCCGACGGCCAGCGCATCTTCGAGAAATGGGGCCTGGACGCCGCCACCATCGGCCAGACCACCGACACCGGCCGCATCGTGCTGACCCCCAAGGGCGCGGTGGTCTGCGCCCTGCCGCTGGCGCCCCTGTCGGACGACGCGCCCCTCTATGACCGGCCCTGGGTCGCGCCGCCCCTGCAGCCCTCGCTGGTTCCCGCCGACGTGCCGGCGCCCGCCGACTACGCCGCGGCCGTGCGCCAGCTGATGGGCAGCCCGGACATGGCCTCCAAGCGCTGGATCTGGGAGCAGTACGACCGCCACGTCATGGCCGACACCATGGAAGACTCCGCCACCGGCGCCGACGCTGGCATCGTGCGGGTCCATGGGACCAAGAAGGCCCTGGCCGTCACCTCCGACTGCACCCCACGCTATGTGCAGAACGATCCCTTCGAGGGCGGCAAGCAGGCCGTGGCCGAGGCCTGGCGCAACCTGACCGCGGTCGGCGCGACGCCCATCGCCATCACCGACAATCTCAACTTCGGCAATCCTGAACGGCCCGAGATCATGGGCCAGATCGTCCAGGCCATCGAGGGCATGGCCCTGGCCTGCCGCGAGCTCGACTTCCCCGTCGTGAGCGGCAATGTCTCGCTCTACAACGAGACCAATGGCCAGGCCATTCCGCCGACGCCCACCGTCGGCGCCGTCGGCCTGATCGCCGACTATGACCGCCACGCCGACTTCTCCAGCCTGAAGCCCGGCGACGTCCTTGTCCTGCTGGGGGAAACCCGCGGCGAACTCGGAGCCAGAATGTATCTGCGCGAAATCCTCGGCCGCGAGGACGGCGCCCCGCCCAAGGTCGATCTCGCCCGGGAGCGCCGCACCGGCGACTTCGTGCGCGACATGATCGAGGGCGAGCAGATCGCCGTGGTTCACGACCTGTCCGATGGCGGCCTGATCGCGGCCGCCGCCGAAATGGCCCTGGCGTCCGGCGTCGGGATCGCTCTTGAACTGCAGGGCGCGCTGCCGCCCCAGGCTGAACTGTTCGGCGAAGACCAGGCCCGCTATCTGGTGGCGGCGGCCGACGCCGATCCGCTGTTGGCGGCGGCCAAGGCCGCGGGGATTCCCGCGCGCCGCGTCGGCCTGGCCGGCGGCGCCAATCTCGCGGTCGCCGACCTGTTCGAATTGCCGCTGAAACAGCTTCAGGATGCATACGAGGGGTGGATGCCGGCGTACATGGGATAGAGCGGAGCCACTGGACGGCCGCCGCGTTAAAGGTCGCCATGAAAACCTCCCTCCCCCATCTCGTCGCGCCCGCCCTTCTCCTGAGCCTCGCGGCCTGCGCCGGCGCCCCCACCAAGGGCCAGTTCCTGTCCAGCTATGAGGACCTGACCCCACGGACCGACATGGTCCGGGCCGGCGCCCTCGACCGGGCCGACAAGGACGCCCTGGAGGGCGTACAGTCCGTCCGCATCGAGCCGACCGTCTTCGCCCCCAGCACCAACGCCAAGGCCTGGATGACGCCTGCCGAGCAGACGATGATGCTGCGCGAGGTGGACGCCCAGCTCTGCTTCGAGCTTTCCGAGCGCTTCGAGATCGTGGGTCCGGACGCGGCCCCCACAACCCCGCGCGTTCGCGCCGCCGTCACCGAGGTGATCGCGACCAATCCGGCCGGCTCAGCGGCTTCCGCGGCGGCGGGCTTCTTCATTCCGGGTCCCGTCGGCGTCCGCGTGCCCGGCGGCCTGGGCGGCCTCGGGGCGGAAGCCGAGCTTCTCGACGTCGCCGATCAGCAGATCGCCGCCATCGTCTGGCGCCGCACGGCGACCGCCATCGGCACGGACAACCCGTCCCTCAGCCGGGTGGGCGACGCCCTGCAGTTTGTCGAGCCCTTCGCCGACGCCGCCGCAGCGACCATGACGCCTGAGGACCACGAGCCCCGGGAGATCACCGCCGAAACCGATCCCTGCCGGGAGTACGGCTCGCGGTTCCGCGTCGAAGGCCTGGGCGCCCGGTTCATCACCGGCCTCTATGTGCCGCAGATGAGCGCCGCCCGCGCCGCCGAGGCCGAGGCTCCGGAAACGGAGCCGACTGCGCCGCCGCAGCCTTGATCGCCGGCGGTGGGCGAATGAAATCAGGGCAGACGATTCCGCCCGCCGCGCTGCTGCTGGGCGCGGCGGGCGTCATCCCGTTCGCCGGCCTCGCCCTGGTGATCGCCCTGGGCGGCGTGGGCCTGCTGGCGCCGGAACAGGCGGAGCGGGTTCTGCGGCTGTACGCTGCGCTTATCCTGTCCTTCATGGGCGGCGCGCAGTGGGGCCTGGCCACGGCCAATGACCGCGGACCCTCCGTCCGGTCCCTGGCGGTCAGCGTCCTGCCGGCCCTGTTCGCCTGGGCGACCTTCCTGATCCCCAGCGGCCCCGGTCTCCTGGCCCTGTCGGCAGCCTTCCTGGCGCTGATGCTCTATGATCTCTGGACCGTCAGGCGCGGCGAGGCGCCGGCCTGGTATGGACGCCTGCGGATCGGCTTGACGCTTGCGGTGGTCGGGTCATTGCAGGTCGCGCTGGCGGCCGGCGGCGGCCTGGGCTGATCTGGCCCTGACGGCAGGCGCGGGATAAACAGCGGATTCGCCACGGTTTCAGGGAGCTCACAAGCATGGCCGGTCTGAAAGACAAGCGCGGCTTCATCGACAAGGATCGCCTCGACCTGTCGGAGCGCAAGGCTGTCGAATACTGGATGAAGCGCTGGGGCGTGACCCGCGATCAGATCACCGCCGCCCACCGCAAGGTCGGCCGGATGACGAAGGATATCGCCGCCGAACTCGGCAAGCGCCGCTAAATCGGCGCGATCAGTTCATGCCCGGAGCCAATCTCCACCCAGAGAAGCAGAACCCCACCAAGCTTCACCATAACACTTAGATAAAGCACAGCTTTTTAAGCCTGGCGCCGGGGCGGCCGGATGACATCGTTCTGTCATCATGTGGCTTTTGTGCCGCACACTCTCCAATTTATGGACAGATTTGGGCGCATTCTGGCCGCATCTCGTCAAATTGAACCCCTGACGGCATGCCATCACGATCCTTCCATGATCGAAGTTTCGACAACCGAACCTTCCATGGAACGACCCGATGCCGACCAGAACCAGTCTTCTTGCCACCACCCTGCTCTCCAGCGCCGCGGCTTTGACGGCGCTGGCCATGCCACAGACGGCCCTGGCGCAGGACGAGGCCGTCGCCGTCGAGGAGCTGGTGGTCACCGGCTCGCGCATCCGGCTGCAGGACTTCGTCTCGCCCAACCCGGTCAGCACGCTCACCGGCGAGGCTATCGAGCGCTCAGGCGTCACCAACGTCACCGACCTGATGGAGAACTACCCGGCCCTGGTCGGCTCCACCGACACCCAGGCGCTGTCCAACGCCGCCGACCGCGGCAGTGTCGGCCTTAATCTGTTGAACCTGCGCAACCTGGGAACCAAGCGGACCCTGGTCCTGGTGGACGGACGCCGCCACGTCGCCGGCCAGGCCGGCTCGGCCGCGGTGGACACCAACGCCATTCCCGTCGCCCTGATCGACCGGGTCGAGGTGCTGACCGGCGGGGCCTCGGCCATCTATGGCGCCGACGGGGTCTCCGGCGTCGTCAACTTCATCACCAAGCGCAATTTCGACGGCCTGGACGTCCGCGCCCAGTACGGCTGGTCGGACCTCGGCGGGGGCGAGGAGAGCTTCATCAGCGCGCTGGGCGGCCGCAACTTCATGGACGGCCGCGCCAATCTCACCGTCGGCCTGGAATATTCCAACCGCGACGCCCTCGACCCGCAGGACCGGGACTTCTCCCGCGTCGGCCAGCGCGAGACCCTGGTCAACAACCCGGCCGACTATCCTGACGAGAACCCGGGCGTCGATCGCGCCGACTGGGGCGACACCGACCTCGTCTTCGCCCGGGACGGCCGCTACATCGACACCGCCCTGGGCGGCGGCGTCTATACCCGCGCCGACTTCGACCCCAACACCCTGTCGGGGGTGAGCTTCCAGGGGAATGGCGCGCCCTGGCAGGACGGCCTCTATACCGGCGGCTTCTCCATGCTGGGCGGCTCGGGCACGCCGCTCGACCTCTTCCAGACCGAACTGGTCCCGGGCCTCGAGCGCTGGACCGGCTATGTCGGCGGCATGTACGAGATCGCGCCGAACCACCGGATGTTCGCCGACTTCAAGTACAACAACGCCAAGACCAGCTTCAAATCCCAGCCGACCTTCGACTATGGGATCCTGGTCCCGATCGATAATCCCTACATCCCCGACTCCATCCGCGCCGACGCCCTGGCGCCGGGCGGGATGGCGGCTCCGGGCGGACTCGGCGATCCCGGCGTGCTGGTGGCCCGCGACAACTTCGACCTCGGCAATATCCGCCGCGAGATCGAGCGCGAGACCTTCCGCGGCGTGATCGGCTTCGAGGGCGATCTGTCGCCGTCGGTGGCCTACAACGTCTCCTACACCTACGGGCAGACCAAGGAATCCAACACCGAGCTCAACAACCGCAACAATCTGCGCTGGTTCGCCGCCATCGATGCGGTGCGGGACCCGAGCTCGGGCAATATCGTCTGCCGCTCCAGCCTTGATCCCTCGGCCATTCCCGACGGCGACCAGTTCGGAACCCCCGTCGATGAGGCGGCCTGGAACAGCGTCTATGTGGCCGGCGGCCAGGCCGGCGGCTGCGTGCCGATCAACATCTTCGGCGAAGGCGGCATTTCTCCGGAAGCCGCCGCCTGGATCAATGATGAGGCCACCTCCAGCGCCAAGATCGAGCAACAGGTCTTCAGCGCCTTCATCACCGGCGATTCCTCCCAGGCCTTCTCCCTGCCCGCCGGCCCGGTCGGCTTCGTGCTCGGGACCGAGTATCGCAAGGAAAAGAGCACCGACACCCCGTCGGATGACGAACTGCTGGGCGCCCAGCTCGGCTATGACGTCACCTGGCTTGGCCAGGGCGCGGTGGAAAGCGGCGAGCTCGAGGTCCACGAACTGTTCGGCGAGCTGGCGGTGCCAGTTCTGCGCGACCTGCCGCTGGTGGAGTCCTTCGACCTGAACCTCGCCTACCGGTTCTCCGACTATTCCACGATCGGCACCACCGACACCTGGAACATCGGCGCCCAATGGCGGCTGACCGAAGATGTGATGATCCGCGGCAGCCGGGCCCGTGCGGTGCGCGCGCCCAACATCAGCGAACTGTTCCTGCCGCAGAGCCAGACCTTCCGGACCATCACCGACCCCTGCGACAGCCGCAATGTCGAGGCCGGCACGGAATTCCGGGTCGCCAACTGCACCGCCGACCTGGGCTTCAACCCCACCGAGGTGGACTTCACCAACACCACCTCCTCGTCGGTGGAAGGCGTCGTCGGCGGCAATCCGGACCTGGAGGCCGAGACCGGCGACACCCAGACCCTGGGCGTGGTCTTCACCCCGCGGTTCGCGCCGGGCCTGTCCATGTCGCTGGACTACTACCGCATCACCCTGACCGATGCGGTGAACCTGTTCACCGCCAACACCATCATCGAGAGCTGCTACGATCTGGAGCAGCCCAATGAGTTCTGCGGCCTGTTCACCCGCGATCCGGGCAGCCAGTTCGTGGACTCCTTCCAGGAGTATTCGGTGAACGTCTCGTCCTATGAGACGGCCGGCTTCGACTTCTCCATGCAGTACCTGCTGAACCCGATGGACTTCGGCGTCATGCGCGACGTCGGGACCTTCCAGTTCAACCTGGTGGCCAACCGCCTGACCAAGCTGGAGTTCGTCGAGATCGACGGCGCCGAGGCCTCCAGCGAACTCGGCTTCGCCGGCGCGCCCAAGTGGCAGGCGAACTTCGACGTGACCTGGCTGTGGAACGACCTGATGGTCAATTACGGCTTCAACTGGTTCGACGAGACCAAGCGCTTCACCGACGAGCGCCGCGCCTCCAATCCGAACTATGTGCCGGACGGCTACTGGAACTGGTCGCCGCGGGAGACCCACGACATCCAGGTCCAGTACACCTTCCAGGACCGCTACCAGGCCTATGCCGGGGTGAACAACTTCACCAACCAGCTGCCCGACCGGGGCTCCACCGGCACGGCGACCACGGGCGCTGCGGCCTTCACCGCGGGCGCCTCGCCCGTCGGACCCGTGGGCCGCTACTTCTATGTGGGCATGAAGAGCAGCTTCTAGAGCGCGTTCCGATAAGTGGGAACCGGTTATCGGAACGAAACGCGCTCAAGGCTTTAAGTGTAGAGCCTGATTCAACGATCAGACGGTTCCGTCTGATCGCATCAGGCTCTAGCTCTCATCCCATCGGGGCGAGGGAGGGCGGTCGCGTGCGGCCGCCCTTTCTCGTTCTGAGGCCAAAAGGCCATGCTAGGCTCGCCCCAATCCCAGCCCCTTCCCTATGAGTTCGCCCATGGATCGCAGAACCTTCCTGACCACCGCCGCGGCCGCCGCCCTGGCCACCGGCGCCCACGCCCAGCCCAAGGTCGGGACGGCCCTGAACGGTGAGAACCAGCGCCTGCGGGTCCTGTTCGACCAGATCTTCGGCGAGATGCTGGACCATTCGCCGGAGATGGTGACCCGGCTGGGTCTTCACCAAGGCCCACGCATGGCGGCCAAGGCGCAGCTGACGCCGGCCTCGATCACCGCCCTCGATGAGGCCAAGGCGCGGAACGCCGCCAATCTGGTTCGCCTGGAGGCGATCGACCGCAACGCCTTGAGCGCTTCAGAGCTGCCCCACTACGACGCGGTGATGTTCACCACCGCCGCCGACGCCGAGGCCGACAGCCGCTACGTCTATGGGGAGAGCGGCGCGGGCGATCCCTATGTGATCTCGCAGCTCAACGGCGCCTATCGCTCGGTCCCGGACTTCCTCGGCACCCAGCATGGGATCGAGACCCGGGCCGACGCCGAGGCCTATCTCGCCCGCCTCACCCAGTTCGCCGAGGTCATGGACCAGGAGACCAAGCGCAGCCGCCGGGATGCGGCCCTCGGCGTCATCCCGCCGGACTTCGCCCTGGAGCGGGCCCTGACCCAGATGGAGGGTCTGAAGGGCGATCCGGCCGCCTCGCCCCTGGTGACCTCCGTCGCCGAGCGCGCCGCGGCCAAGGGGATCGAGGCCGACTACGCCGCCCAGGCCAGCGCCATCTATCTGGAGAAAATCATCCCGGCCCTGGACCGGCAGATCGCCTGGGTGCGCTCGCTGCAGCCCCGCGCCGTCCACGACGCCGGCTGCTGGCGGCTGCCCGATGGCGAGGCCTATTACCGCGACGCCCTGAAGAGCTCGACCACCACCACCCTGACCCCCGACGAGATCCACGAGTTGGGCTGGGAGCAGGCCCGCGCCCTGTCGGCCCGGGCCGAGACGATCCTGCAGGGCGAGGGCCTGACGCAGGGCTCGGTGGGGGAGCGGATCCAGGCCCTCTTCAGGGACCCGAAGCACCTCTACGCCGACACCGACGCGGCCAAGGAACAGCTGATCGCCGACCTGAACGCGCAGGTGGCCGAGATCACCCCGCGCCTGCCCCAGGCCTTCGGCGCCCTGCCGCAGGCGGCGGTGGAAATCCGCCGGGTGCCCAAGTTCATCGAGGCCGGCGCGCCCGGCGGCTACTACAACCGCCCCGCGCTCGATGGTTCACGGCCCGGCATCTACTGGATCAATCTGCGGGATTCCGCCGAGAACCCCCGCTGGACCCTGAAGACGCTGACCTATCACGAGGCCATCCCGGGCCACCATCTGCAGCGCTCCCTGCAGCAGGAGGCCGACCTGCCGATGCTGCGCAAGATCGCCGGGTTCTCGCCCTATAGCGAAGGCTGGGCGCTCTATTCCGAGCAGCTGGCCCTGGAGATGGGCATGTACGAGAACGACCCCCTGGGCGAGCTCGGCCAGATCCAGGCTTCCCTGTTCCGCGCCGCCCGCCTGGTGGTCGACACCGGCATGCACGCCAAGCGCTGGAGCCGGGAAAAGGCCATCGAGACCATGACCAGCATCGATGGCAGCCCGACCAGCTCGGCGGCCACCGAGATCGAGCGCTACAGCGTCTGGCCAGGCCAGGCCTGCAGCTACATGGTCGGCAAGCTCACCTGGCTGCGCCTGCGCGAAAAAGCCAAAGCCCAGCTCGGCGACCGGTTCGCCCTGCCGGCCTTTCATGACGCCACCCTGCTGTCGGGGGCCATGCCGCTGACGGTGCTGGAAGGCGTCGTCGACCGGCACATCGCCGCCCGCCGAGCCTAAAGCGGCTCCGTCTCCGTCGCCCGGCGCAGCAGATCCAGCGCCGCGGCGGCGAAGGCCTCCATATTGGCCTGGCGGTCATCGGAGCCGGTGCGCAGGGTGGTGACCAGTTCGACGGGGCCGGAGAGCGCGATGCAGGTGTGGCCGGCCGGATCGCCATAGCCGTTGCCGGTGGGACCAGCCGCGCCGGTCTCCGACAGGCCCCAGTCGGCGCCGAACCGCTCGCGCACCGTGCGCGCCAGCAGCAGCGCATAGGGCTCTGACGCCGAGCGCATGCCGGCCACGGCCTCGCGGGGAATTTCCAGCAAGCTCATGCGGGCCTTGCCCGTATAGACCACCGCGCCCCCCAGATAGTAGGCCGAGGCGCCGGGGACGCCGAGCAGGGCCGCCGAGATCAGGCCGCCGGACGAGCTTTCGGCCACCGCCACCTTCTGTCCGCCCGCCTTCAGGCCCTCGCCCACCTGCGCCGCCAGCTCCGCCAGATTGCTCATGCTCGTCTCTCTCCCGTTTTCGCGCTGAGCCTAGCAGGCCTGAGCGACGAACGTCTTGGCCGCAAGCCGTCTCCGGCCCATGATGGCGCCAATTAGAAGCGCCGCGATTTTCGGGAGGATTTTTCACATGGATGCCCAATCACAATGGACGGGCCTGGACGCCACGCGTCTGGACCGCATCGCCGACCACCTGCAACGCAACTATATCGAGCCGCAGAAGATCGCCGGTTGCCAGGTGCAGGTCGCCCGCCACGGTCACATCGCCTACGAAAAGGCCTTCGGCTCCATGGACCTGGAGCGGAGCAAGCCGATGGTCGACGACGCCATCTTCCGCATCTATTCCATGACCAAGCCGATTACCTCGGTCGCCCTGATGATGCTGTACGAGCAGGGCCATTTTCAGCTGAACGACCCGGTCAGCCGGTTCGTGCCGTCCTGGCGCAACCATCGGGTCTGGGTCTCGGGCGAGGGTGACGACATGGTCACCGAGGCGCCGCACCGGCCCGTGACCTTCCGCGACGTGCTGACCCATACCGGCGGCTTCACCTATGGCGGCGGCCTGCCCGGCGTGGGTGAGCAGCACCCCGTCGACCGGATTTATCGCGGCCTGAAGGTGCGCTCCGTCGGCGGCGGCGACTCCATGCACGAGTTCATGGACAAGCTTTCCCAGGTGCCCCTGCTCTATCAGCCGGGCACGCGCTGGATGTATTCGCTGTCCACCGACATCTGCGGCGCGCTCGTCGAGATCATCTCCGGCAAGCCCTTCGACCAGTACCTCAAGGAAGAAATCTTCGAGCCGCTGGGCATGGTCGACACCGCCTTCCATGTCACGCCCGACAAGGTGGAGCGCTTCTGCGCCAACTATCAGCGTGGCCCCGACAAGAGGCTGAAGCTGATCGACGATCCGGGTGGCGACAGCGAGTGCGTCCGCGAGCCGGGCGTCTTGTCCGGCGGCGGCGGCCTGACCGGCACGGTGGCCGACTATGGCCGCTTCACCGAAATGCTCCGCCGCGGCGGCGAGCTGGACGGCCATCGCATCCTGGGTCCCCGCACCCTGGAAATGATGCACATGAACCACCTGCCGGGCGGTAAGGACCTGACCCAGTTGGCCATCGGCGCCTTCTCCGAGACCGCCAATGAGGGCGTGGGCTTTGGCCTCGGCTTCGCCTCGACCATGGGCCAGGTGGAGACCGGGGCCCTGGGCGTCGGCGACTACTATTGGGGGGGCGCCGCCTCGACCATCTTCTGGGTCGATCCCAAGGAGGACCTGACGCTGGTCTTCATGACCCAGCTGATGCCCTCGGGCACCTTCAACTTCCGCGGCCAGCTCAAGAGCCTGATCTACTCGGCCATCACCGACTGAGGCGAACGCCGGCCCGGGCGCAAGGCGCGTCCGGGCCGCGCGATCTGATCAAGGACAGGGGCCGATGGACCTGCTCGTCAATATCGACGTCCCCGATCTCGCCCGGGCCGAGGCCTTCTATGTGGCGGCGCTCGGCCTCACTCCCACGCGGCGGTTCGGCCAGGGCGGTGTGGAGCTGTCGGGTCTGCCGGTGCGGCTCTATCTGCTGGAAAAGGCCGAAGGCTCGGTCGGCGCCGGCGACGACATCCGCCGCTACGGCCGCCACTGGACGCCGGTGCACCTGGACGTGGTGGTGGACGATCTCGACGCCGCCCTGGCCCGGGCGCTGAACGCCGGCGCCACTCTGGAACAGTCGGCGCGCACCGAGGTCTGGGGTCGTATCGCCCTGCTGGCCGACCCCTTCGGCCACGGCCTGTGCCTGATCCAGTTCCTCAACCGCGGCTATGACGAGGTGGCTGCGCCGGCCTAGGCCGCCGCGGCCAGGGCGTCGCGGGCGGCGCTGGCGATCTCCAGGGAGCGGGCGCGCTTGGCCTGGTCGAAGATCTGGGCGGTGATGATGATCTCGTCGGGGCGATGCTCGGCCACGAACCGCTCGAGGCCGGCGCGCACGGTCTCAGGCCCGCCGACCACCGCCTTCGACAGCGGCGAGCCCGGCGCCACCGTGCCGGCCAGCGTCCCCTCCGCATCCTCGATCGGCGGCGGCAGGGGGCCGGGCTGGCCCCGGTGCAGGTTCACAAAGGCCTGCTGCAGCGAGGTGAACAGATACTTGGCCTCGGCGTCGGTCTCGGCCGCCACCAGGTTGAGCGCCAGCATCAGGCGCGGTTGGTCACCCGGCTTGGCGGGGTTGAACTGCTGGCGATAGATCTGCGCGGCCTGGTCCATCATGGCCGGCGCGAAGTGGGAGGCAAACGCATAGGGCAGGCCCAGCGCCGCGGCCAGCTGGGCGCCATAGAGGCTCGACCCCAGCACCCAGACCGGCACCTTGGACCCGGCGCCCGGCACGGCGCGAACCGTCTGGCCCGGCTGCGCGTCGTCCAGCAGGGCCATCAGCTCCATCACATCCTGTGGGAACTGGTCGACGCCGCCGGCCAGATTGCGGCGCAGGGCGCGGGCGGTGATCTGATCGGTCCCCGGCGCCCGGCCGACGCCCAGGTCGATCCGCCCCGGATAGATCGCTTCCAGCGTGCCGAACTGCTCGGCTATGATCAGCGGCGCGTGGTTGGGCAGCATGACGCCGCCGGCCCCCAGCCGTATGGTCGAGGTCCCCTCCCCCACATAGGCCAGGGCCACCGCGGTCGCCGCACTGGCGATGCCGGTCATGTTGTGATGTTCGGCCATCCAGGAGCGCGCAAACCCCAACCGCGCGGCGGCGCGGGCCAGGTTGCGGCTGTCACGAAGCGACTGGCCAGGGCTGCCGCCCTGCACGATGGGCGAAAGGTCGAGAACTGAGAGCGGGATCATGGAGAGCTATATAGGTGGGCGCGGCGGAAATGCTCGGGGGTTGGCTGATACAGAGCCGGACGGGGCCGCTGCTTCGCTGGGGCCCTCAGCCCAAATCTTGAAGCGGTGGAAACGGGAGTCATTGTTGCACGCCGCCGGCCCTCGTGGAAAATGGCCGAGAGCCTGTTCCGTCCACGGCTGGCGCGGGCAAGGACAGCCTCGAACGGACGCCGGACATGTCTCGTCAAACCCTGGCTCCAGGCGAGTTTTTCGGCGAGCGGTCGCGAGGGGTCCTGGCCCACGGCTACAGGATCGACCTTAGGATCGCGACCTTGCCGGCCGAGCAGGTGCAGACCCATTCGCACGAGGACGCCCACTTTGTGCTGGCGCTGGACGGCGGGTACCGAAGCCTGGCCCATGACCCGATGACCCCGCGCGACCGGGCGTTCGGCCCCGGCGCCCTTGTCTGGAACCCGGCCGGGGTCGAGCACCGCGACTGTTTCGATGTGGTCGGGGGGCGGTTTCTGGCGGTCAGCTTCACGCCGCCGGCCGGCGGCGCCCAGGGCGGTCCCCTTCGGCTGAGGGGACGGCCCGAGGTGGCGGCGCGACGCCTAGTGGGCGCCGCGGCCCGCTTTGCGCCGGGTGATGAGCTTGTCCTCCAGGGTCTGGCGCTCGACCTTTCCGGGGCGGTCCTGTCGGCCGAGGAGCTCGATGAAGATCCCGCGCCCGAGTGGCTGTGGCGCGCGCGGGAGGTCATCGGAGATCTGGCGACAAGGCCTGGAACCGAGGTCAGGGGCGTCGCCGCCGAGCTCGGCGTGCATCCGGTCTCCCTGGCGCGCCGCTATCGCCGTCACTATCGCCAGTCTCCGACAGCGGCCATCCGGCAGGCCCGGGCCGACCGCGCGGCGAGCCTCATGGCGCGCGGCGCAGACCTGGCCGCCCTGGCCGATGAAGCCGGTTATGCCGATCAGAGCCATATGACCCGCGAGTTCGTCGCCATCTACGGCCTGACGCCCGGCCGCTACCGGGCGCTTTTCCGGTGACGGTTTCACCTGTTCAAGACGACCAGGGACGGGCGTGCGACGGACGACCCCCTCCTGGAGATCTCTGCATGTCTCGAGCGCTCATCGCCGCCAGCGCGCTTTTCCTCGCCGCCACCTCGGCCACCGCCCAGACGCCGTGGCGCACGGCCCCGCCTGAAAGCCAGGGCATGGCGTCGGAGCGCCTGGCCACCATGGACGCCGCCGTCCGGGCAGGGTCCTTCGAGAAGGTCACCAGCGTCCTGATCGCCCGCCACGGGCGGCTGGTGCACGAAGCCTATTTCGACGAGGGCGGTCGCGAGGCGGGTCGGGACACCCGCTCGGTGACCAAGACGGTGACCGCCATGCTGGTGGGCGCGGCGATCGCCGAAGGCGCGGTCCCTGATGTCGCCGCCCCCGTCACACCGCTGCTTTCGGCCTATGGCCCCTTCGACAATCCCGATCCCCGCAAGGACGAGATCACGATCGAAGACCTCCTCACCATGAGCTCGCTGCTCGAATGCGATGACGGAAACTCATTTTCGCGCGGCAACGAGGAGCGGATGTACCTGATCGAGGACTGGGTGAAGTTCGCCTTCGACCTCCCGATCCGAGGCTTTCCGGGCTGGGTCCCCAAACCCGCCGACCAACCGTATGGCCGCGCCTTCAGCTACTGCACCGCTGGCGTCACGGCGCTGGGCGCGGCCGTCCAGTCCGCCGTGGGCGAGCCCCTGGACACGTTCGCGCACCGGACCCTGTTCGCGCCGCTCGGCATAGAGGGCGAGCAGTGGCAGAGGTCGCCGGTGGGGACGCCGCAGGGCGGCGGCGGCCTGCGGTTGCGCAGCCGCGATCTCCTGGCCCTGGGCCAGCTGCTCCTCAACCGCGGCCGATGGGAGGGAGGTCAGATTCTCCCCGAGCCCTTCGCCCTCGCCATGACGACGCCGCAGGTCTCGGTCGACGCGCAGCGGGGGGACTATGGCTATCTGACGTGGCTGCCCGCCTACAGCGTCAACGGACAACAGCATGCCGCCTGGGCCATGGCGGGGACCGGGGGAAACAAGGTGGTGATCGTGCCCGATCTCGACGTCGTGGCGGTGGTGACCACCGAGAACTACAGGGTTCGGAACGCCCACGGCCTGAGCGACAGGCTGCTGGTCGAACATGTGCTCGCCTCGATCGAGACGCGTCAGGCGCCGACCGAGGCCCTGAGCGGTGGAGCGAAGCGCTAGAGCCCTCCGATCTGGAAGATTCGATCCGACTCGGACAAAAAGCGCCCTAGATCAAATGTTTAGAGAATTTTTGACCCGATGGCCGTTTCATGCCGATCGGAAGATGCTCTAGGAACTCACATGGCCTCGGCGAGGGCTCCGGGTTCGGCCCGGCTCCCCACCAGGCTCTCACGCGCCTGCTGGGTCTCCCGCCGTGGCGGGGCGCCGAACATCCGGGCGTACTCGCGGCTGAACTGGGACACGCTCTCATAGCCCACCGAGAAGGCCGCCGGCCCCGCCCGCTCGCCTTCGGTCAACATGCGACGCCGGGCCTCCAGAAGGCGCAGGTGCTTCTGATACTGCAAGGGCGACATGGACGTCAGCGCCTTGAAGTGCTGATGAAAGGCCGAGGGGCTCAGGCCCGCGAGGCCCGCCAGCTCGGCCACACTGAGCGGCCTATCGAAGTGCTCCCGCAGGTGATGGATGGCGACAGCGATGCGCTGAGGCGGTCCCTCGGGCAGGACCATCCGGGCGACGTTCGCCGCCGCGCGGCTGGTAAGCAGCCAATAGGCGATCTCGCGCATGACGCCAGGATAGAGGATGTCGATCGCGGCCGGCTGCTCGACCAGTTCAATCAGGCGCAACATGGCCGCGCCGATCCGCTCATCGACCTCTTCGACCACCAGGCCGAGCCCCGCCGGGCCACGGGGCTGGGCGGCCTTCTCCATCCGAGTGACCACATCCAGAATGATGTCGGGATCAAGCGCCAGAGTGGCGCCGATAAAGGGCTTTTCCGGCGTGGCGTCGATGATCTCGCTGAGCACCGGCACCTCGACCGTGATCACCAGGGACTGCATGTGGCCGTAGGTCAGGGTGCTGTCGCCGATCATCACCCGCTTGGCCGCCTGGGCGATCAGGCATAGCGAAGGGCGATAGGTCATGTGCCGCGGCGGCACGCAGCCATAGGTGCGGATGAGCCGCAGACCCGGCACGGCCGTCTCGATCCCCCCATTCTCAACCCCTTGCCGGTCAAGGACTCCGGCGATCGCGTCAGTCAGTCGGCTGGTCATCTGAGCCTCCCATTTCACGACCCAAGGGCTACGCCCTTGATCAGGGTCCGGCAAGGCGACCTGGAGTTTCAGGCAAAAACTGCGGCGCTTCCGACATTCGCTTTTCCGGCCAGGCGAAGGAGCTTGAGGACCTCAACCGACCGCCCTGGCGGTCCTGAAGCCGGAGCCCCTCATGAGCCGTTGGACCGCCGAACACATGCCACCGCAGAGGGGCCGCACCGCTGTTGTGACCGGCGCCGCTGGTCTGGGCTTCGAGACCGCCCGGGCGCTGGCCCGCGCTGGCGCTCAGGTGATCGTCGCCAGCAGAAACCCGGAGACAGGGGCCGACGCCATCGCGCGCATCAAGAACGAGACGCCCTCGGCCCTGGTCCGGTTCGAGGCGGTGGACCTTGGCGACCTCGGCTCCGTCGCGGCGCTCGCCGGGCGACTACGCGACCAGATCCATGGGCTGGACCTGCTGATCAACAACGCCGGGGTGATGACGCCCCCTCGCCGGATGGAGACGGCCGACGGTTTCGAGCTGCAGTTCGGGGCCAACTATCTGGGCCACTTCGCCCTGACCGCCCTCCTGCTGCCGCTTCTGATGAACACCGGGCAGGCGCGGGTCGTGACGGTGTCGAGCATCGCGGCGCGACAGGGGCGGATTGACTTCTCCGACCTGCAAGCTCGCGAGGGCTACAGCCCCATGCTTGTGTACGCTCAGTCGAAGCTGGCCTGCCTCATGTTCGCCCAAGAACTGCAGCGCCGCAGCCAGGACCGTGGCTGGGGCGTGACCAGCATGGCCGCTCATCCGGGCATTTCGCGCACCAGGCTCCTCTATAATGCGCCGGGCGGTCCGACCCGCCTCAGGCGCACCCTGCGCGCCCTGTTGTGGTTCATGTTCCAGCCTGTGCCCCAGGGCGCCCTGCCGCAACTCTTCGCCGCGACAGCGTCGGCGGCCGAGGGCGGCGCCTACTATGGCCCGGACGGATTCGCCGAACTGAATGGCTTTCCGACAGAAGCCCGCATGCCCCGACCGGCGACCGACAAGGCCGCCTGCGTTCGCCTGTGGGAGGTCTCGGAAGACCTGACCGGCGTCAGATTCCCGGCGAAGCCATGACGGCCTTCAATCCCATGCAAACGCCGTATGCCAGCGGCTGGCGGCTCTGGGCGCTCTTGGCGACCTTGCTGCTGATCAACGCGATCAGCCAGATCGACCGGATCCTGCCCTTTATCCTGGCCGAGGCGATCAAGACCGACCTGTCACTTTCCGACACCCAGATCGGTCTCCTGACCGGCGTCGCCTTCGCCGTCTGCTACACTCTGCTGTCCCTCCCCCTCGCCCGCGCCGCCGACCGCGGCTCGCCCCGGCTGGTTCTGCTCGTCTGTCTGGTGGTCTGGAGCACGATGACGGCGCTTGGGGGCATGGCGGCAAGCTTCCTGGTCCTGGCCCTCACCCGCTTCGGCGTCGCCATCGGTGAGGCCGGGGCGGTTCCCTCCGGCCACGCCCTGATCGTCCGTCAGGTCCCGCCCGAACGGCGGGGCCTGGCCATTGGCCTCTTCTCCATGGGCATTCCCCTGGGAACCATGATCGGCTTTGCGGCCGGCGGCGCAATGGCGGACACCCTCGGCTGGCGCACGGCCCTGATCGGGGCCGGAGCCGCCGGCGGCCTGGCGGCCCTGCTCGCCCTGCTGGTCATCCGCCCGACCCCGCCCCAGTCCCGCACCGAGGCCGACGACCAACCGTTCCTCGCCTCGGCGCTCCGGCTCGCCGCTGCGCCCGGCTTCCGCTGGCTGTTGGTCGGGGGCCTCGCCATCGGCTTCGGCACGGCCCCCTTCTACGCCTTCTCCGCCCCCTTCCTGATCCGTACGCATGCATACACAGCCGGCGAGGTCGGACTCGTCTTCGGCCTGCTCCAGGGCCTGATGGGCGTCCTTGGGACCCTGCTGGGCGGCCGCGCCTTCGACCGCGCCGCCCAATCCGGAACAGGCCATGTGCTGCGCCCGCCGGCCCTCGCCCTGCTGGCCGCCGCCCCGGCGCTGGCCGCGGGGCTGTTCGCGCCGGAAGGCTGGATGTCGATCGCCCTGTTCACGCCCGGCATGTTCGCCTTCGCCTTCCTCCTGCCCTGGGCCTTTGGCGCGGCGCATCTGGTTGCGGGACCCGGCCGCCAGGCCCTGGCCTCCAGCCTGATGATGATCGCGTCGGGCCTCCTGGGGCCAGCCCTTGGCCCAGTCCTCGTCGGCATAATCAGCGACGCGGTGGCCGCGACAGGCCTCGCCAACAGCCTGGGGTTCGGCTTGCTGATCGTCCCGGTCGGCGTCGCCCTGTCTGGCCTGGCCTGCCTGATCGCCGACCAGCGCATCGCCGCGGGATGGCGCGCCGCGTCCACCACCGCCCCGCGCCTTTCCCATTCGACCTGAGGAGACCTTCCATGGACAAGTCGGCCAGCCTCAGCCCGCCGCCCCCTCGCCCCCCATCACGGCCGCGAACCGTCCATCGAAGTCCCGGGCGATGTCGGCCAGGGTGACCTCGCCGAAGCGGGCGATGACCAGGGCTTCGGCGGCGGCCAGGGTGTCGGCGACGGCGGCGTTGACGGCCTGTTCCACCAGGCAGCGGGGGTCGTCGTCGGCCAGGCCGATGGCGAACAGGCGCGGGTCCCCCAGGGCCCGGTAGATGTCCAGCAGGCTCACCTCCGCCAGGGTGCGGTTCAGCGCCCAGCCGCCGCCGTGGCCCTTCTCCGAGCGCACAATGCCCTGGTCGCGCAGGCCAGCCATGGTGCGGCGGACCACCACGGGGTTGGTGCTGAGCATCTGGGCCAGGTGCTCGGACGTCATGGCGCCGTCGTGGCGGTCCATATGGATCAGGGCGTGCAGCATGCGCGAGAGGCGGCTGTCGCTTCGCATCGGGGCTCTCCGGTTCGCCCTCCAACATAGGCCATAATTCTCGAAACAACAGGAGTTGCGTGATCAGCTCATGCACCCCATCATGTAACTTATGAAGCGGCGAGATGGGTCGCCGACGGAGATCAGGAGTTTTCCATGTCCTATGACGTCATCATCGTCGGCGGCGGCTTCGCCGGCATGTCGGCCGCGATGCAGCTCGCGCGGGCGCGGCGGCCGATCCTGCTGGTGGACGCCGGCCAGCCCCGCAACCGCTTCGCTGAGGCCTCCCACGGCTTTCTGGGTCAGGACGGCGCCGCGCCCGCCGCCATCATGCGCGAGGCCCTGCGCCAGCTCAGCGCCTATCCCACCGTGGATTTCGTCCATGGCCGCGCGGCAGCCGCCCGGGGCGAGATCGACCGGTTCGAGGTGGAAATGGAGGATGGCGCGGTCCATGCCGCCCGCCGGCTGGTCCTGGCCACCGGGGTCGCCGACTCCCTGCCCGACATTCCGGGCCTGGCCGAACGGTGGGGGCAGAGCGTCATGCACTGTCCCTATTGCCACGGCTATGAGGTGCGCGACCGGCGCATCGGCGTGCTGGCCAACCATCCGAGGTCGGCCCACCAGGCCCTGATGCTGCCCGACTGGGGGCCGACCACCTTCTTCACCCAGGGGCGGATCGAGATCGACGCCGACCTCGCCCGCCAGCTCGCCGCCCGCGGCGTCGCGGTGGAGACAAGCCCGGTCGTCGAGGTGCTGGGCGAGGGCCTGGCCATCGCCGCGGTCCGCCTGGCCGACGGCCGCGCCCTGGCCCTGGAGGCCATCTTCACCGCGCCGCAGACCGCGCCCACGAGCCCCCTGGCCGCCCAGCTCGGCTGCGTCTTCGAAGACGGCATGACCGGGCCGCATGTGAAGCTCGAGACCGGCCAGCAGACCACCGTGCCTGGCGTCTACAGCGCCGGCGACACGGCCAGCCCGATGCACAATGCGACCCTGGCCTCGGCCGCCGGCGTCATGGCCGGCATCGGCGCGCATCAGTCGCTAATCTTCTAGCCAGCCGATCAAAGCCCGGCCATGAGGGGGCCGAACGGCTCCCGCGGCCCCAGGTCGCTGGACAAGGCCCCGCGACCTTGGCGCAATGGGTCCAGGCGAGGACAGGAGATCACATGGCGACCGAAGCAAGCGGACTGAGCCTGGGCCACGCGGTGGTTCTGCTGGGGGCGGCGGTCATCGCCGTGCCGTTGTTTCGCCGGCTGCAGCTGGGGTCGGTGCTGGGTTATCTGGCGGCGGGCCTGCTGATCGGCCCGTTTGGCCTGGCCTTCATCTCCGAGCCCGAGACCATCCTGCATGTGGCCGAGCTTGGGGTGGTGATGTTCCTGTTCATCATCGGACTGGAGATGCGGCCAGCCAAGCTGTGGAATCTGCGGCGGGAGATCTTCGGCCTGGGCGCGGCCCAGGTCCTGGTGTGCGCCGCCCTGCTGTCAGGCCTTGGCCTGCTGGCGGGCCTGCCCCTGGTCGCCGCGGTGATCGGCGCCAGCGGCTTCGTCCTGTCGTCCACCGCCGTGATCATGAAGATGCTGGACGAGCGCGGCCAGACCAACAGCCCGGCCGGCCAGCGGGCGGTGTCGATCCTGCTGCTGGAAGACCTGGCCGTCGTCCCCCTGCTGGCCCTGGTGGCTGTGCTGGCCTCGGTCTCCGGCCAGGCGGTGGAGTCCGGTCGGCCGGTCTGGCTCTCCATCCTCATGGCGATCGGGACCCTGGCGGCCCTGCTGGCGGCCGGACGCTGGCTGCTCAACCCCTTCTTTGGCCTGCTGGCGCGGACGGGCGCGCGGGAGATCATGACGGCCGCAGCCCTGCTGGTGGTGCTGGGCGCGGCCATGTTCCTCGACTGGGGCGGGCTTTCCATGGCCATGGGCGCCTTCATGGCCGGGGTCCTGTTGTCGGAATCCACCTTCCGCCACCAGCTGGAGGCCGACATCGAGCCCTTCCGCGGCATCCTGCTCGGCCTGTTCTTCATCAGCGTCGGCATGTCCCTGAATCTCGTCGTCGTGGCGGAATCGTGGATGCTGGTCGCCGGCGGGGTGCTGACCTTCATGGCGGTCAAGGCCGTAGGCATCTACGGCGTCGCCCGCCTGTTCCGCGCCAGCCCCCGGGAGTCCATCGAGCGGGCGGCCCTGTTCGCGCAAGGGGGCGAGTTCGCCTTCGTCCTCTATGGCGCGGCCCTGGCCGGCGGGGTGATCGACCCCCGCACCAGCGCCATCATGACCGCCATCGTCATCCTCTCCATGGCGCTGACGCCTGTGGTGATCATCGTTCTGGACCGGCTGACGCCGCGGCTGAAGCTCTCCATGGATGGGATCGAGGAGGCCAACGGCCTGCAGGGCCAGATTCTGCTGATCGGCTTCGGCCGCTTCAGCCAGGTGGTCAGCCAGCCCCTGCTGGCCCGCGGCTTCGAGATCGCGCTGATCGAGAACGACGTGGAGATGATCCAGGCCGCCGCCAATTTCGGCTTCAAGGTCTATTATGGCGACGG
>CAZERE010000023.1:0-12630 GCA_964515365.1 uncultured Phenylobacterium sp. | reverse complement strand
GCGCGCCTCGATGTGCTGCGCGCCTCAGGCGCCGAGACGGCCGAGGCGATCATGATCGGCGTCGACAAGCCCGAGGTGGCCGACCACATCGTCGAGCTGGTGAAGTCGGAATTCCCCCACGCCAAGCTGTTCGTGCGCGCCTATGACCGCGGCCACTCCATGCGGCTGACCAAGGCCGGCGTGGACTTCCAGATCCGCGAGACCTTCGAGTCGGCGCTCACCATGGGCGAGCGCCTGCTGCTGGACCTGGGCGTCGAGCCCGACGAGACCGCCGAGACCATGGCCGAGGTGCGCCGCAGCGACGAGGAGCGGTTCGAGGCGCAGCTGGTCGGCGGCATCGAGGCCGGCCGCGGCATGATGCGCGGCAATATGGTGACCCCGCAGCCGACGCCCTTCTCCAAGCCCCGCCGGGAGGCCCAGGCGATCAATCCGGAGGCCGCCGGCCTCATCGCCGAGAAGGCCGCAAGCCGCGAGACCGAGCCCACCGCCTAGGGCGCGTTCCAGGAGAAATGCGCCGGCCATGGCCGGCCGGAGCCGCCTGCGCTATGGGGGCGTTAACCCATTTCACCCCATAAACCCTGTTGGAAGAGAGCGTGCGCCCATGCCTATGACTCAGGCCGATCTGGAAACCTCCCTGCGCGAGGCCTTTCCCGACGCCCAGATCGCGATCGAAGACCTCGCCGGCGACGGCGACCACTATCGCGCGCGTATCGTGTCGACCGCCTTCCAGGGCCTGCCGCGGGTGCGCCAGCACCAGCTCGTCTATGCCGCCCTGAAGGGCAAGATGGGCGGCGAACTACACGCCCTGGCCCTTGAAACCTCGGTTCCAGGCTAGCGGAGAGGCCATGCGCTACCGGCCGTTCGGCATATCGGGCAAGGCGGTCTCGGCGCTGAGCCTGCTGCTGCGCGACACCGGCCGCAGCCAGCCCCCTGGCGCCTGGCGGACCTTGGCGGTCTGCGCCATGGAATGCGGCATCAACGCCTTTGAACTCGAAGCCGGCGTCGCCCCCCTGGCCGCCGGCTTCAGCGAAGCGCTGGAGGCGGTGGAACGCCGCCTGCTGTTCGTCGCCTGGCGGATCATCGGCGACGGCCGCACCCCCACCGACGCGCGCTACCTCCAGGACGCCGTCCGCGAGGGCCTGAACCGGACCGGGTCGGGCTATTTCGACCTGCTGACCCTGGACGAGGCCGCCTATGCGACCCTGACGCCCGAAGGCGCCGCGACCCTGGACGATCTCCGCGCCGCGGGCCTCGCCCTGCAGATCGGTGTGGCCGGCGTCGGCGCCCTGGTGGATCACGCGGTCGCCACCGGCGCCTTCGACGCCCTCGCCTCCCCGTTCAACCTGACCTCCGGGTGGCACATTCGCCGCCGGATTCGCGAGGCCGCCCACCTCAACATGTCCATCACCGGCTTCGACGCCTTTCCGCCGGAGCTGTGCCGCCCCCCAGCCCAGATCGCGGCCAAGGCGGCGCTGTTCCGGCGGGCCGGCCCCAGCGCCGCCAGCGTCGGCGCCTACGCCTTCCTGCACGAAACCCGCAACTGGGCGGCCGACGAGCTCTGCCTCGCCTACGCCCTGACCGAACCGGCCCTGGCCTGCGTCCAGATCGAGGCCCACCGCCCCGAGGTGATCGAACGCCTGGCCGCCGTGCCCGACCGCGAACTGCCCACGGGCCTCGCAGCCCAGATCGAAATGGCGCGGATCGACACCCCGGCCGACGCCCGCACCGCGTGAGCGGCTATTGACCGGGGGGCGCAGCCTCCCTAGCTCTCTGTCTCAAGACTCTGTCCCCATCGAAAGGCCGTTCCCATGAGCGAGGCCATGACCGATCCCGCCCACGACTTCATCGCCAAGACCCTGAAGGACCATCAGGTGGTCCTGTTCATGAAGGGCGTGCCCGAACAGCCCCGCTGCGGATTCTCGGGCCTGGTGGTGCAGATCCTCGACCATCTCGGCGTGGACTTCGTCGGCGTCGACGTGCTGCAGGACGATGGCCTGCGGGACGGGATCAAGACCTACACCGACTGGCCGACCATCCCGCAGCTCTATGTGAAGGGCGAATTCGTCGGCGGCGCCGACATCGTCCGCGAGATGTTCCAGAACGGCGAGCTGAAGCCCTTCCTCAGCCAGCAGGGCGTCCTGGCTGCGTGAGCCGGGCCTTCGAGCCCCCGCCGGGGCGCCAGGTCTTTTCCCGCAGTTTCACGCCGACGGCGTCCGATATCGACGCCAATGGCCATGTGAACAATGTGGTCTATCTGGGCTGGGCGCAGGATTTGGCCATCGCCCACTGGGACTCCGCCGCCGCCCCTGAGGAATCCGAGGCCCTGGCCTGGGTGGCCCTTCGCCACGAGGTGGACTATCGCCGCGCCCTCCTGCCGGGCGAGACGGCGCTCGGCCGCACCTGGGTCTCGGACAAGGCCGAGGGGCCGCGCTTCGACCGCTTCGTCCGCATCGATGGTCCCGACGGCGCCATGTGCGCCCAGGTCAAAACCGTGTGGTGCCTGATCGAGAGGGCGACCGGCCGTCCCCGCCGCGTGCCCGCCGAGCTGGTCGCCCGCTTCGGTTAAGGCTTAGCGCCCTGGCGCAGCTTGCGGCATGATGAGGTCCCAGGAGGCGGTTCATGGACGGTTTCGCCAGTCTCTTCTCGGCCTTCGGCCTGGCCAGCGCGGCCGGCTTCAACGCCTATGTGCCCCTGCTCACCGTCGGTCTGGTGGCCCGCTACACCGATCTGGTGTCCCTGGCCGAGCCCTTTGACGTGCTCACCCAACCCTGGGTGCTGGCGGTTATCGGCGTTCTGGCCGTCATCGATTTCGTCGCCGACAAGATCCCGGCGGTCGACACCGCCTGGCACGGCCTGGGCGCCCTGGTCAGTCCCATCGCCGGCGCCGTCCTTTTCGCCAGCCAGCAGAATGTGCTGAGCGACATGCACCCTGCCATCGGCGCGCTGGCCGGCCTGATCGTCGCCGGCGGCTTCCATGGAAGCCGGGCGGCCGTGCGGCCGGTCTCCACCGCCACCACCGGAGGCCTGGGCAATCCCGTGTTGTCTCTGCTGGAGGACCTGCTCTCAGGTCTGCTCAGCATCCTGGCGGTGTTCCTGCCGGTCATCGCCTTTGGCCTCGCCGGCCTCGTGGCGGTCATCGTCGTCCTGATGCTGATGCGGGCGGCCCGCGCCTGGCGCGAACGCAAGTCCGCGCGCCTGCGACCGGGCTGAGGCTCAGAGGCCGGGCCAGGCGATCAGCGGATTGAGCAGGAAGACCGGATCGCGGGCCCTGAGCCCCAGCTCCTCATAGCTGAAGGTCAGCGACACATGCCCCGCCACGAGCGAGCGGCATTCGTCCAGGCGCTTGCGGCCAAAGGCCAGGGTCACCGCCTCCCCCTGCCGCTCCACATAGAAGGCGAAGTCGCCCTTGGTAGTGCAGCCGTTGGACGCCACCTTGATGGTCAGCTCCCGCCGTCCGGCCTCGGCGGCGTAGAGCGGCTCCAGTTCGGCCAGGGGAACCCCCGAGGGGGCGAGAATGGGCGGCGGCGGAACCGTGGCGCAGCCGGCCAGCAGGGCGGCGACCGAGGCCATCATCAGAAAGCGGCGTGTCATGCCCCCTATCGGCCACATCCCTGCGGCCAGGGAAAGTCCCCATGGCGATCAGCCTGCGTCCTCGGCCGGCGGCGGCCCGTGGGCCGCCAGCCAGCCGCCCGCATAGCGCAGATCCCGCGTGACCTCGCGGACGGCGAAGTCAGGACCTGGACAGGCCGCCAGGGCCTCGGCCGTCGCGAACTCGGTCTCGGCCAGGATCAGCCCGGCGAGGCCGCCTTCGAAGACGTCGACGCCGTAGGCCACGCCGCCCACCGGCGCCAGATGATGACGAACCTTGCGCAGGCGCTGGCCCGGTAGGCCGGCGAACAGGTCGAACTCCGCCGCGCTGAGATAGATCGAGGTGACCAGCCGGGTCTCAGGGTCCACATCGCCCTTGCGCCCGAGCTTGCGCGTGACGGCTCCGCCGTCCAGGGGTCGGACCTCCCGCAGCCGAAGACCGCCGCCGTCCACATAGAGATCGGTGATGGCGTCGGCCCGAACGATCCGCTCGCTCGGCAAGGTCCGGCATAGCCAGCGCCGCTCCCGTTCCACCTGGGCGTATTTCAGCTTGGGGAAGCCCAGGTCGCGGGCGAGAGCGGGGTCGATGTCCATGATGAGGCTCCGGCGCGGGCCGCCAGAATGGCAGGACGCCGGAGCCTCGAACAGGGACAGGCGTCAGCCGGCGCCCTCGACGCCGCCCTTGGGATGTTTGGGCCTGAGCAGCGAGACGATCACC
Organism: uncultured Phenylobacterium sp.; assembly: GCA_964515365.1. GTDB lineage: Bacteria > Pseudomonadota > Alphaproteobacteria > Caulobacterales > Caulobacteraceae > Phenylobacterium. The sequence continues at coordinate 8,324 of CAZERE010000023.1, read as the reverse complement.
CCGCCGGCCAGCAGGCTGATGGTGATGCCCAGCGACCAGGGGGCGGGGAACTTGCCGCCGAAGAAGAGGTCGCCGGCAAAGATCTTGAAGCCGATGAAGACCAGCACGAGCGCCAGGGCCACCTTCAGATAGTGGAAGCGGTGGACCGCGTTCTCCAGGGCGAAGTAGAGCGCCCGCAGCCCCAGGATGGCGAAGATGTTGGACGTGTAGACGATGTAGGGGTCCTGGGTGATGGCGAAGATGGCCGGCACCGAGTCGATGGCGAACACCAGGTCGGCGAACTCCACCAGCACCAGGGCCAGGAACAGCGGCGTCACGAACAGCACCAGCTTGCCGCTGACCGGATGGGCCTGGCGCACGAAGAACTTTGAGCCCTGGAAGCCGTCAGTCACCCGCAGATGGCCGCGCAGCCATTTCAGGATGGCGTTGTCGGTCAGGTCCTTGGCCTCTTCGGCGTCGCTGGCGAAGGACTCCTTGAGCATCTTGGCGCCGGTGAAGAGCAGGAAGGCGCCGAAGATGTAGAGCACCCAGGCGAAGTTCGCGACCAGGGCCGCGCCGATGCCGATCATGATCGCCCGCAGGATGATCACCCCCAGAATGCCCCAGAAGAGCACCCGGTGCTGCAACTCACGCGGCACGGCGAAATAGGCCAGGATCAGCGAGATGACGAAGACGTTGTCCAGCGCCAGGGTCAGCTCGAGCAGATAGCCGGTGTAGTATTCCACCGCCTTCTGAGAGCCGAGATCGTACCAGATCCAGGCGCCGAAGCTCAGGCCGATGGCGACATAGGCCGCCGCCGCCTTCACCGATTCCGCCGGACCGATGACGTGGTCCTTGCGGTTGAAAACCCCCAGGTCGAGGGTCAGGACCGTGAGCACGATCCCGAGGAACAACAGCCAGAGCCAGGTGGCCTGACCGAGAAACGGCGTTTGCAAAAATACAAGGAGAGCGTCCATCGGACCCCGCACCTCTCATAGTCACGACGCCGCGTCCGCGTCTGGAGAGTGAAGATCCGACATCGTCGCGACCGCCGTCGCGACCAGAGGGGCCCGGACCGAGCGGCGGACATAGGGGGACAGATCGGCGCCGTCAACCGGCCGACGGCGTCGCCAGGCGGAATAGTTCAGCCTGGCGCGGGCATGGGCGCCGGCCCCCTCGCCGGGTGTTCACACCCCGCCGGGCGGCCATGAAAAAGGGCCCCGGCTTTCGCCGGGACCCTCTTGTCGTCTTCGCGGACTGGAGACGCCTTAGGAGGCGTAGAATTCCACGACCAGGTTCGGCTCCATCTTCACGGCGTACGGCACTTCGGCCAGTTCCGGCGTGCGGATGAATTTCGCCGACAGGCCCTTGCCGTCCACTTCGATATAGTCCGGCACGTCGCGCTCGCCCGACGCCTGGGCTTCGATCACCAGGGCCATGTTGCGCGAACGCTCGCGCACCTCGACCACGTCGCCCGGCTTCACCCGGTAGGACGGAATGTTCACGCGCTTGCCGTTCACGGTCACATGGCCGTGGTTCACGAACTGGCGGGCGGCGAAGACGGTGGGCACGAACTTGGCGCGGTAGACCACCGCGTCCAGGCGCGATTCCAGCAGCGCGATGAGGTTCTCAGCCGTGTTGCCCTTGCGGCGCGCGGCCTCGGTATAGGTGCGGCTGAACTGCTTTTCGGTCAGGTTGCCGTAGGACCCCTTGAGCTTCTGCTTGGCGCGCAGCTGCAGGCCGAAGTCCGAGACCTTGGACTTGCGGCGCTGGCCGTGCTGGCCAGGGCCGTAGGAACGCTTGTTCACCGGCGACTTGGCGCGGCCCCAGATGTTCTCGCCCATACGGCGGTCGAGCTTATACTTGGCGGTATGACGCTTGGTCATGAATACTCTTCATCATCGACACGGCCCGGCGCTTCCGAGAGTGGAGGCGCGATCTCAACGGCGGGGCCCGTATCACCCGTAATGGTGTTCGCACCGCGCAGTCGCCCGCCGGTGTGAAGGGGCGGTGTATGCCCACCAGGGCGGCGGGAGTCAAGGCGAGCCCCCGGGCTAGGGCCTTGCGGCCATGGCGGCCAGAGCCATGGCGTCATTGGCCGGGCGGGACGGAAGATCGCCCAGGACCTTGCGTCGCACGATCTCGGCCAGGGCGCGGACCTCGGCGGCGGCCTGGCCGCGGGGCTCCCATTCGGTGACCCCCTGCCCCTCCGACAGGGCCGATTGATAGGCCTGCCGCACCCGAAGGGGCGCCGCGGCCACGGGAACGCCGGCGAAGCGCAGGGCGTCCAGGGTCGAGGACACCTGCCTGGGTTCACGGCCCTGCCGCGCCGAGGGGCACTGGTTGAGGACGATCAGGCCGCTGGCGCGAAGCTGGCGCAGGAGTTCCAGGGTCTTCAGGGCCGCGGCCACGTCGAGATAGGTGGGTCGGCTGACCACCAGGCAGAGGTCGGCCACCTTGATGGCGGCGACGACGTCGCCCTCCGGAGCGGCCGGCGTGTCGATGATCAGCAGGTCCCCGCCGCTGCGCCGGGACGCCGTGGTCAGGGCGAACAGCTTGGAGGCCGAGGTCTCCACCACCGAAAGGCTATGGGCGCGCAGCGCTTCGCTGGAGGACCGCAGCGGATCGGCGTCGGCCAGCACCGCGCGGGCGCCCTGTTCGCGCAGGGCCGCCGCCAGATTGACGGCCACCGTCGTCTTGCCGGCGCCGCCTTTGCGGGAAATGACTGCGATGGTTTTCATGATCGCCCCCGACAAAACCCTAGGCCCAACTTATCCACAGGATCAAGACGTCCCCACGGGCGAGCCGGCGCCACCGGGGCGGGCGCCGCGTCGGAAAGCATCGGTCCGTGCGGCTCTCCCGCCGTGGCTCCCCTCTAGGCGCGCACGCCCCCGTCCACGCGCAGGTCCTCGCCCGTGACGTAGCTGGCGGCGCTGTCGGCCAGATACATGACCGCGTGGGCGATCTCCTCAGGCTGGCCGGCGCGACCGGCCGGGGTGCGGGCGCCGGAGGCCTGCGCCGCGCCGCCACCCATCATGGGGGTGTCGATGGGGCCGGGCGAGACGGCGTTGACCCGTATGTTGTCGCCGGCGACCTGCAGGGCGGTGGAGCGGGTCAGGCTCAGCACGCCGGCCTTGGACAGGGCGTAGGACATGATGGGACCGGAGCCCACATAGCCCATGACCGAGGCGGTGTTGATGATCGCCCCGCCGCCCCGGGCCTTCATGGCCGGGATTTCGTGATTGGTGCAGCGGATCACGCCCTCGAGATTGGTGGCCATGATGTCGTTGTGGACCGCCCAGTCGAAGGCCGCGCCCATGTCGCCGGCCCGCCCGGCGATCCCGGCGTTGTTGAAGGCGACGTCGAGGCCCCCGAAGGTCTCGATGCAGGCGGCCACCAGGGCGGCGACATCGGCCTCGACCCGCACATCGGCCCGCCGATAGACAGCCTCGCCGCCGGCGGCCCGGATCTCGGCCTGCACCTGCGCGCCCAGGGCCTCGCGGCGGCCGCAGAACATCACCTTGGCGCCCTCGAGCGCGAAGGCCTTGGCGGTGGCCCGGCCGATGCCGGAGGTGGCCCCGGTGATCAGCACCACCTTGCCGGCGAAGCGGCCATCCCGGGCCAGGGCGGTGGCTGCCTCCGGCGGGGTTTTCAGGTCGGCAGCGGCGGCGGTCGACTGGGCCGCCACGGCGGCCAGGCCCACCCCACCGGCGATCAGGGCGCGGCGCGACGGGGTCATATCGGAATGGGCCATGTCATCCTCCAGGAGCTGGGCGGCTGCCGGCGGGATCGCCGTGACGCCTTCGTCTTGCCGCCTCACAGGACGACGTTCTTTCATCATGGGGCATGGTCGGGCGCGGCGGCAACCTTGGCCCGCCTCGCCCATTCCACCGGGATGAAGCAGATTCCTGGTCTCCGTCTCGCGCCCCTCGGCCTGGCGGCCGTCCTCCTGTCCGGCTGCCTGGTCTCGACTCCCGAGGACATGGAGACCCCGAGCCCCGACGGCCAGTTCGTGCTCGACGTCGCCTTCAGTGGCAGCGGCCTGACCCTGAGGCCGGGCCTGGGGGCTGAACTCAGCCTGCGCCATGTGAGCGGCGCCGAAACCGCCTTCGCCACCCTGGACGCGGTTCGCAGCCTGGGGATCGCCTGGACGGGCGGGCGCTCTTTGCGGATCTGCGCGGAAGACGCCGAGCCCGTGGACGACGCCTCGGTGGTGGTGGAGACGCCGGCCGGCCCCGAGACTTTCACCGTCACCTATGCCTGCCCGGCCCAGCCCTCGCCCGAAGGCTTCCAGAGCTAGGGCGCGATCAGACCGCTTCCACCGGCGGCAGGCGATAGGCGCCGTCCAGCAGTTCCGGCTTGGGCAGATAGGTCCGCATGAAGAGCGCGAACGGGCCAGCCGGGGCCGGCAGCCAGTTGCCCTGTCGGTCTTCGCCGGGGCTTTCGCTGCCGATCCAGATGTCGAGGGAGCCGTCGTCGTTATAGGCCAGCCCCTCGGTGCGATCGCCGATGGCGTAGCGGTCCAGGGGATTGTCGGCGAAGAAGAACTGCCCCTCCTCGGTGGCCTCATAGAGGCTCAGCGACCAGAAGGAATTCACCGGCGGCAGGCGGTCGGCGGGAAAATGGAGGCGATAGACCTTCAGCCCGTCATAGAGCCCCCGGGGCTGGTCGCCGCGGGCGCGCATATAGAGGGCCTCCACCGGCGGCAAGGCCGCCAGGCCGCCGAGCGCCACGGTCGCCCGGTAGTGATAGTTCTGCCCGAAGTCGCCGAGCGTCGCGCTGGGATAGGACCAGCCGTCGATGAAATGGTCGCCGGTCAGGCCGCCGCGGCGCACCGCCACCCGGGCTTCGGCCAGACCCGCCTCGATCTCGGCGACCTCGGCTGCGGAAAACCGACCGGGATCGAAGCCCGACTCCAGACCCAGGGGCGCGATCTCCTCCAGCAGGGCTCGGTCGGTGACCGGCGGCGGATTGGCCTTCATCAGGTCCGCCAGGGCGGCGAAATAGTCCTGCCACGAGGCGCTGCGCTTGACCGCCGGCGGCGGGGTCGGAGCCGCCGGCCCCTGGATCGCCAGGCCCGACTGCACCTGCTGAGCCGCCTCCAGGTCGTCCGGCCCATAGACCACGACCCGGCCCAGGGCCCAGACGTGGTTGGTCGGCGCGCGGACCACATGGCCGCCCTCGGCCGCCTCATGGGGGCCCACCAGGGTGAAGGTCCCGCCGTTGGGGCCGGTGGTGCGGGTCCCGAGGATCGCGAAATTGTTGGTGTAGGCGTCCATCAGGGCCAGGGAGAAATAGCGGTCCCCGGTCTCCGGCAGGGTCAGGGTCACCGGCCCCTGGGACAGGTCCAGCTGGGCCGAGGAATAGAGGGTGTCGTTGTTCGGCGTGGTCACCGCCCGGTGCTTGGGCGTGGCCAGCTTGCGCACATGGGCGATGGTGTTGAGGCTCTGGCCGAAGGACAGGCCGCGGGCCCGGGTTGCGGCGACCTCAATAAGCGGCAGGCCATAGAGCCACGCCTTCATCGCCGCCGTCTTCAGATCCGTTCCCGACATTGCGCTCTCCCCGACCGCAGATAGGTTATCATTGATCTCTTATGATCGTGGAAGGCGCCCCAGCGTCAAGTCTCCGAGCCGCCCGGATCGACGGCGGCCTCGCGCTCGGCCTTCTGGCGGGCGAGCTTGTCCAGCACCCGGCCACGGCCGCGAGAGAGGGCGGTCACCACGCCTCGGAAGGTGCGCACCTCCTGGTCGCTGAAGCTGGCCCGGCCCAGCGCCGAGCGGAGATTCTGCACCATTGAGGGCCGCTTTTCCGGCGGATGGAAGAAGCCGGCGGCGTCCAGCTCGGCCTCCAGCTGGCCATAGAGCCCCATCATCGCGGCCTGATCGGCGGGCTCTGGCCCGTCCCGGAACCGCGGCGGCGGCCCCGAAGCCTGGGTCATGCGCCACTCATAGGCGTTGATCGCCACAGCCTGGGCGAGGTTCAGGGAATGGAAGCGCGGATCCACCGGCACGGTCACCACCGCCTGGCAAAGGGCGACCTCGGCGGTCTCCAGCCCGGCCCGTTCGGCCCCGAACAGCAGTCCCACCTTCCGGCCCGCGGCCACGGCGGCGGCCAGCTCTCCGGCCGCCTCCCGCGGGGTGATCACCGGAAGCTGCAGCTCCCGCGGGCGCGCCGTGGTGGCGAACACCAGCTGCAGGTCGCCCACCGCCTCGGCCACGCTGGCGCAGACCTTGGCCCCGTCCAGCGGCCAGTCGGCGCCAGACGCCGAGGCCCAGGCCCGGTCCTGGGGCCAGCCATCCCGGGGATTCACCAGCCGGAGGTCCTCCAGGCCGAAATTGGCCATCACCCGGGCGCAGGCCCCGATGTTCTCGGCCAACTGAGGGGCGGACAGGATAATGGTTGGAGCGGGGGGGGAACTTGCGGTCATGTGGCGTTTTCAGTCTGAGCGACGATGCGCGCAACCCCCTCGCCCGTCGTCCGGAGCTTTGTCCATGCGTTGTCTCGTCCTTCTGGCCGCCGTCCTGCTTGTCGCGGCCTGCGAGCCGGGCATGCCTCAGACCGTCTCCACCACCCCGCGGCTGGACGCCGAACGCCTGGACGCCACGGCGGCCGAACTGACCGCCCGCGCCGCGCCCGGTCGTCTGGGGGCCGCGGTGATGAACCTGGAGAGCGGCGAGCTCTGGGCGATCAACGGTGTCGATCGGTTCCCGATGCAGAGCGTCTTCAAGGCGCCCCTGGCCGCCGCCGTCCTGGCCGAGGTCGACGCCGGCCGGCTGGACCTGGATGAAACCATCACGCTGACGGACGAAGACCTCTCCCCGCCCTTCAGCCCTGTGGCCGACGCCTATCCGGGCCGCCGGGACTATACGGTGGCCGAGCTTCTGACCCTGAGCGCCGGCGCCAGCGACAACACCGCCGCCGACGTGCTGATGCGACGGATCGGCGGCCCCGGCGCCGTCACCGCCTGGCTGCGCGCCAAGGACATCCGCGACATGCGGATCGATCGCTATGAGCGCCAGCTGCAGCCGGAGATCGCGGGCCTTGAGTCCTTCCGCCTGGCCTGGAAGGGCGAGGCCGCCTACCGCGCCGCCCTGCAGGACGTGCCCCCCGCCGAGCGGCAGGCCGCCGCAGAGGCCTATCTGGCCGACCCGCGGGACACGACCACCCCCCGCGAGGCCCTGCTTTTCCTGGCCAAGCTGGCCCGGGGAGAGCTGCTGTCTGACGCCTCCACGGCCCGCCTGCTGAAGATCATGAGCGAAACGACCACCGGCCGCGCGCGCCTGGCCGCGGGCCTGCCCCCGGGCGCCCGCCTGGCCCACAAGACCGGCACCGCCCGCACGGACCTGGGCATGACCCCGGCCACCAACGACATCGGCGTCATCACCCTGGAGGATGGCCGGCAATATGTGATCGCCGTCTTCCTCGCAGGCTCTCCCCTGCCGGAGGCCGAACGTGAGGCGATCTTCGCCGACCTGGCCCGCAGCGTGGCCGGCGCCGTCGGCTGAGCCGGTCGGACTTCCCCTAGGTCAGGCGCCCAGGCGGCGAATCGATCCGACCAGCAGGGGCGACGTCGCCCCGGACCCATAGAGGCGAACGCCGGTCGTCCGACCACTCTCGAGCCGCTGAATGAGATTCTCCTGCGCCGGATGAAGCCCGAGCGCCCGCAGGGTGGTGACCGTGGCGCCGCCCAGGGCTATGGGCGCAGTCGCAAGCATCACTTCCTGACCGCCGTCGGGGGCGAAGTCCTGGATTTTGCTGACTTGTCCGCGCAGACGGCCACGACCTTCCGGGGACTCGAAGTCCCACGGCTCCGCCACCAGTACGAGGACTGTGGCTCCGATCAGGCCGGGTGGGGGGGCATCGGCGCGCACGCCAGCTAAACTAGTTCAGAGGTGCGACGTTCCCATGTCAGCCATCTTTGACGCCGTCGTGGCTTTGCGCTCCGGCGCAGGCCTTGTATACGGCCTCAACCCCTCAATTCCGCCACGGAGCGCGCCTCGCCTATGGCCAAGATCAAAGTCGCCAATCCCGTCGTTGATATCGACGGGGACGAGATGACCCGGATCATCTGGAAGATGATCAAGGACAAGCTCATCTTCCCCTATCTCGATCTCGACATCGCCTACTACGATCTGGGGATCGAGTATCGCGACAAGACCGACGACAAGGTGACGGTCGAAGCCGCCGAGGCGATCCAGAAGTACGGCGTCGGCATCAAGTGCGCGACCATCACCCCGGACGAAGCCCGGGTCGAGGAGTTCGGCCTCAAGCAGATGTGGCGTTCGCCCAACGGCACCATCCGCAACATCCTCGGCGGCGTGGTCTTCCGCGAGCCGATCATCTGC
>CAZERE010000022.1:10253-33920 GCA_964515365.1 uncultured Phenylobacterium sp. | reverse complement strand
GATGGATGCGTAGCTCAGCGGGAGAGCACCTCGTTCACACCGAGGGGGTCACAGGTTCAATCCCTGTCGCATCCACCATTCCTTCCGGCGGTGAGCCGGCGTGAATTCCTTACCTCGCCATTACCTCCGAAAAGTCCGCCGGTTGGACGACGCCGCCTCGCCGCGCCCAACTCTTTGAGAGCGGCAAACCAGCACCTAAAAGGCCAAAGCGTCGCAAGAATTCCAAGGACTTATATGAGGCGCTTGAAACGGCCACGCGGGTCGCGTCAGCCCAAAAATGCCTGATTATAGATCGTCGTGAAACGTGCTCTTACATCGACCTCAATAACGGCTTTCACGTAATCCCGCGCGTAGTTACCTCCCAACAGGCGCTCCGTATCGACACTCAGGCCCGACACGAGCGAGTCGTCTTCCAACAGGCAATGGATGAGGTCGGGCGGCTTGGAATCTCCGGTCATCTGCTCTTTGTGCTGAGGCATGGTCAGCGCGTCGAGAAGCGTCTTGATCCGCCCGTCTATGTCCCCGCCCTGGTACACACGCCCCGGCTGCTCTTGCCTCAAGAGTAGAACCTTCAGCCCGCAGTGGAGCGCATAGGTCTCCCTCACCAACGGCCTAAACAGGCGCCCATGCTTCTCAACGGGAGCCGCGAGATCGAGAATTCCGCGCATCGGCTCATCTGGGGGCTTCGGGCGCGCCAACCACGGCGGCATCACCCCCCCGGGATGTTGGTGGTGCCCAGAAATCAGGACACCCCCATCCAAGGGAAACTGCGTGTCCATGTTTTTAAGGGCCGGATGGCTCGTCCATAGGTCAGCGAGCTGCGGGTGGAAGTGGTGCCGAATATCCCACTTCGCTCGGCTCTTCCCCGAGTTTGCAGAAGCCGGAAGCGAGCCCTCATAGGTGAGCGTGAACTTCATGATTAGGACGCCCCCGCCATCGACGCGATAGTCCGCAGTCGTGGTAGCGCGGGATCATACGTATTGACGCGGGTATGCGAAGTCTAAGTTCTCGGGCCCAGGCCTCCTTTTCAAGGGCCATGGCCTAGGCCGTTTCCATTCCGCTTTTGACCAGCGCGTTGTCGCAGGGCGTCGTCCCTGCATAACAAGCGCGGCTGAGGTTTGCAGACCAAGCAGCTGCGCTCCTGCGTCCTCTATGTGATGGGGCAGAATCGAGGCGCCGTGGAGCTTTACTGATCCTTCGATCCTCGACGCCGTCGAGCCACGTCCATGAACCGGTTTTGAGGATGCAACAGGACGCCTAGAGACGGCCTCGCGGTTGACCCCCGCCAGACCGGCCCTAAAGTTGCGCCCGTTATAGTTGCGTTGGGTGGGGCTGTGGGAGCGGCGAGCCCACGGTTTCGGAGTGTTTTTCAGTGCCCGCCAGTACGACGGTGGTTGCGAGCGGCGTGAGCGCCGTCGACAGCCTGCTTTATGGGACCAAGTGGTCCAGCCCCGGCCTCACCTTCAGCTTTCCCGACGCGGTCACGGACCTGGCGGACTATGCCAGCCCGCTGGATCCGGCCCATTTCGCCGCCCTGGACACCACCCAGCAGAGCTCAGTCGAGCAGGCGCTGGTTCAGTGGGCCCGGGTCACCGGCCTGACCTTCACCGAGGCGGCCAACGACGCGGACGCCGACCTGCGCTTCTACTTCTATGACGACGGCGGCAACCTGACGATGCGGGTTGCGGGCTTTCCGGGCGAGACGCCGGAAAGCGGCGACGTTCAGTTCGGGGCCGCGTTTACGTCCGGCGCCTGGACTCCGGGGACCTACACCAACTTCACCATCCTCCATGAGATCGGCCACGCCCTGGGGCTGAAGCATCCCCACGGCGCCGAGAACGGCTTCCCGGCGGCCGACGCGGCGACCGACGGCGTCCCCAACTCGGTGATGAGCTATCGCAGCTATGTGGGCGGCCCGGTGGAGGCCTATGGCATCGCGGCGGGCTCGTACCCGACGGCGCCGATGGCCTTCGACATCGCCGCCATCCAGTCCCTCTACGGCGCCAACTGGACGCACAACGCCGGGGACACGACCTACGGCTTCGACCCAACCGCTACGGTGATCTTCGGCGCCTATTGGGACGGCGGCGGCCAGGACACCTACAACTTCGCCAGCTATACGGCCCATCTGCAGATCGACCTGCGGCCGGGCGCCTGGACCGACCTCGGCGGTCAGTATGCGCTGCTGGACAATGTCGCCCCGGTCTATGCGGACGCCAATATCCGCAACCCCGAGCTTTACAACAATGATCTGCGCAGCCTGATCGAGAACGCCACCGGCGGCTCGGGAAACGACTCCATCACGGGCAACCAGGTCGCCAACACCCTGAGCGGCGGGGCGGGAACGGACTCGCTGGATGGCGGCGCGGGGGCCGACACCCTGGTCGGGGGCTCAGGCGACGACCAGCTGGCGGGCGGCGATGGCGATGACCGGCTCGAGGGCGGCAGCGGCGCCGACACCCTGACCGGCGGCGGCGGAGGCGACACCTTCCTGGTCACCAACGGCGATCAGGTGAAGGACTTCCAGGCCGGCGACCGGATCCTGGCGACCGGCGCGGTTTCGACGGCGGTCACCTACAGCCTCGCCGGCGCAGCGCTCACCATCGATCCGGACGGTTCGGGCGGAGCCGGCGCCATCACGGTCGACCTCGGGACCTTCACCCTGTCGGGCTACGAACTGGCGCTGGATGGCGACGGGGCGGTGATCCTGCGACTGGCGCCGACCGCGCCGCCGCCGCCGGCCACGCCCTCGGACGGGCCTGATCTTCTGACCGCAGGCCCCGCGCCCCTGTCGGCGGGCCCGGGCGGCGACATCGTCCTGGGCTCGGGCGAGGCGAACTGGGTCCACGGCAACCAGGGCGACGACGTCCTCTATGGCTATGCCGGCGACGACACCCTGATGGGCGGACAGCAGAACGACCAGCTGTGGGGCGGCGGCGACCGTGACGTCCTCTTCGGCGACGCCGGGGATGACCGTCTGAACGGCGACAGCGGCGATGACCAGCTGTTTGGCGGCGCGGGCCAGGACAGCGCCCAGGGCGGGACCGGAAACGATCTGCTGCAGGGCAACGCCGGGGCTGATTCCGTGGCCGGCGGCGAAGGCCAGGACACCCTGCATGGCGGCCAGGGCGACGACTTCGCCCACGGCAACCAGGATCAGGACATGATGTTCGGAGATCTGGGCCGGGACACCCTGCATGGGGGCCAGGGGGACGACCGGCTGCTGGGGGGCGAGGACGCCGACTGGCTGTCGGGGGATCTCGGCGACGACGTCCTGACCGGCGGCGCCGGGGCCGACGGCTTCAACTTCGCCGGCGGCCAGGGCCGCGACACGGTGACGGACTTCCGGGGGGCCGAGGGCGACCGGCTGATCTTCGCCCGCGGCGATGTGGCGGACTTCAACGCCCTGCTCGCCCGCGCGACCATGAGCGACGGGGACGTGGTCATCACCCTGGCCGATCAGGTGATCGTCCTGGCCGACGTGCAACTCAACGCCCTGACGGCGAGCGACTTTCTGTTCGTCTGAGCGGCGGCGAACAAACGGCGACGGGCCGGCGCTGGGTTCAGCGCCGGCCCGTCTTCAGATCGCGAGTTTACTGTGCGGCGGCTTCGAGCGCCTGGGCGCGTTCGAGATGGGTGCGCAGCTTGGGCACGAGATCACGGGCGAAGGCGGTGAGTTCGGCGTTGTCGCCGCTCTCGGCATAGCCTTCGTGCAGGGTGATGGCCTCCTGGTGGGCCGCCACCTGCTGCTCGGCGAAGACCTTGTCGAACTGCGCGCCTTCGGCGGCCCGCAGGTTGTCGATCAGCCCCTGGCGACGCTCGTCCATCTCGGTGGGCGGGGTTTCGCCGGCGGCCCGGGCCAGTTCAGCCAGGCGGCCAGAGCTGGTGGTGTGGTCATTGACCAGCATTTCGCCCAGTTGCTTGGTTTCGGCGCTCTGCCCCTTCTCCTGAGCCATGCGGCCGGCTTCGATCTCGTACATGTCGCCGACAGCGGCGTTCATCACGTAGCCGCCGAGCGTGTTCGCCCCCAGCGTGGCCGCTGACGTCTGGCCCACGGCCGCCGAGGTGGCGTCCTGGGCGGCGTTCACGGGTTCGGACTGGCCAACCTCGGTGGTCCCGTCGCCGTCTCCGCAGGCCGCAAGGCCGACCAGGGCGGCGGCGCAGGCCGAGACGATCAGATAGCGTTTCATAGTGAGCTCCCTCAATAAATCCTGCCAAGCCAACACGAAGCGGAGCGATGGGTTCCAAACACCGCGGCGCCTGCAAACGGGCCGACTCAGGGTTTGCTGGAACTTGAATCCAATTCTACGACCACGCGTTCTCCCTGCCGGAGGTCCTATGACCAACACAAAGCTTGACCGTGAATACTGTGTCCATTTGGCCGAGGGCCACCCGGAGTCCGCCCGGCGACTGACCGAGCGCAGCTTCGAGGCTGCCGCCCTGGCCTATGTCGAAGATCTGCACGTGGCCGATGGCGGCGCCGAGATCAGCCTGGTCGTGCAGGACATGGAAAACGGCCACGAGCACTGCTTCCGGGTGGACCTCGACAGCGGCGAGACCTCGGCCTGCGGCTGATCGGGCCGCGTCCTGACGGTTGCCCCAGCGCCGACCCGCACGCCATAGTCGCCGGACCTGGGGTTTAGGGGGCGAGGACGCTGTGGCCGATGACGCTGCGACGGCGAATGTGGACGATGCGGCCGAGCGGGCGGCCCCGGCACCCGAGCCTCTCAAGGCTCTGACCTCGGCCCTGGAGACGGCGCGGGACAGGCTCCTCGACCGGTCCCTGCGCAACAAGCTGATCAATACGCCCCTGGCTTCGGGCAAGGCGCGACAGGTGCGCGTCCTCGGTCGCCGATCCGACGATGTGTTCCGCACCCTGTCCGCCGGCAAGCTGATGACCTTCGTCGCCACGGGGGCCGCGGAAGCCGAGGATGGCGCGGGCGCCGAGCCCTGGGCTCCGCCCGTTGCGGCCAACGACGCTGAGGTCAGCGACGCCCCCGAGGGTCGAGGTCGCGACACCCGCCTGCCGACCCAGCTCACCGTCGAAGGTCTGCAGAAGCGCCTGCTCAGCCTCTATTACGAAGGCCAGACCCTGGAGGAGGAACAGGGGGTCAATGTGCTGTTCCTGGCCCTGGGCTTCCTGGAATGGCGCGAGGGCCGCGCGGGGGACACGCCGCGCTATGCGCCCCTGATCCTGCTGCCGGTGGACCTGGCGCGGGACGGGGCGAAGGACCGCTTCAAGCTGGAACTCAGGCCGGACGACCTGATCGCCAATGTCAGCCTGCAGGCCTGGCTGAAGGAGAACTTCGGCATCGCCCTCCCCGACCTGCCCGAGGGCGAGGACTGGTCGCCGTCGGACTATTGCGCCCAGGTGGCCGCGGCCATCGGCGCGCGGGAGGGCTGGAGCGTCCGAACCGACGAAATCCTCCTGGGTTTCTTCTCGTTCGCCAAGTTCCTGCTGTGGCGGGATCTCGACCCGGCCAACTGGCCAAGGCCCGAGATGCTGACGGGTCATCCCCTGCTCAGCCAGATTCTGCTGCGGGACGATGAGCCGCTGGAGGACACGCCGGTGATCGGCGAGGACGGGCGCATCGACGAGGCCTTTCCGCTGGCCGAACTGATCCACATCACCGACGCCGACAGCTCCCAGGCCATCGCCATCCAGGAGGTGATGGCGGGCAAGAACCTGGTGATCCAGGGACCGCCGGGGACCGGCAAGTCGCAGACCATCACCAACATCATCGCCGGCGCCGTGCAGCGGGGCCGCAGCGTGCTGTTCGTGGCCGAGAAGATGGCCGCCCTGGACGTGGTGCATCAGCGCCTGGTGGACCGCAAGCTGGCCGCGATCTGCCTGGAGCTGCACAGCCGCAAGGCGGCCAAGACCCAGGTGCTGGAGCAGCTTCGCCAGGCCCGCGACGCCGCCGCGCCGCCGTCCTGGCCGCCGGCGATCCTGCGGCGGCTCGGGGAAACCCAGACCCGGCTGCGCGGCCATTCCGACCGCCTTCATCGACCCGGCGACAACGGCCTGTCGGCCTTCGACCTGATCGGGCGCATGAGCCTGCTGAAGGACCGCCAGGCGCCGGCGCCGCGGTTCGAGCTTCCCCAGGCGGCAGGCTGGGACGAGGCCGTCATCGAAGGCGCCCGTCTTCGCGCCGAGCGGCTGCGCGAACGCCTGGCCAGCGCCGGGGTCCCGGCCGGTCATCCCTGGCGCGGCGTGGGCGTCGCCGCCCCCGACATGCTGGAGCAGGAACGCCTCGCGCCGCTCGTGGCCGAGGCTCTAGCGCGCCTGGAGGCCCTGGCCGCCGTCTCGGACGAGGCGACCCGGCGCCTGGGGGCGTCGGCGGGGCCGCGCCTGGGAGACACCGATGCCTGGACCCGGGCCCTGCGCCATCTGGCGGCCCGGCCCGCCGGCATCGACGCCCTGCTGGCGCATCCCGATGCGCTGAACCTCGCCGATGACCTCGCCCGTGCCGCCACGGCCGGCGGGCGCCTGCTGGCCATCCGGGCGCAGCTCGAACCGCTGATCCGGCCTGAGGCCTGGAAGGACGACTGGGTGACCCAGCGGCGGATCCTGGCCGGCCAGGGGACATCCCTGCTGCGTCTGTTCTCGGGCCGCTATCGGGAGGCGGTGGCCGACCTGCGGGGCGTCTGGGTGGGCAAGCTGCCCAAGCATCCGGCGAGGCTGGCCGCCCTTGACGCCCTGATCGACGGCCAGGCCTTGGCGACGGCTGTGGCCGAGGCGGGCGTCAGGCTCGAGCCCTGGCTGGGCGACCGATGGAAGGGCGAAGCCACCGATTGGCGGTTCGCCGCCGGGATGGCCGCCTGGCTGCAGGCGGCCTCGACCTACCGACCGCAGCTCGACCTGGCCTCAACCCACGCCCTGGCCTTCGCACCGGAAGCCGGCGGCCTGGCCGACACCCTTGAGGCGGCGGGGCGGTCGGCCAGCACGAGTTTCGACGCCCTGAAAACCCGGCTGCAGTTGGCTGAGGCCGTGGCCTTTGACGGGCGAGCGCAGGACGACCTATCGGCGGCCGAGCTGACCCAGGCGGTCGCCATCTGGAGACAACGCCTGGCCGACATCGTCCAGTGGCCGCCGATCCGCGAGGACCTGGCCTGGCTCGATCTGATCGGCGCCGCGCCCTTCGCCCGCCAGATCTATGACGGCGAGATCACGCCGGACGAGGTCGAACCCGTCCTGATGCTGGCGGCCTTCGAGGCCATGTGGACCGCCCTGCGGGTTCGGGACCCGGAACTGGGCCAGATCCAGGGGGACGAGCTCGACCAGCTGGTCCGCCGGTTCCGCCGGGCCGACCTGGACCGCATTCGCTGCGCCGCCGATGAGGTCCCCCAGATCCATCTCGACCGCAGGCCGACCGGCTCGGCCGGGGCCGTGGGCGTGCTCAAGGACGAGATGAACAGGTCCCGCCGGCTGATGCCCGTCCGCAAGCTGATGGAGCACGCCGGCGAAGCGATCCAGCGGTTCACGCTGGTCTTCCTGATGAGTCCGCTGTCCATCGCCCAGTACCTGCGGCCCGGCGCGCTGCAGTTCGACCTGCTGGTCATCGACGAGGCCAGCCAGGTGCGGCCCGAGGACGCGCTGGGCGCCATCGCCCGCTGCCGCCAGGTCGTGGTGGTCGGCGACGATCGTCAGCTGCCGCCGACCAACTTCTTCAACCGCATGGTCAATGATGACGGTCCGGAAGAGGACGAGGAGGAGGAAAATACGGACGGGACCCGCGTGCGACAGGCCGCGGTGAAGGATGTGGAGAGCATCCTCAATCTCTGCTCGCGCTTTCCCGAACGGATGCTGCGCTGGCACTACCGCAGCGAACATCCCGCCCTGATCGCCACCTCCAACCGGAACTTCTACAAGAACCAGCTGATGCTGCCGCCCTCGGTGGTGTCCCGCGCCCATGACGGCGAGACCGGCCTGATGTTCCACGCCGTGGCCTCGGGCGGGTATGAACGGGGCCGCACGGCGCGCAATGAGATCGAGGCCGAAGCCGTCGCCCAGGCCGCCCTGCGCCACGCCCGTGAGCGGCCGGAGCTCTCGCTGGGCGTGGGCACGTTTTCTGTGGCCCAGCGGGACGCCGTACGCGACCGGATCGACGCCCTGGCCCGCAAACATCCGGAGTTGGAAGCCCTGATGAAGGGCGGCGAGGGTCGCGAGCCCCTGTTCGTCAAGAACCTGGAAAACATCCAGGGCGACGAGCGGGACGTCATCTTCATCTCGGTCGGCTATGGCCGCGACCGGGACGGCAAGCTCACCCAGAATTTCGGGCCTGTCGGGCGCGAAGGGGGCGAGCGCCGGCTGAACGTGCTGATCACCCGGGCGCGAAAGCGCTGCGAGGTCTTCTCCTCCCTGGTGGCCGAGGACATCCGCCTGGAGGCCGGCGGCAAGCCCGGCGTCAGCGCCCTGCGGGAATTCCTGAAGCTCGCCAAGGACGGCTATTCCGACATCAACGCCCCCACCGGACGATCCTTCGACAGCGATTTCGAGGAGGCGGTCAGCCACGCCGTCCGCGCCCTGGGCTTCGAGTGCCACCCCCAGGTCGGCATGGCGGGCTTCTTCATCGATCTGGCGGTGATCGATCCGGCCAATCCCGACCGCTATGTCCTGGGGGTGGAGTGCGACGGCGCGGCCTATCACAGCGCGCGCTACGCCCGCGACCGCGACCGCCTGCGCCAGCAGATCCTGGAGAGCCGCGGCTGGAAGATCCATCGCATCTGGTCGACCGACTGGTTCTTCCGCCGGGAGCGCGAGGTTGAGAAGCTGCGGGACGCCATCGAAGCCGCCCTCGCCGGCCGGCCGTTGCCGGACGCCGACCACATGTATGAACCTTTGGAGGACGAGCCGGCCATGGAGCCGGCGGCGACGGAGATCGGCCTCGCCGTTGCGGCCAGCCCGGCGGAGGCCCCCTCGCCCGCCCGCTCTCGCGGGCCTGCGCCCTATGTGTTCGCCGCCCTCAAGGCTGAGCCCGGCGATGAGCCCCACACCATCGCCGAACCCCGCCTGGCCGCCCTGGTCGCCCAGATCGTCCAGGTGGAGCAGCCGATCCACGAGGACGAGGTCGCCCGCAGGCTCGCCTCAGCCTGTGGCCTGCAGCGGGCCGGCAGCCGCGCCCAGCAGGCGGTGAAGCGCGGCCTCCTGGCCGCCCAGTCCCAAGGCCTTCTGAGCGTCGATGGAAGCTTCTGGTCGATGGCCAGCCAGGAGAGGCCGGCGCCGCGGGATCGCTCGGCCCTCGCCGCCTCCGACCAGGTGCGCAAGGCCGCCATGATCGCCCCGGCCGAACTGGCGGCCATGGCCCGTCTGGTTCTTGCCGAGAACCAGGCCCTGGAAGCCGCCGCACTGATCACGGAGACGGCCCGCGCCCTGGGATTCGCCCGCACCGGCGTCGATCTGGCCGCCGCTATCGAGGCTGCGGTTCACGCCCGTCTGGGGGACGATCTGGAGACCGACTATCTGGGGCGCCTGAGGCTGCGGCCCTGACGCCTATCCCAGGCGGCGGGGCCCGGCTCAGGGCTCGGCATAGCCCTGGGCGCGGAGAACCAGCTCATGGGCGGCGGGGTCCTCAGTGAAGAATAGGCCCCCCTGGCGCTCCGAGTCCTGCGGCAGGTAGTCGAGGGTCATCTCGCTGGCCTCGACGCGCTCTCCCCCGCTTGAAAGCTCGCCTGTGACCACCACGCCGGCGCCCGTGCTGCGCCCGGTATTGGTCGCCTTGAAGGTCACCAGATAGCCCGCGCCGGCGTGCGTCACCCCCGTCACCTCCAGCCCTACGACCGGGGGGCCATCGGGGCGCGTGATGGCGAACTGGACCATGTAGCCCACGGCGAAGACCACCAGCAGCGCGCCGATGCCGGCCACCAGCCACTCCAGGGGCGAGGTGGTTTCAGGCGCCTCATGGTCGTCTCTGTCATCCTTGTCTGTCGGCGTCATAGGAGCAGCCTCGCAGCAGCGGCGCCGATCGCGCCCGGAAAGCTCAGAACGATGGCCGCGCTGATGATCTCCTGCAGCCCGCTATTGTCCGTGCGGCTGAATATCCAGAGCGCAAACAGACTGACCAGCAGCACGATGGCGTAGCCGACCACGCTGAACCGCAGGAAGATGACCGAGGCGGGGATCGCCTCCGGCCGGCGGGAGCCGCCTCTGAAGTTCAAGGCGTAGACAAAGGCGTGCATCAGGCCAAGCGACAGCAGAGCCAGCGCTGCGCCCTGCCAGGCCGACATCTTGTAGGCGATGGCCACCATCTCTTCGGTCGGGGCGACATTGAACGACAGGAAGAGCGCGCCCGCCCCCATCAGGAAAAGCTCGCCCCAGTAGCTTGGGCCCCTGCGCCCCGGCCCCTCGCCCTCAGGCTCTGCGCCCAACTGGCTGCGGGCCAGCATGGCGCCGAAGCTGCCCGGCACGGTCTGGAGCGCGACCTTGCCGATGATCTCGCGGGGCGCCATGTCCGGGGTCAGGATCCCGAAGATCCACAGGATGACGCCTGCGGCGATCGTGGCCACCAGCATGACGACCAGGGCGTCGGCCATGTCGTCGCGCAGATGCGCCGTCGGCCGCATGCCGCCAAAGTGCGACAGCCCCACGAGGACCGGGAAGGTCAGGACCAACAAGAGAGCGAGGCGAAGCGGGTCCATGTAGAAGCCCAGCCACCACATCTCCATGGTCATCATCATGGGGAGCGAGAAGATCAGCGCGCCGGCGAAGGCCCGCCCTAATCCCTTCAAGAACGCCGCGTCCGCCCGAAAGGCGCTCAGCACGTGAATTCTCCCTCCGTTGAGCCCGTGGCGTCCGCCATCGCGCCGTCCAAGAGTGTTTGACAGGGCCGCCGGGTTCCCGCGGGCGACCTCCTTGCGTCCGTAGGAGGCTCCCAGGGGACAGATGGACAAGATGCGCCCCCGCAGGCGGCTCCAAGCTTGACTCTCGCCTCCCCTGCATCCGCGATGCAGGGGACCCAACCTGCGAGCATAGATATGCCCGGCGCCCTCGACGCGATCGACACCAAGATCCTGGAGATCCTGCAGCAGGACGCCTCCCTGTCCACCGCCGACCTGGCCGAGCAGGTGGGCCTGTCGCAGTCCCCCTGCTGGCGGCGCATCCAGCGATTGCGGGAAGAGGGCTATATCAAGGGTACGGTGGCCCTGGTGGATCGCCAGAAGCTCGGCTTCGCCGTCCAGATCTTCGCCCAGCTCAAGATGACCGCCTTGAGCGACGAGGACCGGGCCAGTTTCCACCGCGCCGTCGAGGCTATTCCGGAGATCACCGAGTGCTATGCGGTGTTCGGCGAGATGGACGCCATGCTGAAGGTCCTGGCTCCGAACCTGAACTGGTATCAGGACTTCGTCGTCTCGACGATTCTGAAGCTGCCGGGGGTGGTCGATATCCGCTCCATCGTCACCCTGGCCGATTCCAAGCACACCACCGCAGTGCCCCTGCACGTCC
Source organism: uncultured Phenylobacterium sp. (assembly GCA_964515365.1). Taxonomy (GTDB): domain Bacteria; phylum Pseudomonadota; class Alphaproteobacteria; order Caulobacterales; family Caulobacteraceae; genus Phenylobacterium. The sequence goes on along the minus strand of CAZERE010000022.1, from coordinate 22,477 downwards.
GTCCCCTGCGCTGAGCGTCGACCGTCGCAGATCGTCCCGCCCCAGGGCGTTCAGGCCGCGCCCGTCGCCGCGAGCAGGTCGGCCATTTCCTGAGGCGTGTTGGCGCCCCGAAGGCGCATCAGGGCCTCGGGCGGCGCCGGCAGGATCGCCAGACCCGCCCGCTCGACGAACCGGCGCAGCGGCCAGCCGTCGGCCGCCTCGGGCGGGGCGGCGTCAAGGGCGAGGACCATGGGCACAGGCAGGCCCTCGAAGGTCGCCCCCGGGGCCGGGGCGGCCAGCAGAGGCGCGAGATCTTCGACCTTCAGGGTGGGCGCGTCGACGGCCAGGACAAGGGCGCGCGCGGCGCCTCGCCCTCGGGCCTCCGCCAGCCCCGCCAGCAGCCCGCCGACGGGACCCGCCTCCGGCGTCGGATCGGCTACAAACTCGAAGCCATAGTCGCGCCCCACGCTCAGCACCGAGCCTGCGCCCGCCGCCTTGCCAAGCTCGACCACCCGCTCGATCGCGCTGCGGCCGGCCCAGTCGACCAGGGCCTTGTCACGACCCATCCGCGCCGAGCGGCCGCCGCTTAGGATGAGGGCGATAAGCGTCATGACGCCCATCATGCGCTGAACCCGTTGCCGCACAAGGGCGCAGCCGTTCCCATAACACCGTTATGAGATTGACTCTCATAATTAGAAAGCGCAGTTGCGAGCGGTTCTTATTTGGGTGGGCAGCATGTCTCGTTTGGCTTGGACGATCGGCGCTTTGGCTCTTGGCCTCGGAGGCGGAGTCGCCTGGGCCGACGACGCGACCGAGATACGCGAGGTGGTCGTCACCGGCGAAAAGACCGAACGCAGCCTGCAGGACACCGTCACCAGCGTCGCCGTCGTCGATGCGCGCAGGATCGAGGAAGAGGCGATCCAGACCTTCTTCGACATCGTCGCCCGCACGGCCAATGTCTCCTCCACCTATGGGGGCTCGGGTTTCACCATTCGGGGCGTCAACAACATCAACGTCTCGGGCGGCGGCAACGGCGGCCTGGCCACGGTCTATGTGGATGGCGCGGCCGTCCCCGAGCGCGCGCTCGACAACGGTCCGCTGGACATGTGGGACGTCGCCCAGGTGGAGATCCTGCGCGGGCCGCAATCGACTCTCCAGGGCCGCAACGCCCTGGCCGGCGCTGTGGTGATCCGCACCGCTGAGCCCACCTGGACCTGGAGCGGCCGCGGCCGCGCCATGGTCTCCGACGCCGGCGAACGCAGCCTGGCCTTCGCCGGCGGCGGTCCGATCATCGCCGATCAGCTGGCCTTCCGCCTGGCCATCGAAGATCGCAAGGCCGACGGCTTCGTCTACAACACCACCCGGGACCAGGACGAAGACCCCACCGACGCCACGACGATCCGCGGCAAGCTGCTGATCACGCCGGACGCCCTGCCCGACCTGACCGCGCGGCTGGTCTGGAGCCATGACGAGCGTGTGGGCGGCTATGTCTACAGCTATGCCCGCACCGACGTCGCCGACCCCTTCGAGAACCGCATCACCAGCGGCGACTTCCCCAATGACAGCGACAGCACCGCCGACATCCTGACCCTCGAGGCGGACTACCGGCTGTCGGATCGGCTCGACCTGACCAGCGTCACCGCCTGGAGCCGGGTCGATAATCTCAGCCGCTATGATGGCGACTACGGCCCCGTCGCCGACGCCTTCGGGATCATCGCCGAGGAGGACGAGGTGCTCTCGCAGGAGGTGCGCCTGGCCTATTCCGACGAGCGCCTCAGCGGCCTGGTCGGCGCCTATTATGCGCGGCGCATCCGGGACTATGTGAGCGAGGCCCGGAGCAATGTGCCCACGCCGGCCCCCACCCTGCAGGGGGTTCTGATGGGCGCGCCCTTCGGCCTCGACGCCGCCACGGCGGGCGCGATCGCCAACCTCTATGTCACCCAGCTGCCGGCGATCCCGGTGGACTATTTCGGCGCCTCGCCCGAGGACATCCGCACCGCGGCCCTGTTCGGCGACGGCCGTTTCCAGGTCACCCCGCAGCTCTCCATCCTGGCCGGCTTCCGCTATGACCGGGAGGAGAACATCCAGTCCTCCGAGCAGATCGCCACTTTTGCGGGGACCTATCCCAACCCTGCGGGTTTCGGATCCCTGGCGCCGGTGATTGGCGGCCTGAACCAGGTGGTCGGCATGTTCGTGGCCCAGGCCACAGGCTCGGCCCCCACCACCAGCCGCGACTTCGAGGCCTTCCTGCCCAAGCTTGGCGCCCGCTACGAACTGACCGAGGACGCCTCGGTCTCGTTCGTCGTGCAGCGGGGCTACCGGTCCGGCGGCTCGACCGTGAACGTGGCCCGCTCCACCGTGGTCCCCTATGATCCGGAGTTCACCTGGAACTACGAACTGGCGCTGCGCACGAGCTGGCTGAATGAAGCCCTGACCCTCAACGCCAACGCCTACTATGTCGACTGGAGCGACCAGCAGGTGATGGTCAATCTGGGCGCGAATATCTACGACACCCAGACCGAGAACGCCGGCGCCTCTCACCTCTACGGCTTCGAGATCGAGGGCGCCTGGCGCCCCAGCGCCGCCTACGACCTCTATGCCTCGGTGGGCCACACCAGGACCGAATTCGAGGATTTCGAGGTCACCATCGGCTCGACCCATGTCGATCTGGCCGGTTCGGAATTCGCCTTTGCGCCCCACTGGACCTGGGCTGTGGGCGGCAATTATCGCTGGGATAGCGGCCTCTTCCTGAACCTGAACGCCAGCTATCGCAGCGACGCCTTCAGCAATACCGGCGTCACCCAGAGCGACTTCGCCATCGACGCCCGCACCCTGGTCAACGGCCGCTTCGGCTATGACGCCGGCGACTGGCGGATCTCGATCTATGGCCGCAACCTGCTGGACGAGCAGTATGTCCAGTACGAGCAGGCTGATCTGAACCGCGCCATCTTCGGCGATCCCCGGGTGATCGGAGCGGCCATCGAGGTCGAGTGGTGACCCCCGCCGCCGAGGTCTTCGCCGCCGCGGCGCTGACGGCGCTGGGGGCCGCGGCCGCCCTGATCCTGCGGCGCGCCTGGCGGCGTCGTGACGCGGCGCGGCCCTGGCTGATGCTGGCCGGATGGGGCGCCCTGGCCGCCGCCGTGCTGGGCGCCGCGCCCGTGCTTGGCCCGGCGAGAGGTCCCTTCATGGCATCAGCCCTGGTGTCCTTCGGCGCCCTGGCCGTCGTGGCCGCCAGCCTTCAGAAACGCACCAGCCGCAGCCGTCCGCCGCGAGAGGTCGCGCTGGAGCCCTCCGAGCGGCCGTCCAAGGCCTGGCGCGGCGGGCTGCGGGTGCTGCTGGCCGGTCCCTTGGGCGGCGTCGCCGCCATGGGGGTGGGCCTGGCCTGGGCCGTCTGGGTCCCCGGCCCGCCCCAGACCCGCATCGTGCTGGGCGGCCTGCTGGTCCCCGTCCTCTGGGCCGCCGGCATGGCCTGGACCCTGGCCGACGACAAGATCCTGCGGGCCACCGCCGTGCTGTCGGGCGTCACCCTGGCGACCTTCACCGCCGCCGTTCTGAAGGGCTTCTCATGACACAGGCCGGCAAGCCGATCTGGCCGAAGATCCCGCCCGGCTTCGTCCGCGCGGTGCTGGCGGGCCATTCGGCCCTGGGCCTGGCCTTCGCCGCCCTGATCTATCTGGTCTGCTTTTCCGGCACGGTGGCGGTCTTCGCCGAGGAGTTCCACCGCTGGGAGCAGCCGGCCGCCCCGCGGATGGACGCCATCTCACCCACCGCCCTGCAGACGGCGGTGGAGGGAGCCCTCGCCCGCTACGGCAAGGCCGAGCATGTCTTCATCAACCTGCCCACCGAGGGATCGCCCCGGACCTCCCTCTATCTGGACCGGGAGGCCGGCGACCTGGAGCTGTTCGCCGATGCGCAGGGGCGGCTGACCGATCCGGCGCCGACGCCCTGGACCGACTTCATGACCACCCTGCACATCTATCTGCACCTGCCGCGGAGTTGGGGGATATTCGTCGTCGGCCTGACCGGCGTGGCGCTGCTGTCGTCGCTGATCTCGGGCGTCTTCTCCCATCCGCGGGTGTTCCGCGACGCCTTCAACCTCCGCTGGGGCGGCTCCAAGCGCCTGCAGGAGGCCGATCTTCACAACCGTATCGGCGTGTGGGCCCTGCCCTTCCACGTGACCATCGCGCTGACCGGCGCGCTGCTGGGCCTGACCACCATCATCGTCGGCATCCTGGCGCTGGCCCTGTTCCAGGGGGATGTCGGCCGGGCCTATGACCTGTTCCTGCCGCCGCACCCTCAAGATGATCCGCGGAGCGCGCCCATCGCCCGGGTGGACCTTGCCCTGGCGCAGGCGGCCCGCATGAGCCCCGAGGCGATTCCCACCTATGTCAGCCTGGAGCACCCGGGCGAACGCGGCCAGAGCGTGCTGGTGCTGGCCGGGCCGCCAGGCCGGCTGTCCAGCGGCGAAAACTATGTGTTCGACGGGGCTGGCCGGTCCCTGACCGAGGCCCCCATGGGGGGCGAGACCCTGGGCGCCCAGATCATCCAGGCGATCGGCCAGCTGCATTTCGGCTGGTTCGGCGGCTGGCCGATCAAGCTGGTCTACGCCGTGCTGGGCGCCGGCCTGACCGTGGTCACCACCAGCGGCGTGGCCATCTGGCTCGCCCGCCGCCGGGACAAGGGCCGCCCGGCGCCGATGTGGGAACGGATCTGGGTCGCCACCGTCTGGAGCCAGCCCCTGGCCTTCGGCGTCTCGGCGGCGATGAGCTTCGTCCCTGCGATTCCGCCCCTGGCGAGCTGGGCGGCGGCGACGCTGCTCGCCCTGGCCAGCGCCTTCCTCCGGACCGCGCCGGCCGTCATCTCCCGCCGGCTGCGGCTGGCCTCGGCCCTGAGCCTCGGCGTCGCCGTGCTCGCCCACCTGGCCGTCTGGCGGGGCGAAAGCGCCGACCCGGTCGCCTGGATCACCAACGCGCTCGCCATCACGCTGGCGGGCGGTCTGGCCCTGTCGGTCTGGTCCCGCACGGCCCGTCCGCTCGGCGCCCCCTCCCCGGCGCCGGCTGAATAGTCCGCCGCCGCCGCGCAATTCCGGTCGCAGGCCGCAGGACCTTGGGGATATGGATGCCCCCAAGGCCGGCGCCTGACAGCCGGCGATCACAGGCGGGACGGACATCATGAAGCTCTACAGCGGGGACCTGAGCCCCTATTCGGCCAAGGTGCGGATGCAGATCTACGCCAAGGGGATCACCGACATCACCCTGGCCCCGCCGCCGGGCTTTCCCGCCGCCGGATTTTCCAAGGTCTCGCCGGTGGCGCGCATCCCGGCCCTGGACCTGGGCGACGAGGTGATCGCGGAGTCCGAGGTGATCAGCGAATATCTCGAAGAGCTCTATCCCGAGCCGCCCCTGCTGGGCGCCACGCCGCTGGAGCGGGCGCGCATCCGCACGGTGTCGCGCATCGCCGACATCTACATCATGAACAACATCTTCATGTGCCTGCCCCAGGGCCGCAAATCGACCCGCAGCGACGCCGTCCGCGACCTGCTGACCGGCCAGGCCGCCCGCGGGGTGCGCACGCTGGACCAGTATCTGGACGGCTCCGGCTTCGCCGTCGGCGGGAAGCTGAGCCTGGCCGACTGCACCATCGTGCCGGCCCTGTTCCTGGTGGAGAATGTGACGCCGACCTTCGACGTCCCCGATCCGATGCTTGAAGCCCCCAAGGTCTCGGCCTATTGGCGGGCCATCCAGCAGAACGAGCACGCCGCCAAGGTCCTCGTCGAGCTCCACCGGGGGCTCGAGGAACGGCGCGAGCTCATGCGCAAGGCCGCGACCTGACCCCATGAGCCAGCCCCTCTTCTTCAACCTGCAGGCCACCCACAACCCCAACCGCTGGTACCTGCCGCTGAGCCCGGCGGTGTGCGTCGGCCCGCCGGGCAACCTGTTCATGTTCGGCGGGGTCGGCATGGGGGCGGCCATCGCGGCCCTGGAGCGCACCTGCGAGCGGCCCGCGGTCTGGGCGACGGCCCAGTATCTGTCCTATGCCCGGCCCCCCAGCATCGTCGACCTGGACGTGCGGGTGCCGGCCTCGGGCAAGTACAACAGCCAGGCCCGGATCATCGGCCATGTGGGGGACAAGGAGATCTTCACGGTCAACGCCGCCCTCGGCGCCCGGGAGAGCGAGCACTCGGCCCAGTGGCTGGAGGCCCCCAAGGCGCCGCCGCCGGAGGACTGCATCCCGGCCGACCACTGGCGCGGCGGCGGAGATGATCTCCACAGCCGCATCGAGGTCCGCGTGGCCCAGGGCCGCTATGGCGGCGCCACCGCCGGCGCGCCGGGCAAGGACGGCCGGCTGCTGCTGTGGATCCGGTCGCGGGAGGGCCTGCCGATCGATTCCAGCTTCCTGGCCATCATCGCCGACTTCATCCCCGGCGCCCTGGGCAACGCCCTGGACCTCAACGCCGGCGGCAACAGCCTGGACAACACCATCCGCTATCGGCGGATCGTGCCCACAGACTGGGTGCTGGCCGACATCCGCGTCCACGGAGTCCACGGCGGGTTCGCGCACGGCGCCATGTACCTGTTCGCCCAGGACGGCGAGCTGATGGCCACGGCCAGCCAGTCGATGATCCTGCGGGTCTTCGAGGGCGCCCGCGACTAGGGTTTGGGCGCCTCGCCTGTCAGGGGCTTGGTCAGGTCGAAGGCGACGCGGAACAGGCGGTTGGGCCGGGCCAGCTCATAGGTGAAGGTCGTCTCCGTCAGGCCCAGGGACCAGACATTGGTGTTGGAGACACTGCGGCCGGTGCGGGTGAACAGGGCGATGGAATAGGCGTCGGCCGGGAAGGCCTGCCGTTCGGCCGAGCCGTCGGTGAGACTGTCGCCGCCATACTGCGACAGCTCGTCCTCGGTCCCGTCGGCGTGGCGGTGATCGTGCTTGAGCCGCAGCCGGTCTTCGCCCACGCGGGTGATCACCCAGGTGCGCGAGCGATCCTCGCCGACCCGGAAGGGCACGCGGATCTCGTCGTCCGAACAGCTGGCCACGTGCATCACGAGCTCGGCCTCGCGGAAGGCCGCATCGGTCTCATCGCCCTCGACGACCTGGCCGCCAAAGGTCTGGCCACAGAGGGCGCCCAGGCGCTGGAAGAAGGTCGCCGCGGCCTTGTCGGCCGCCGCCACGGGGGCGCCGATCAGGGCCAGCGCGAGGCCGGCGATCCAGGCACGATGTTTCATGGCTGACCTTCCATAGGGCCGCCGGCCCGGGACTCCGCGTCGCCGCGCCTCGGCGCGACTCGGGTTTAGACCGCATCGCGGCGCCACGGAACCTTCACGGAGAGCCATTATGGAGGCCGGCGACATCGCCGCCGGAGTTCTCGCGCGTGGCCTATGATACGCATGAGAGCCGCGCGCAGTGGGAGGCGGTCCGCGAGGTCGTGCGGCGGTTCGCCCGGCGGCGGCTTGGGCGCGCCGACCTGGCCGACGACATCGCCCAGGAAACCCTGCTGCGGATGGTCGACTATGGCCGCGCCAACACCATCGACAATGTCTACGGCCTGGCCCTGGCGATCGCCGGCAACCTGGTCAACGAACATCTGCGCCGGGAGCGCCGACGGGGCGAGGACGAATTGACCGAGGATCTCGCCAGCGCCCAGCCCTGGCCCGATCAGGTGGTCGAGGGACGTCAGGCCGTTCGCGCCCTGGCGGCGGCCCTGGAGCGGATGCCGCCCCTTCGCCGCGAGATCATCATCCGTCGGCGGGTCCGCCAGCAAAGCTGCGCGGCCATCGCTCGGGAAATGGGGCTCAGCCCCAAGGCGGTGGAGAAACATGTCACCCGCGGCATGATCGACCTCAACAAGGCGTTCAAAGCGCGCCGCCGGGACGGGAGCCGGCTGTCTTGACCTCCACCACCACCAGTATCCTCGAAGAGGCCGCCGCCTGGGTCGAATGGTCCAGCCGCGTCGGCGCCGTCGAACCCCGCGCCCTGGCCGATTTCGAGGCCTGGATGGCCCGCAGCCCCGCCCATCGCCAGGCGTATGCCGACCTCGCCGCCCTGTGGCGGTCCGACGCCCTGGTCGAGGCGGCCGCCGAGGTGGCGGCCCGGCCCCGCCGCCGCTGGCGGGGCCTGGTGCGGATCGGGGCGCCGGCCGGCCTGGCCCTGGCCTCCGCGCTCGTGGCGGCCGTCTTCGCGCCAATCCTTCAGTTCCAGACCTTCGAGACCGGACGGGGCGAGGTCCGGCAGGTCCATCTGGCCGACGGCTCGACCGCCCACCTCAGCGGCGCGGCCCGCATCCAGGTGCGCCAGGGCCTGCTGGGCCGCAGCGTCACCCTGGACCGGGGCGAAGCCTATTTCGACGTGCGCAAGGATGGCCGCCCGTTCCAGGTCGAGACTCCCGAGGCGCGGGTCCAGGTCCTGGGCACGGCCTTCAATGTCGACCGCCTGGCCTCCGGCCGGGTGGAGGTGGCGGTCTATCGGGGCGCGGTGAGCTTCCGCGCCCGGGGCGGTCCCTCCGAAGAGCTGGGCCGCGGCGAGCGCGCCAGCGTCGAAGACGGGCTGCTGCTGGTTGATGCGCCCTTCGACCCCATGGGCGGCCCGGACTGGATGGAGGGCTGGTTCGACGCCGCGGACTCGTCCCTGGCCGAACTGGTCGAGAAACTCGCTCGGTTCTCCGACCGGCCAATCACACTGGCCCATCCCGATCTCGGCGCGCGGCGGATCACCGGCCGCTTCCAAATCTCCGAGCCGGACAAGGTCATGAGCGTCATGGCCGAGGCCTATGGAGTCCAGATCTCCGAGGCGGACGGACGAATAGTCATCTCCGACGCGGAACCGCAATAAATCCGTCAAGGATACTTCACAATAAAAAGTGTCGGGTGTGGCGCTCGCCGGACATCTCTTCATGGACGGCCCCACGCGGCCGCCTATTGGGGGATATCCGATCATGAAACTTGAACTCGCCCGCCACGCCTCGGCCTTCGTTCTGGCGGCGGCCGCCATCGTCGCCACGCCGGCCGTCGCCAGCGCCGCCGAGAGCGCACAGGTGACCTTCGCGATCCCAGCCAAGACCATGGTCGAGGCGCTGAACGACTTCTCCCGCGCCACCGGCCTGCAGGTCGCCGCCCGGCCCGAGGACCTGCGCGGACGCCGCAGCCAGCCGGTGAACGGCCGCTTCACCCCTGAACAGGCCCTGAGCCGCATGACCGCCGGCGCCGGCGTCAACGCCCGCATCTCCGGCGGCGCGGTGCTCGTCCAGCCGGGCGAGGCGCCCGCTGCGGCCCCGGCCCGCCCGGCGGCGGTCCTCACGCCCATCGCCACCGCCCCGACGACGAGCCGGGCGTCCGAGGCGACCACCGTCGCCGACCTCGTGGTGGTGGGGTTTCGCGGCAGCCTCATTGAGGCCCGGGACATCAAGCGCATGGCGGTCGGCGCCCAGGACTCCATCGTCGCCGACGATATCGCCGCCTTTCCCGACCTGAACCTGGCCGAAGCCCTGCAACGGGTGCCCGGCGTGGCCATCACCCGCGACGCCGGCGAGGGCCGCCAGATCGCCCTGCGTGGCCTGGGTCCCGACTTCACCCGCACGCAGCTGAACGGCATGGAGGTGCTCGGCAACACCTCCTCGGGGTTCGACAATCGCGGCTCGGTGAGCCGCACCCGCAGCTTCGACTACAGCCTGTTCGCCTCCGAACTGTTCAACCGGGTGACGGTCGAGAAGTCCTACGCCGCCGAACAGGATGAAGGCGGCATCGGCGGAACGGTCGGCCTGACCACCGCCCGCCCCTTCGACTATGAGGGCTTCCGCGGCGTGCTGGGCGCCAAGGCGCAGAAGAACTCCAACACCGAGGACGTCACCCCGCGCCTCGTCGGCCTGATCTCCAATCGCTGGGACTCGCCGGCCGGCGAGTTCGGCGCCCTCTTCTCGGTCGCCTATTCCGAGAACGACGTGAACGAATACGGCTATCGCAGCTGGAACTGGACCAAGATCAACGTCAACGCCGCCAATATCCGCCCCGGGGTCTCGGCCGCGGACGCCGCGCGCCTGACGAGCGCCACCGGCATGAACCGCCTGTCCGCGCCCCAGGCGCCGAGCTACTCCACCTGGTTCGCCCACCGCGAGCGGCTGGGCCTGACCGGGGCCCTGCAATGGCGCCCGAGCGACCGGATCGAGATGAGCCTCGATCTGCTCTATGGCACGCTCAGCAATGAACGCGACGAGTTCGCCCTGGCCCCGGCCGGCGTCAACGCCCTGACCGGCAATGTTACGGGCACGCAGATCCTCAATGCGGTGGCCTTCGACGGCGACAGCATCGTCTATGCCGACTGGAGCGGCGTCGACATGCGCAACGAGGCCAAGCATTCCAACGACGAGACCACCTTCACCCAGGCGGTCTACAACGCCTCGTTCCAGGCGACGGACAATCTGAGCTTCACCGCCCTGCTCGGCCACGCCCGCTCGGAATTCGAAGGCCCGGTGTTCGACAAGGTGTTCATCCAGGCGGTCAACAAGGACTTCTCCTACGACTTCCGCAATGGCAGCCCTGCCACCAACACCTATGGCTTCGACGTCACCGATACGAGCCAGTGGGGCCTGATGCGGGCCGACGCCCGCGAGGACTACATCCTCAGCGAATACACCACGGCCATGGTGGACGCCGCCTGGCGTTTCGCCCCTGGCTCGACCCTGAAGGCGGGCGTCCAGCACAAGGACTTCGCCAATGAGGGATGGCAGCGCTTTCAGCGGGTCGACTGGTACAATCGTCCCAACCCCCCGACGCCGGTCCTGGAGGTGATGTCCTATGACTCCATCGCCCCCTATGTGGTGGCCGACGTCGATGCGACCTACGGCGTCACCGGCCAGCTGCGGGACCTGACCGCGGCCAACGACCAGCCGGGCACCAACTTCCAGCTCAGCGAGAAGACCACCTCGGCCTATGTGCAGTACGACTTGGATACGGTGATCGGCGACTTCCCGGTGCGGGCCAACGCCGGCGTCCGCTACTACTCCACCGACCTCACCTCGGCCGGTTCGGTCAGCACCAATGCCGGCCTCGTGCCGGCGGTGATCGAGAACACCTATGACGGCTTCCTGCCGGCGGCCAATATCGCGGTCGATCTGACGCCGGAGCTCGTGGCCAGGCTGGGCGTGAACCGCAATATCAGCCGGCCGAGCCTCGGCGACCTGCGGGCCGCCGGCTCGGTCAGCTTCACGCCCTTCGGCGGCAGCGTGAATGCCGGCAATCCCAACCTGGAGCCGTTCCTCGCCGACTCCGTCGAGGCCTCGATCGAGTACTATATGGGCGACAGCGGCTATGTGGCGTTGGGCGTCTTCTACAAGTCCATGGACTCCTTCATCACCGCCGAGACCGCCTCGGTTCCCTACGGGACGATCGGCTATCCGCTCTCCCTGCAGGGGCCGGGACAGGACGCCAGCACCATCTACTCCTACAGCCGTCCCGTGAACGGCGACGGCGCCACCATCAAGGGGGCCGAGTTCGCCCTGCAGCGGGACTTCGACTTCCTGCCGGCGCCCTTCGACCGGCTGGGCTTCGTCGGCAACCTGACCTATGCCGAGGGCGAGACCGACGCCACGGTGGACGGGGTGGTCTACAAGATGTCCCTGGCCAACCTCTCGAAATGGTCGGCCAACGCCACCCTCTATTATGAGACCGAGACCTGGGGCGCGCGGGTGTCCAGCGCCTATCGGGATGACTACCGGGACGGCATCGGCGGCAACGGCAATGTGGGCTCGGGCTACCACGACACCCACAATGTGGACGTCGCGGCCCACTACAATGTGAGCCCGTCCCTCAAGCTCGTCTTCGAAGGCATCAACCTGACCGACGAGCCCATCGACCAGTACACCGACCTGGAGGCCCAGCGGCCGACCTCCTACACCACCAGCGGCCGGACCTTCACCCTGGGCGCCAGCTACATCTTCTAGTCGGCCGCCCTGACGACCAAAGCTGGACGGCCGGCGGATCCAGTCCGTCGGCCGTCGCCCTCCCCGCCCCTGGCCCGCGCGCGCTAGTAAATGACCCCGGTCGGAGGGCCAGCGTCACAGCAGCGTCATAGCCTCCCTGCCTATGACCGGATCTAGGTCCGGCGAGAGTTGGGACAACCAAAAAAGGGGGATTGTCATGACGCGTCTCAAGTCGTTCCGCGGCCTGCTGCTGGTCGGCGCTGCGAGCCTGATCGCCGGACCCGCCGCGGCCCAGGCCAGCGGCACGCTGCTCGAAGAAATCATCGTCACCGCCACC
>CAZERE010000022.1:0-10243 GCA_964515365.1 uncultured Phenylobacterium sp. | reverse complement strand
TCAGCGTCCGCGACGTGGCCGGCTCGGTCAGCGCCGTCAGCGGCGCCCAGCTCGAGGCCATCGGCGCCCAGAGCTATGCCGACTACATCGCCCGCACCCCGGGCGTGACCTTCAACCAGTTCCAGCCGGGCACCTCCCACGTGGTCATCCGCGGGGTGGCCACCAATTCCGGCAACGTCCAGGGCCAGGGCACCACCGGCTACTACATCAACGAAGTGCCGCTGACCGAGCCGGGCTGGACCATCGTCATCCCGGATATCGACGCCTTCGACGTGGACCATGTGGAGATCCTGCGCGGTCCCCAGGGGTCGCTGTTCGGCTCGGCCTCCATGGGCGGCGCGGTGAACTATGTGGCCACCAAGGCCGACGCCGGCGCCTATGACGCGGCCATCGAAACCACCCTCAGCAAGACCCGGAACGCCGATGTCGGCGGGGCGATCAAGGGCATGGTCAACATCCCGCTGGTGCAGGACAAGCTGGCCCTGCGCGCCGTGGCCACCTATCGCAACGATCCCGGCTATCTCGACAATGTCGGCATCGGCGAGAACGGCTCCAGCGACATCACCATCGGCGGCGGCCGCCTGTCGCTGGTCTGGACGCCCACCGACGCCACCGAGGTGTCCTGGCTGAGCCTCTATCAGAAGACCGAGGCCGACGACGCACCCTACCGCAATCCGGCCTTTGGCGACCTGGCCCGCTCCACGGCCTTCGCCGAGACCAACGAGACCGACGTCACCCTGCACAGCCTGCGGCTGGACCACGACTTCGGCGTCGCCACCCTGACGGCCATCGGCGCCTATCAGGAGAAGTCGCAGGACTTCGCCTTCGACTACACCCCCTATCGCGGGGCCTATAACACCGACCTCGGCCTCAACCTGACCTCGCCCCTGTTCATCGAGAGCGGCGGGGAATCGACGGGCGAGAGCCTGGAAGTGCGCCTGGCGTCGAACACCGAGGGTCGCTTCGAGTGGCTGATCGGCGCCATGTACTTCGAGAGCGAGAAGAACCTGTACGAGCAGCTCGGGGCTGATGGCGCGGCGGCGGCCTTCGACGCCTCCCCGCTCTATGGCCCGGGAACCGGCGCCGTGATCGCGCCGGACGGCCGCATCTTCAACGCCTTCTTCACCGACCTGAAGGCCAAGGAGATGGCGGTGTTCGGTGAGGCCAGCTTCAATTTCACGCCGGAACTGAAGCTCACCGCCGGCGGTCGTCTCTTCAAGACCGAGACCGACTCCACCTCCAGCCAGGTGGGCTTCTCGACCTTCCCCGGCGGCCTGAGCGTCTCGCCCACCGAGTCCGACGAGCAGGACGGCTTCTCGCCCAAGGTCTCTCTGACCTACACCCCCAGCGAAGACCTGATGGTCTATGGCCTCTATTCCGAAGGCTTCCGCTTCGGCACGCCCAACACCCAGGGCCTCAGCGCCTTTCCGGTGCCGGCGGGCTCCGAGAGCGACAGCCTGAAGAACTATGAGATCGGCGTCCGTTCGAACCTGGCGGGCGGCAAGGTGTTGCTCGACGCCACGGCCTTCTATGTGGACTGGTCGGACATCCAGCTGCGGCTGCTGACCCCCGACGATTTCAACTACGCGGCCAATGGCGGCGCGGCGACCATCAAGGGCCTGGAGACCTCGATCACCTTCAGCCCGACCCCGCAGCTCGATCTGCAGTCGAGCATCACCTACATGGAAGCCCGCCTCGACGAGCCGCTGTTCATCCTGTGGTACGGCACCGCGCCTGAGGGCGCGCAGCTGCCGGGCTCGTCGGACTGGTCGATCTCCAACACCGCCTCCTACCGGTTCGAGACGGCCTATGACCCGACCCTGACGCTGTCGCATCGCTACGTGTCGTCGGGCATCAGCGACCTGAACTCGGCCGTGCCGGGGGTCGTCCCGAACACCCAGGGCGACTTCAACGTGATCGACCTCCGCCTGCGGGCCAGCTTCGGGGCGACCTCGGTCACCCTGTTCGGCTCGAACCTGGGTGATGAGCGGGGCGTGACGCGCACCCTTCCCGAGGCCAATGGTCTCAGCCAGGGTCTGATCCGGCCGCGCACCTTCGGGGTGACCCTGAACTGGTCGCTCTAGGGCGCCCCCGGGACGGCCAACGGGCTTGAGTGCGAGACGGAGCGTAGCTGATGAACCGACGGACCCTGTTGCTTTCGGCGGCGGGCCTGGCGCTGGCGCCAGGCCTTGCCCGGGCCCAGGCGGACGTCGGTTCGATCAGCCCGCCCCGCCCGCCCCGGCGGCCGTTGCGGATCGAGCAGCTCGGCCGGGTTCGGCATGACCCGTATGCCTGGCTGCGCGATCCCAACTGGGCGGAGGTCTCCCGCGACAGCAGCCTGATGTCGCCGGAGATCCGCGCCCATCTGGAGGCGGAAAACCGCTACGCCGAGGCGCTGCTGGCGCCGACCCAAGGCCGTCAGGACGCCTATGCCCGGCGGATGATGGCCCTGGCCGAGGGCGACGAATCCCAGCCGCCGGTCCCCGATGGCCCGTGGGCCTATTACGCCTATGTGCGCCCTGGCGAGGATCACCCCGTCCATGCGCGGCGGCCGGTCGCCGGCGGCGAGGCGCAGATTCTGCTGGACGAGCAGGAGCGCGCCCGCGGCCACGCCTATTTCCGGACCATCGCGGCGGCCCACAGCCCCGACCACAGCCTGTTCGTCTGGGCCGAGGACCTGGAAGGGGGCGACCGCTACCGGATCTGCATCCGCGACCTGGCCACCGGCGAGATCCGCACGACCCCGCAGGCCGAAGCCTATGGCTGGGAAGGCCTGACCGTCTCGCCCTGCTCGCAGTGGGTGTTCTGGATCTGGCGCGATCCCCTGGGCCGCCCGGCCAAGGTGTTCCGTCGCCCGGCCCGCGGCGACACCGACACCCTGGTCTATGAGGAGGCCGATCCGGCCCTGTTCATGGGCCTGTCGCGGATGGCCTCGGGCGCCTTCGTCACCATCCACATCCTGGGCCCGGACGTGGACGAGGTCCGGCTGATCCCGGCGGCCGAGCCCACCGCCGAACCCATGCTGGTGGAGCCCCGCCAGCCCGGACTGCACTATCAGGCGCAGGAATGGAACGGCCAGTTGGTGATCCTCACCGACGCCGACGGCGCCATCGACGGCAAGCTGATGACCGCGCCTCTGGATCGGCCCGGGCGCGCCCACTGGCGGGAATGGATCGCCCATGAGCCGGGCCGGCACATTCTGGAAATCCGCCCGCTCCGCGACCACCTGGTCCGCCGCCAGCGCCGCAACGGCCGCCTGGAGGTGATCGCGGTGCCGAAGACGGGCGGCGACGAGGTGCAGGTGGCGTTCGACGAGGCCGCCTATCTGGTCACCCTGGAGCCCCATCAGGCCTATGACACCACGATCCTGCGCCTGAGCTGGCAGTCCCCCCGGACGCCGCCGCGCTGGATCGACTGCGACCTGGCGAGCGGCCGGCAGACCCTGGTCAAGGCCCGTCAGGTGGGCGCCGGCTATTCGGCGGACGCCTATGAGGTCCGCAGCCTGTTCGCCCCCGCCGCCGACGGCGCGCAGATTCCGGTGACCGTGCTGATGCGCAAAGGCGCCGCGCTGGACGGTTCGGCCCCCCTGCTGCTCTACGCCTATGGCGCCTATGGGGCCTCGACCGAGGCGGAGTTCTCCATCCCCGCCGTGGCGCTGGTGGAGCAGGGCTTCATCTACGCCATCGCCCATGTCCGGGGCGGCTCCGAAAAGGGCCGCCAATGGTTCCTGGATGGCCGGCGCTTCCAGAAGGCCAACACCTTCACCGACTTCATCGCCTGCGCCGAACACCTGATCGACCAGGGCTACACACGACCCAAGCGCGTGGTCGCCTATGGCCTGTCGGCCGGCGGCCTGCTGATGGGCGCGGTGGCCAATATGCGCCCGGACCTGTGGGGCGGGGTGATCGCCCAGGTGCCCTTCGTCGACATGCTGAACACCATGAGCGACGCCGACCATCCGCTGGTGCCGGCCTTCCGGCCCGACTGGGGTGACCCCCTGGCCGACCCGCAGGCCTATGACTACATCGCCTCGATCTCGCCCTATGAGAACGTGCGGCCCCAGGCCTATCCGCCGATCCTGGCCACCGCCGGGGTGCGAGATCCCCGCGTCAGCTACTGGGAGCCGGCCAAGTGGGTCGCCGAGATTCGCGAGCAGGCCACCGGCGGCGGTCCGATCCTCTTCCTGACGGACATGGCGGCCGGCCACCAGGCGGCCGGCGGTCTGTCGTCCCAGTTCAAACAGATGGGCCGCTTCTGGGCCTTCGCCGAACAGAGCCTCATATGGTCATCGTAAGACGGGCCGACGCCTTCGCCATCGGTCGGCTGGACGCCCACGATCAGGCCGCCCTGGCGGCCCGCGGCGAAGTCACCGCCGCCGAACTGACCGAGGCGGCGATCGTGCGCATCGAGGCCTTGGACCCTGAGCTCCTGTCGCTGAGCTGGCCCGCCTTTGACCTGGCCCGGGCGCGCGCCGCCGCTCCCCTGCCGGCGGGGCCGCTGGCCGGCGTGCCCTATCTGCTGAAGGATTCCCTGGACTATCCGGGTCTGCCCAGCCGGGCGGGATCGGCCAGCCGCAGCACAGCGCCCCGCCATGTCGCCCATCCCTATGTCCAGCGGCTGGACGCGGCGGGCCTGGTCCCGGTGGGCAAGTCGGCCATGCCGGAGTTCGGCCTGCTGCCGGTCACCGAGCCGCGGGTCGGGCCTGTGACCCGCAATCCATGGTCGCCAGCCCATTCGCCCGGCGGCTCCAGCGGCGGGGCGGGCGCCGCAGTGGCGGCGGGCCTCGTCCCCCTGGCCCACGGCAGCGATGGCGCCGGCTCGATCCGCATCCCCTCCTCGGCCTGTGGCCTGCCGGGGCTGAAGCCCGGCCGCGGGGCCACCGTCCGGGTGCGCGCCCGCCACGTGATCGAAGACCTGCTGGTGGGCGACAGTCTGATGGCGCGCAGCGTCCGCGACGTGGCCGCAGGCTTCGCGCTGGCCCGGCCAGACTCCGGCCCAGCCATCACTGGACCTCGCCGACGCCGGCTGAAGATCGCCTATGCCAGCCGCACCCTGGCCGGCGCCGAGCCCCACGAGAGCCTGGTCAAGGCGCTGGAGGAGGCGGTCAACCTGTGCGCCCGCCTGGGCCACGAGGTGCGGCCGGCCTGGCCCGCCATCGATGGCCCCGCCGCCGAGCGGGCCGAGCAGGTCCTGTGGAGCCACATCGGCGCTGACTGTGTCGACGCCGTCACCGCCGCTGGCCTGGACCCGGCCGTGACGCTGGAGCCCTGGACGCGGGCCCTGGGCGAGATCGCCGCGGGCCTGGGCCATGCCGATCTGGAGGCCGCCTATGGCCAGATCGCCGCCCTGCCCCGCCAATTGGCCGCCTTCTTCGGGGATTTCGACGTCCTGCTGACCCCGACCCTGTCGGCGCCCCCGCCCCTGATCGGCGAGATGGCCCCCGACACCGCGCCTGAGGCGCTGATGGCCGCGATGTTCGGCTGGTGCGGCTATACGCCGTTGCAGAACATGGCCGGCACGCCCGCCATGACTCTTCCCCTGGCCTGGGACGGGGACGGCCTGCCGCTGGGGCTGATGTTCGCCGCCGACCGGGGGCAGGAAGACCTTCTGCTCGCCCTGGCCTTCGAGTTGGAGGCCGCCGCCCCGTGGAAATCCCGGTGGCCGCAGATCTCCGTGAATGGAGGGGTCGATGGACTCGCCGCCTGAGAAATACGCCGCGCGATCCGAGGCCGACGTCCTGGCCCTGGTCACCGCCAACCCGTTCGCCTGGGTGGTCAGCGCGGGCGAGGCCTTCTCGGCGACGCCCCTGCCCCTGCGGCCGAGACTGGATGGCGCAGGCCAGCTCACCGCGCTCGCCGGGCACTTCGCCCGGTCCAATCCCCAGGTCGAGCGGCTGAGAGCCCAGCCCCGGGCGCTGATGCTGTTCATGGGGCCGCACGGCTATGTCTCGCCGTCCTGGATGGCCGACCGCACCCAGGCGCCGACCTGGAACTATGCCTGCGCCGCCTTCGAGTGCGACATCGTCTTCGACGAAAGCCCTGAGGCGACCCGGGCGGTCCTGGACGACCTGATCGAGGCCATGGAGACGGGTCGACCCCAGGCGTGGGGCGCCGACGACATGGGGCCGCGCTATGCGGGCCTATCCCGCGGCGTGGTGGGATTTCGCGCCGAGATCCGCGCGCGGCGGGTGGTGTTCAAGCTTGGCCAGGACGAGCGGGACGACGTCTTCGCCGACATCATGGCCGCCCTGCGCCAGCAGGGCCCGCAGGATCTGGCGCGTCTGATGGACGTCTACGCCGCCGCCCGCGAATGATCGATCGCGGCTTCGAAATAGTGGCTGGGCGCCACCCCGAAGGCCCGCTGGAACATGGCGGTGAAGGCGCTGGGGCTGTTGTAGCCCACGTCGAAGGCCACCGTCGTCACAGCCCCGCCCAGGGAGAGCAGCGACAGGGCGTGGGCCAGACGAACCTGCTGGCGCCATTCGCTGAAGCTGATGCCCGTTTCGCGGCGGAAGGTGCGGGTGAAGGTTCGCCGGCCCATGCCCGACAGGTCGGCGAAATGATCCAGGTCGGCCTCGTCGCCGGGACTGTCCATGACCAGGCGGCAGGCCCGCAGCAGCCGCTCGTCCTGGGGCATCGGCACCTGCAGGGCCTGGACCGGATGCTCCACCGCCACGGCGATCTCGTCGAGGATCAGCTGCATGATCCGCGCTTCACGTCCGTCGAGGGCGTACTCCACCGGCAGGTCGGAGGCCTCCAGGATGAGCTCGCGGAGCAGGTTGCTGACCTTCAGCACCTGGCAGCGCCCCGGCAGGCGCGCATCGGCGCCGGGCTCCACATAGAGGGTCCGCAGGGAGACATGGCCCCGGCAGAGCGCCTGGTGGCGCACGCCGGCCGGCATCCAGACGGCGCGCTGCGGCGGGATCGTGAAGCTGGTCTCGTCGGTCATCACCGACATCACGCCCGCGCTGGCGTAAAGCAGCTGCGCCCGCTCATGACTGTGGGGCGGGTCCATGAAGTGCGGCGGATACTCGTCCACCAGCACCGCCACCGGCCGGGGGACATGCTGATAATCGTCGCCGCGAGTGCTCCGCTCCATATGGCCCATGCTAGACGATCAGGGGCCGATGGTCGATGGCGAGCCAATCCGCAGCCTGCTATCGGCCCAGACCGCCCGCCCCATAGGCGGCAAGATCAACAATCAGGCGCCAGAGCGCCCCATAAGGCGTCAGGACAAGCATGAGCGGCATCCAAGGGCTGGGCGGCGCGGATCTGGACGACGCCGTGCGTGAGTTCATCACCCGCACCGGCGAGGAACATGCCCGCCAGGCGCTGGGGCGCGCCCTGACGCCAGCCGAAGCCCGCCAGGTGGCCGAAAAGGTCCGGGCGCCCTGGCGGGCGGGCGGGCCGGTCATGCATCGCACCACCGAGGCGTACGCCCCCTCCCCCCACGGCCCGGTGCGCCTGCGGATTCACGATCCCTCGCCCGAACCCGGCAAGCCGATCCTGATCTATGTCCATGGGGGCGGCTGGGTGTTGTTCAGCCTGGAGACCCACGACCGGCTCATGCGCGAATACGCCGCCCGGTCCGGCGCGGTGGTGGTGGGCGTCGACTACGCCCTCTCGCCGGAAGCCAAGTTCCCGCTGGCCCTGGAGCAATGCCTGGCCGCCGTCCGCTGGGCCGCAGGCGGCGGCGTCGGCGCGGCCGGCGATCCGGCCCGCCTGGCCATGGGGGGGGACTCCGTCGGCGGCAACATGTCCCTGGCCAGCGCCGTGGCCCTGCGCGACGGCGGCGAGGGTGACCTTCTGAAGGCCCTGATGCTTCACTACGGCGCCTTCGACACCGAGATCGACGCCGAACACAAGGTCCGGTTTGGCGGCCAGGGCTATATGCTGACCCCTGAGGAGATGGACGTCTATTGGGCGGCCTATCTCACAGACCCGGCGCAGCGGACCGATCCGCTGGCCGCCCCCGCCCGGGCCGACCTGGCGGGCCTGCCCCCTGTCTTCCTGACCATACCGGCCTGCGACGTCCTGACGGGTCAGAGCCTGGCCCTGGCCGATCGCCTCGCCGCCGCGGGCGTCCAGGTCCGGGCCGAGCTCTATGCCGGCGCCTCGCACAGCTTCCTGGAGGCGGTCTCGATCAGCGCCCTGGCCGACCGCGCCCTGCAGGATGGGGCCGACTGGCTGGCCGCAACCCTGGCCCCGGCGCCCCTGAAGGCCCCGCGTGGTCTAGGGTCGGCCCACTCTCCCAGGCGATTCGGACCAGTCCCATGAGCAAGCCCCCAGAACTGAAGTTCCGCCCCCTGCCTGACGGGCGCTACGAGGTGTGGCTCCATGCGGTGATGCCGCAGGACGCCCTGCTCGGCCTGCATGGGGTGCTCGCCCAGTACGCCGCCGAAGGTCCGCCCGAGCCGGAGCCCGAGGACGGCTCAGATGAGCCTGGAGCCGACTCAGGTTCGGGCGGCCTCGCCCACTGAGCCCGTGCGGGCCAGGATTTCCCGCCGTCGCGCCAGGACAAGCAAAAGGTCATAGGGATAGGCCAGGACCTCCCGCGCGCTCATCCGCCACCATTCCCGGCGGCTCGCCCCGCCCCGGCCAGTCCCGACAGGGCCAGAATCGCTCCTCACGCCCAGCAGGGCGAACATCATCGCCACCCTGGGGACGTGGTAGGCGTCGGTGCAGATGATGGCGCGGCCGAGGCCCCGCGCGCGCAGGAAGCCCAGGGCGGCGATGACGTTCTCAAGGGTGTCACGGCTGTGTTCGTCCAGGATCAGGCGCCCCGGATCGACGCCTTTTGCCTGCAGCAGGTCGGCCATGACCCGCGCCTCGGATGGCCCGTGCCGGCCAAGGCCGCCCGAACAGAAGACGAGGCAGCCAGGCCTGGCGCGCGCCGCGGCCAGCCCATAGCCCACGCGCCGCGCCAGGGCGGGACTGGCCCGGCCCCCGGGCCAGACGGCGGCTCCGAATATGACGATGGCGGCGTCGTCCATGGGCGAAGTCTGCCTGAGCGCCGCGGCGCCCGCCATCCGGTCAGGTCTCGGGGGAGAGGTCGTCCTGATGAGGTTCGGGCTGCGCCGCTGGCGCGTCATTGAGCGGCGGCAGCAGGCCTGCGATCAGATCCTCCTGCTCGGCCTGGCGCACCGCGCGGCGGACATTGAGCCGCAGCAGCAGTTCGGCGTCGCGCCAACGCTCGCGGACCTCTTCGAGCCGGGCGGCCAGATCCGAGCCCATGACGTTCTCGGTTTCGCCGGCATAGAGCACGCGCGACTCGGCGCCCTGGTTCAGTTCAGCGATCACATAGTTCGCGCCCGCGGTCGGGGGGATGCGGTCATCCTCCAGCGCGGTGTAACGATAGGTCGTGCCGGACTTGCCGACGAAATCGAGTTGGCGGGCCAACACAACGCTCCCAGCCTTATTTCAATCCTGCCTGCGGAGGACCCACAGACAGGCCCTCTCTACACGGTCAAATCGGGCGAAAGCGAGACGAGATCCATGGTCAAGCTATTGAAATTTGTGCGGCCCGCTGTGGACGGAACAACCTCGGCCATAAGGCGTTCGAACCAGGACCTGGCTCTGCTAGGGTTCTGGCTTGCGGCGATTCAGCCGGCCTCGTGTTCGGAGCAGCGCCATCAGTAGTGTCTCGACCTCGGACGAAGCCCCAGCCGCATTCGAGCTGACGGGCGACGGCGCCGACCGCGCTGTCCGTCTCACGGGCGACTGGACGCTGAACGCCCTGGGGCGTGAGGGTCGTCGCCTGGACGAGGCGCTGAAGCGCGAGCCCGCCAACCGATTTGACCTGACCGAGGTGGGCAAGCTCGACACCGCCGGCGCCTTCGCCCTGATCCGCGCCGCGGGCGGCGAACTGGACCCCGCCAAGGTGGACGCACGTCCCGAAAACCAGCGCCTGATCGAGCTGGTGGCCGAGGCCGCCGCCAAGCGCGCCGAGCCCAAGCGCGAGCCCCGCGGCTGGCATGAGATGACGGTGCGGATCGGCAAGGGGGTGGTCGGCACCGCCTATGACGCCTTTGACACCCTGGTCTTCGCCGGCCATCTGCTGATCGTGCTCGGCAAGAGCATCGTCAATCCCCGGCGCATCCGCTGGGCCTCGGTTTTTTCCCTGGCCGAACGGGCCGGCCTGGACGCCATCCCCATCGTGGCGGTGACCTCCTTCTTCATCGGCGCCGTCGTGGGTCTGCTCGGCGCCAACATGCTGCGCGAGTTCGGCGCCCAGGTCTTCGCCG
>CAZERE010000021.1:8915-35057 GCA_964515365.1 uncultured Phenylobacterium sp. | reverse complement strand
ACGAGGCCGCGCCCGTGCGGAAGGCGGCGTCCTTCAGGCCGGGCGAGACCCAGATGTGGTCCAGCCGCAGGCCGCGGTTGGACTTGCGGAAGTCCGCCGAACGATAGCTCCACCAGGAAAACAGCTTCTCCGGCTCCGGCGTCGCAGCCCGGGGCAGGTCGATGAAGCCCAGGGATTTCTGCAGGGCCTCCATGGCCGCCACCTCGACCGGCGTGTGGCTGACGATGCGCGACATCTGGCGATGGCTCCAGACGTCGAACTCGCCGGGCGCCACGTTCAGGTCGCCGACAATGGCCAGGGGCGCCTTGGGGTCCCGACGGCCCATCTCGGCGGTCAGGCTCTCGAAGAAGTCGAGCTTGTGGTCGAACTTGGGGTTCAGGGCGCGATCAGGCGTGTCGCCGCCGGCCGGCACATAGAAGTTCTGGATCTCCACCCCGGCCACCTTGGCCGAGACGCAGCGGGCATGGCCCTCACGGCAGACATTGAGGGTCGGGGCGTCCTCGATCGGCAGGCGCGAGGCGATGGCCACCCCGTGCCAGCCCTTCTGGCCGGCGATCTTCACATGCGGCAGGCCCATGGCGGCGAAGGCCTCCCGGGGGAATTCGGCCTCCTGGCACTTGATCTCCTGCAGGCACAGGACGTCGGGCGCCTGTTCGTCGACGAAGCGGGCGACCTGCTCGGCGCGCAGGCGGACGGAGTTGATATTCCAGGAGGCGATACGGAGGCGCATGGGAAGCCTTTAGGCTAGGCCGCGCCATAAGAAAACGCCCGGGGACTGGAGAACCCCGGGCGCCAAGTCATTCGTCTCTCATGCCGCCGCCGGGAGGGGATAGGTTCCGGCACGGCGCTGATATCGGGCCAGCGGCCCTGCCTCAGCGATGCGTGTCATATTTGCCACGAGGCCGATAAAAGTCAAGCGCGAATCACGATGATTCTTGCGTGTTGTGAGATTGTCACATTCGACCCTGGCCGGGACGCAGATTGCGGGGGTCCTTCAGGACGAACAGGCCGTCATCCAGGCTGGTCACCTTGTCCAGGCGGGTCAGGCGCACCCGGGTGGCCTGGCCCTGGGCGTCGCTGATCGTCCAGCCCACCAGCTTCATCGGCGAATTGGAGAAGCTGAGCGTGATCTGGCCCTCGGCCTCCTTCTTGCCGTCGCGGGCGGTGATGGAGAAGCCGTCGGCCAGGCGGTTGACCCGGGTCACCTGCACGCCGCGATCCAGGCGGATCTGCTTGGCCAGGAACAGGGACAAAGGCGTGGCGCCCAGGGGGTAGGACTCAAAGGTCTTGAGCTTGGAATTGGCGACGGACACCAGGCTGCCGTCCGACACCACCAGCAGGCCAGACGGCGCGGCATAGGCGAAGCGGGCCTTGCCGGGACGCTTCAGATAGATCTCCCCCTGGGTGGTGACGCCTCGGGGATCGGTCTGCACAAAGGTCCCCTTGGCCTGGCTGAGGCCTTCCAGATAGGCGACGGCGCGGTCCACCAGGGCCTGGTCGGCCGAGGACAGGGCCGCGGCGGCGGGGCTCGCCGACAGCAGGCCGACAAAGGGGGCGGCGGCGAGGCCGAAGGCCAGCGTCCGGCGGGAGAGGGCGGGGGTGCGGATCATGAAAATCGGCTCCTTGGTCTTGGCGGGCAGCCTAATCAGGCGCCCGCGGCGTCATTAGGGCGGCGCGCCCCTTGGCCCGGGCATGGCCTAACGGCCACGCTTTGGCTTCGTTCCCGGGGTTCGGGGGCGCCTTCAGGCCGCAAGTTCTAGCCGAGGGCCGATGAATGGGTCATGTCCAGACGGTTCAGCGCCGCACCGGATAGCCCATGACCCCGTCCTCCACCCCGCCTCACGAAAGCCGCCCCATGGTCACCCTGTGCCGCGACCGGGCCTGGATCGATCAGGCGGTCCAGACCATCGAGGCCGACTTCAACCGCTCGGCCGACACCCATCTGCTGCGTGCGCCCCTGGCCGGCGGCGTCCATCTCTATTTCAAGGACGAGTCCACCCACCCGACCGGCAGCCTGAAGCACCGGCTGGCGCGCTCCCTGTTCCTCTATGCGCTCTGCAACGGCTGGATCGGGCCGCGGACGCCGATCATCGAGGCCTCCAGCGGCTCGACGGCGGTGTCGGAGGCCTATTTCGCCCGACTGCTCGGCCTGCGGTTCATCGCGGTGATGCCGAGGTCGACCTCGGCCGAGAAGGTGGCGCAGATCGCATTTCACGGGGGCGAGACCCACTTCGTCGAGGCCGCCCCCGATGTGTACGCCGAGAGCGCCCGGCTGGCCGCCGAGCTTTCCGGCCACTATATGGACCAGTTCACCTATGCCGAACGGGCCACCGACTGGCGGGGCAACAACAATATCGCCCAGTCGATCTACAGCCAGATGGCCCAGGAGCCGCATCCTGAGCCCAGCTGGATCGTGGCCGGGGCCGGCACCGGCGGCACCACCGCCACGCTGGGCCGCTTCATCCGCTACAACCGCGCCCAGACCTGTCTGTGCCTGGCCGACCCCGAGGCCTCGGTCTTCCACCGCCATGTGGCCGACCGCGCCGTGACCGCCAGCGCCGACCGGGGCTCGATCATTGAGGGAATCGGCCGGGCCCGTTGCGAGCCGTCGTTCAATCCTGAGCTGATCGACCGGGCCATCGCCGAGCCCAACGCCGCCAGCATCGCCGGCGCCCGGGTGGCCTCGCGCCGCCTGGGCCGGTCCTGCGGCGGCTCGACGGGGACCAACCTCTTCGCCTGCGCCCAGGTGATCGAGGCCATGGCGGCGCGGGGCCAGACCGGCTCGGTGGTCACCCTGCTGTGCGATTCCGGCGAGCGCTACGCCAGCACCCTCTCCAATCCCGACTGGCTCGCGGCGTCCGGCCTCGACACCGCCCCTTACGAGGCGGCGCTGGAGGCCTTCTTCGACACCGGCCGGTTCAGCCTCTAGTCCGCGGGCCAGGGCTGGCGGGCGCCGTCCAGCCTGTGGACCACGCCGCGGCGCATGACAAAGGTGACCCGTTCCAGCTCCGTGACGTCCTCGAGCGGGCTGGCGGAAACGGCGACGATATCGGCCGACTTGCCCACCTCCAGCGTGCCCAGGCTGGCCGAGAGGCCCAGCAGATCGGCGGCGTCCACCGTGGCGCTGCGGATGGCCCGGGTCGGTGTCATGCCGGCGTCGACCATCATCTTGAACTCGGTGGCGTTGTCGCCGTGGGCCGAGACGCCGGTGTCGGTGCCAAATGCGATCTTCACGCCCGGGGCGGCGTATTGCTCGATATGCTTTTCGAAGGCGATGCGGGCGGCCTCCTCGGCCTTGGCCAGCACGGCGGGCGGGCGCTCGCCGGCCCGGGCCTGGGCGACGGCGGCGCCCGGCGCGATCATGGTCGGCACCAGATAGGCGCCGGTCTGGCGGAACAGGGCCAGGGTCTCGGCGTCGGTGAAGGTGGCGTGCTCGATGGAATCGACGCCGGCCCGCAGGGCCGCCTCGATGCCGTCCTTGCCGTGGGCGTGGGCGGTGGCCTTGCGGCCGAAGGCGTGGGCGGTGTCGACGATGGCCTTCATCTCGTCGTCGAACATCTGCCGGCCGAGGCCGCCGGCGACGTTGGAGAGCACCCCGCCGGTGGCGGCGAACTTGATCACCTGGGCGCCTTGCGAGACCTGGATCCGCACCGCGCGGCGGCAGTCCTCGGGGCCGTCGCAGGTGTTGACCGCGTGCGCCCGCTCCAGCTCGGCATAGGGCTCGGCCAGGCCGTTGGCGCCGTCGCCGTGGCCGCCGCTGATGGAGATCATGCGGCCGGCGTTGACGATGGTCGGACCCTCGACCAGCCCCTTCTCGATCCCGTCGCGCAGGGCGATGATGGCGGCGGGATCGGAGCCCAGGTCACGCACGGTGGTGAAGCCGGCGTCCAGGGTGCGCCGGGCGTTGTCGAGCCCGACCACGAACCGGGTCTCGGCCCCGCGGGTCATGGCTTCGAGCCGTGCGGCGGTCTTGTCGTCGTCGGAGAAGATGTGGACGTGGGCGTCGATCAGGCCGGGCAGGACGAACTGGTCGGACAGGTCGATCAGCCGCGCCCCGGCCGGGGCCGGCAGCAGGCCGTCGGCCACCTGGACGATGCGGCCGTCCTGCAGCACCAGGGTCGAGGCCCCCCGCGGCGCCTGGCCGGGCCGGTCGAGCAGGGCGCCGGCATGGATATAAGTCTGGGGGACATAGGTCTGGGCCGCGGCGGCCTGCTGGGCCTGGGCGGGCTGACTGACCAGCCCGGCGGCGAGGATGGCGGCGGCGATGTGGCGCAACATGAGCTTGGAACTTCCCCCTCTTGGCCCCGGTCGGGCCTCAAGAGGGGCAGTCTAGCGGTCGCGCTTGCGAGGTCCAGGCTTCCCGCCGTCGACCCTGCCTACCAGGGCTTCCACCAGGGCTCGGCGTCCAGGGCCGGGTCGCCGGGCTTCACCTCCTGCTTGCCCCAGGTCATGACCATCAGGAACTTGTGGCTGCGCATCTGGGTCTCGCCGGAAATCCGGTGGACCACCGGCACGGCCGCCCCGGTGTGGGCGTCGTAGGCGAAGATCGAGAATTCGGCGACGCCCGACCGCTCGGCCTGGCTGTAGAGGGACAGTTCCGGGACGGTGAAGGTCGAATAGTTGTTGCCGGTGGGCAGGGTCAGCGCCGGCACCCCCAGCACCCGGCTCATCTGATCGATGGACAGGGCGCCCATGCGGATCTCGACGACCAGGTCAGCCTCTGCCCGGTTGGGCGACAGCCGGTGGCCGCCGCTCAGAATCCGCTGGCGCAGGGCGCTGGCCGCATAGGGCGCCCATTCGCCGGTGAAGTTGATGGTGTCGAGGAAGACCCGGCTGCCCTTGGGCGCCTCAAGATGGAAATCGGCGGCCGCCCGCTCGGCGGCGTGGGCCACCAGCAACTGCTCGGTGGCCGTGCGGCCGGGCCTCGTCTGCACCGCGGTGGCGCAGGCGGCGAGACCCCCCAGGGCGAAGGAGAGGGCGGCGAAGGTCAGGGAGAGGGTCAGGGCGGCGCGCCCGCCCGTGGGGGTACTGAAAGATCTCATCACACAACTCGCGGCCGGTCGCCCCCGGCTCCCCCAGGGGCTTAAGCCTGATCCGCCGCCGGCCGCAACCGGAGCCCGGCAGATTCCGGGGGTTTGCGTCCGCCGCACGGGGGGCGCCCGATCAGCGGGCGCGGGCGCCCCTTCGGAAACCCGGCCCCCTTGCCGAGGGTCGCGCCGGCGCCGCAAGCTGGGCTCGTCGTAGAGGGGGAAAGACCATGCCGTTCACGCCGCCGGACTTCGAGATTCCCCGCCGTCTCGAGCACGCCGAATTCCGGCTGCGGCCCCTGACCATCCACGACGTGATCAAGGACTATGCGGCGGTGATGACCAGTCTCGACCGCCTGGCCGGCGTGTTCGGTCCCGGCAATGACTGGCCCCGGGCCGACATGACGCTGGAGGAGGACCTGGTGGACCTGGGCTGGCACCAGGGGGAGTTCGAGCGCCGCACCTCGTTCGCCTTCACCATGATGTCCCCGGACGAGAGCCAGTGCCTGGGCTGCGCCTACATCTATCCCGCCGGCCGGCCGGGCTATGACGCCAAGGCCTATTGCTGGGTCCGGGCCTCGGCGGCGCATCTGGACGAGGCGCTCTATGCCGCGTTCAAAACCTGGCTGGCGACCGACTGGCCCTTCGAGCGGACGGCCTTTCCCGGGCGGGACGTCTCCTGGGCCGACTGGGGCGCTACTTGATCACCATGCCCTGGCCGGTGGGCAGCTCCAGGATGTGGTAGCCCCGCTCGGCCATCCAGGACACCTCGGCCACCTGCTGGGCCTTGTAGGCGATCCAGCCGAAGTCATCGAGGATCAGGACGCCGCCCGGCGAGATGCGGTCGAACAGCACCTCCAGGGCCCCGACCTCGGCCTCGGCGTTGTTCAGGTCCAGGTGCATGAAGGCGATCTTCTCCGGCGCCGCCTGCGCCAGGCTGTCGGGCACCAGGCCCTTGGTGATCGTCACATTGGACATGTCGGCGAACCGCGCGCGGACCTGATCCACCAGGGTCGCGCTGTGCTCGAGCATGGAGTGATGGGGCATCGACTCGTCGTGCTCGAAGAGGTCGTAGAGGTAGTAGTGGCGGGGCAGGTCGGAAAACCCCACCACCTCGGAGATGATCCGGGCCGACACCCCCTTGTAGCAACCGCACTCGACGAAATCGCCCTCGGCCCGCAGGGCCGTCCGCGCCGCCCAGGCCAGGGTGGCCAGGCGCCAGACGGCGCCGCGCTCCCCGGGGGTGCCGGCGTGCCGCTGGAAGGCGGCCATCAGCGCCTTGTCGTCCAGGAACCCCAGGGACTTGCCCAGGGTGATCAGGTTGTCGCCGGCGAAGACCCCCCGGGGAATCAGCATGTTGTCGACCAGCTGGTCGAGGGCGCCGATCAGGGCCGAATGGCTCTTCACCCCATAGAAGGAGCGCGAGATCACCGCCGTGGGATGCAGGATGTCTTTGATGCCGGTCACTGGTCCTTGGTCTCCCCACCTGAAGCTGCGCCCTGATCTAGCATGGCCCGGCCAGGACGCCAGTCCGCCAAGCCGGCCAAGCCCGCCGAGTCAGGTCAGCCAGCGCCGGGGCCGGCGTTCGCCGAGGTCGCGGCGCTCGCCCGGCGCCAGGCCGAGCGCCCGCATGCGCACAGGCGGCAGGGGGGCCAGGGCCTCGACAGGCTCCTGGCCGCCGGCCGGACTGGCGGCGACCCGCAGGCCCAGGCTGATCGCCATGTCGACGGCCACCCATTCGGCCTGGGCGCGGTCGGCGCGGCCGATGGCGAAATAGCGACGGGCCTGTTCCACGTCGCGCCCGGGTTCCAGAAGCACGGCGACGACCCAGCCGGCGGGCGCCCGGGACTCGACGGCGCGGGGGTCTGAGGGAGGCGTGGTCATGGCCCTCTTCGGATCACGAAAGACGCGTCGCGCCAAGACCCCGCGGCGCCCCTGGCTATTTGGCCCTCGAGGCCCCATCTAGGGGCATGCGTCATCGGGCGTGTGCCGCGTCTCAAGCGGTCGAACCCCTCCGATGCGGCGCGAAGCTGGTTTTCCCCATGTCTCCCCTTCTGATTGTGTCGGCAGTCTGTGTCGTCACCGCCATTGTGACCCCCGTGGCCTTCTCCCTGCTCGGCCTGCGGCCACGCTGAGCCGCGCCGCAGCGGCTCTGTCCGCGGCGATCATCGAAGGCTCACGATGAACTTCTGCTGAGCCCAACCATTTCCTCAATGTCAGCGGCGTCCGCCGCCCCGGAGACCCCCATGGCCAAGGGCCAGAAAAAGTCCAACAAAGAAGTCCGCAAACCCAAGCAGGCGGCCGCCGCCAAGCCGGAAGCCGCCCCGCGCTCCTTCCTCGACGCCGCCGGCGCCATGCCGGGCAAGAAGCGCTGATCGACGCGCGGTCTGGGGTGACGCCGGCGACCTTCGAAATCGTCCACCAGACCGCCTATCGGTTCGCGCGGCCCGTGGTCCTGCATCCGCATCGGCTGATGCTGCGGCCCCGCGACAGCCACGAGCTCAGCGTGCTCGACTTCCAGATCACCTGCTCGCCCGCCGCCGACATCACCTGGAGCCAGGACGTGTTCGGCAATCTCTGCGCCGTGGCGGGCTTTG
Organism: uncultured Phenylobacterium sp.; assembly: GCA_964515365.1. GTDB lineage: Bacteria > Pseudomonadota > Alphaproteobacteria > Caulobacterales > Caulobacteraceae > Phenylobacterium. The sequence continues at coordinate 27,433 of CAZERE010000021.1, read as the reverse complement.
GCCAGCCCACCGACAGCCTGGTCATCGAGAGCCGGCTGAAGGTGGCCTCGCGGGCCCAGGCTTGGCCGATCTTTCCGATCACGCCGGGCGCCCAGACCTATCCCTTCGCCTATGACGACGACGAGGCCGCCGATCTGGGGCGCCTGCGCGCGCCAATCCCCGACCCGGACGTGGCCCGCTGGGCCCACGGCTTCGTCGCCGGACCCCGCACCGACACCCTGTCCCTGCTCAAGGATCTCAACGCCGGGGTGCTGGGCGCGGCGGTCTATCGGGTGCGGGACGAAGAGGGCGTGCAGAGCGCCGGCGAAACCCTGCGCCTGGCCAGCGGCTCGTGCCGCGACCTGGCGGCCCTGTTCATCCAGGCTGTCCGCCAGCTGGGCCTCGGGGCCCGGGCGGTCAGCGGCTACATGTTCGATCCAGACCAGGTCGAGCGCCAGGCCGACACCACCCACGCCTGGGCCGAGGTCTATCTGCCCGGCGCCGGCTGGATCACCTTCGACCCCACTCACAACAGCATCGGCGCCGCGGGCCTGATCCCCCTGGCCGTCGGCCGGGCCAATGCGCAGATCATGCCCGTGGCCGGCAGCTTCGCAGGGGCGCCCGGCGACGCCCTGGGCATGGATGTCTCGGTTCGGATCACGCCGGTCGGCTAACGCCTTGATTGCGCCGCGGGCCTTTGGCAGCGTGGACGCCAGACCTCAACGCCCTCACCCCATGCGATCTCCACCAAGGACAAGCCCATGACCCGCAACCACCTCCGCGCCGTGATGGCCGCCACCCTGGCGGCGGCCAGCCTCAGCGCTGTCCCGGCCCTGGCCAACCCCGCCGCCGACAAGTGCGCCGCCGGCCTCTCGCCGGAGGGCAAGCTGATGCACCAGACCGTCGCGCCCCATGTGCAGGCCGATTCCGACATCGAAAAGCTGATGCGCAAGCATCTGCGCGGCCTGGTCATGGGCGGCAAGCTCAAGCTGAAGACCGCCGAGGCCAACGGCATGGCTGTCGGCCGCTGCCTCACCCTGCTGAAGGGCTAGGGGGCGACCCTTCGCCGGCCACGGCCGCGGGGATGATCCCCTCGTCCAGCAGGACGTGCAGGTCGCTCACATGGCTCTCCTCCCGCGGGCGGGGGGAGGGGTCTGAGATCATCACCACGGTGAGGTCGAGGCTCGGGACGACGAACAGCATCTGGCCCCCATAGCCCCAGGCGAAATGCACGTCGTGGCCGCTGGCCTGCTTGGTGAACCAGCCATAGCCATAGTCGTGGCCGCTCCAGGGGGACCGGGTGCGCGGCGTCCAGCTCGCCTCGATCCAGGCCGCCGGCAGGATGCGCCGCCCGTCGATCTCGCCCCCCAGGCGATAGAGCTCGCCGAACCGCAGCAGATCCCGCGGCGACATCATCATGTCGTTGCCGCCGAAATAGACCCCCTGCGGATCCCGCAGCCAGGGCGGGATGGTCACGCCCAGGGGTTCGCCCAGCCAGTCGCGGGCGAGGTCGTGGGTGCTGGCCCCGGCGGCTTGGGTGAGCGCCGCCGACATCAGGTGCGAGGTCCCGGTGGAATAGATCATCCGGCCCCCCGGATCGTCGTCGAAGGGCCGGGCGAGCGCATGGCGCACCCAGTTGGGGCTGGTCACCCAGGCCCCGTAATACTGGCCCGAGGTGCGCCCGAGGCCGGCCTGCATCGACAGCAGATGGCCGACCTCGATCTCCTGCAGCCGGGGATCGCCGCCCGCGGGCAGGTCGCCCGCCAGCAGGGGGGCGATCTTCTGGTCGGTTCCGGTCAGCACGCCCCGCTCGATGGCGATCCCCACCAGGGCCGAAAGCACCGTCTTGGACGCCGACTTGATGTTCACCGGCTGGTCGAGGGGCGCGCCGCGGAGGCGGTGCTCGGCCAGCACCTCCCCGTCCCGGGCGACGATCACGGCGTGCAGGTTGGGCAGGGCCCGGGCCTGTTCGACCACGGCGGCCATGGCGGCGGGGTCCAGGCCCTGGCTCCGCACGGCGGGGGCCGGCGTCTGGGCCTGGGCGCGATCCGGCGCTGGGGCGGGCGAACAGGCGCCCAGCAGCCCAAGGGCCAGGGCGCCGACGATCTGGCGGGACGGACTGAATCTCATCCTTCGGAGATAGGGTCCCGGCGGGCAGGGTCCAGCGCAGCCTTGGGTCCGGCGCGCAGCGCCAGCAAAAAGAGGGGGCCACGAAGACCAGGAAGACAGTCAAGGACACGAAGGGGTTGGCGGCTTCGCCTTTGTGCCCTTCGCGCCCTTTAGTGTCCTTTGTGTCCCCTATTGAAGCTGGTCGCTCCGCCTCAGTCGGCCGGCGGCGGTTCGGGGGGCAGGGGCGCAGGCCCTGCCGCGTCATACTTCTCCCCGGCCGGATTGCTCGGTTGCACAAAGAAGAAGAGCAGCACCAGCAGGCCGATCAGGGGGATGAGATTGATCAGGAGCCACCAGGCCGACCGGCCCGTATCATGCAGCCGCCGGGCGGCCATGGCGAGGTTCGGCAGGAAGAGCGCCAGCCCCAGCAAGATACTGAAGGGCTCCCTGTCATCGCCCGCCAGACCCGTATCCAGGATACCGGCCACGACGCCCGCGAGGATCACCGCCAGGACCCACCACCAGAAGGTGACCCGCCCGGTGCGGCCCTCGAAGTTCACATAGTTGGCCAGGCCGTACTTGACCGCCTCGATCATAATCACCCCTCCGTTGGGCCGCGCCCCCGGCGAGGCGGGCCTGCGCGACGTACCGACGCCACCTTAAGCGCAGTCGCCGTCCAACTTCGACTCCCGTCGTCTCATGCGGCGGCGCTGGCGTTGCGTGGCGGGGCTGGGGGCGCTCCCCCACGCGCCCCGCTTTCGCCGGCCGCTCAGAATGCTATGGCTTTGGCGTCGACCATTCCGGGAGCCCGCCATGTTTCGCGTCTTCGCCCGTCTCGCCTTCGCCGTCGCCCTGCTGGGCGCGCCGGTCTCCGTCCTGGCGGCCGACATTCCGCCGATCGAATATCGCGAGCGGGTGCTGGACAACGGCCTGCGGGTGCTGAGCGGGGTGGACGCCGCCACGCCGAACGTGACGGTCCAGGTCTGGTACGGGGTCGGCTCCAAGGACGATCCCCAGGGTCGCTCGGGCTTTGCGCACCTGTTCGAACACATGATGTTCAAGACCACCCGCAACATGCCGTCCGAGACCATGGACCGGATGACCGAGGATGTGGGCGGCTTCAACAATGCGTCCACCTATGACGACTTCACCAACTATTACGAGGTGATCCCCGCCAACCACCTGGAGCGGCTGCTCTGGGCCGAGGCCGAGCGGATGGGCTCCCTGGTGGTGGACGCCGAGATCTTCGACTCCGAACGGGACGTGGTGAAAGAGGAGCTGCGCCAGCGCATCCTGGCCGCCCCCTACGGCCGGCTGTTTGGCCTGATGCTGCCCCAGGCGAGCTATCAGACCCACCCCTATAAACGGCCGGGCATCGGCTCCATCGCCGAGCTGGACGCCGCCACCATCGACGACGTGCGGGCCTTCCACCGGGACTATTACCGCCCCGACAACGCCGTGCTGATCGTCGTCGGCAATTTCGACGAGGGTCAGCTCGACGCCTGGGTGGACCAGTATTTCGCCCCCCTGAAGACCCCCGACGCGCCCCTGAAGCGGGTCACCGCCGTGGAGCCGCCGCGGACCGGCCCCGGCGTCTTCGACGGCTATGGCCCCAATGTGCCCCTGCCGGCGGTGGCCATCACCTGGCTGGGCGCCGAGGCCGCCAGTCCCGACGCCCCGGCCCTGCAGGTGCTCGACACCATCCTCTCCGGCGGCAAGTCCTCGCGGCTCTACAATGCGCTGGTCTATGAGCAGCAGATCGCCGTGGAGGCCTTCTCCACCGCCGACCTGCCGCAGCAGCCGGGCATGGTCGCCGTGGGCGCCATCCTGGCCAGCGGCCAGACGGTGGAGGCCGGCGAGGCCGCCCTGCTGGCGGAGGTGGCGCGCCTGCGGGACGCCCCGCCGACGCAGGCCGAGCTGAATGAGGCCCGCAACGAACTGATCGCCGGCGCCCTGCGCGAGCGCGAGACGGTGGACGGCCGCGCCTTCGCCCTGGGCTATGCCTGGGCGACCCAGGGCGATCCGGCCCGGGCCAATACCGAACTGGCCGACCTGGCCGCCGTCACCGCCGCAGACGTGCAGCGGGTGGCGCAGAAATACCTGGCCGAGGACCGGCGGATGACCATCCGCTACCGGCCCGAGTCCGAGCGCCCGGCCGGCGAGACCCCGGCCGAGCCCGCCCCGCCGCCGGCCCAGGCGGTGGTGTTCGACGGCGAGGTCGTCACCCTGGCGCCGGAGGCTGAGCGCCAGGCGCCGCCGCCGGTGGCCGAGCCGGTGGACCCGGTCCTGCCGCAGCCGGCCGAAACCACCCTGGACAACGGCCTGCGGGTGATCGTCGCCCGCTCCAGCGACCTGCCCCTGGTCTCCGCCGCGGTGATCGTGCGGGCCGGCGCCTGGGCCGATCCCAAGGGCCTGGCCGGCGCCATGTCGATGACGGCGGGCATGCTGACCGAGGGCACGGAAACCCGCACGGCGCCGGAAATCGCCCAGCAGGTGGAGGCCCTGGGCGCCACCCTGTCCTCGGCGGCCGGCGCGGAATCCTCCAGCGTCGGGCTGACGGTGATGACCGACAAGCTGGCGCCGGCCTTCGCCATCCTGTCCGACGTGGTCCGCAATCCGGCCTTCGCCGCCGAGGAGCTGGAGCGCCAGACCGCCCAGGCTCTGGACGGTCTGTCGGTGGCCTATGGGGATCCCGGCCAGCTGGCGGCGATGACGGCCGGCCCGCTGATCTTCGCCGGCACCCCGTTCGGCCACGCCGCCGACGGCACGCCGGCCTCCCTGCTCAGGCTGACGCCGGAAACCCTGCGCCGCCTGCACGGGACCTATGTCCGGCCCGACAACGCCATCCTGGTGCTGACCGGGGACGTCACGCCTGAGGCGGGCTTCGCCCTGGCCCGCCAGGCCTTCGGCGACTGGGCGGCGCCGGCCAGCCCCCTGCCAACCCCGCCGGAGGTCTCGCCCACGGCCGCCCGCCAGATGTTGGTCATCGACCTGCCGGGCGCCGGCCAGGCCGCGGTGCGGCTGGCCAAGCCGACCATCGCCCGCAGCGACGACGCCTACTACCCGGCCATCGTCGCCAACTCGGTCCTGGGGGGCGGCTATTCGGCCCGGCTGAACCAGGAGATCCGCATCAAGCGCGGCCTGTCCTATGGGGCCGGCTCGTCGCTCGCGGCCCGCCGCGCCACCGGCGCCTTCCAGGCCCAGGCCCAGACCAAGAACGAGTCCGCGCCCGAGGTGGTCGATCTGATCGCTGCGGAGATGACCAAGCTGGCGGCCGAACCCGTCTCGACCGAGGAGCTGAAGGCGCGCAAGTCGGTGCTGATCGGCGGCTTTGGCCGGGCGCTGGGGACCGCCGGCGGCCTGGGCGGCGTGCTTGGCGACCTGGCGGTGCAGGACGTGCCGCTTACGGAGATCGGCGCCTATACCGCCAAGGTCGAGGCGGTGAGCGCCGACCAGGTGAACGCCTTCGCCCGGCAAAGCCTTTCGCCGGCCGACGCCGCCGTCATCGTGGCCGGGGACGCCAGCCTGTTTGAGGCGGGCCTGCGCCAGCGGGCGCCGGATCTGCGGATCATCGCCGCCGAGGACCTGGATCTGGACTCCGAAACCCTGACGAAGGTCGATTAGTCCAGGACAACCCCGAACAGGGCTTGAACCTTGGCCTTGGGCCATGCCTGGATAGGGTATGCAGGATCGTTTTGACGTGGTCGTCGTAGGGGCCGGGGCGGCGGGTATCGCCGCGGCCGCGCGCCTGGCGCGGGCGCCGCTTTCGGTGGTGGTGCTCGAGGGCCAGGGCCGGATCGGCGGACGGGCCCATACGCTGGCCGCCCGGCCGGACCTGCCGCTGGATCTCGGCTGCGGCTGGCTGCACAGCGCCGACCGCAACCCCTTTGTCCCGCTGTTCGAGCGGGCCGACATCCCGCTGGATCGATCGCCCCCGGCCTGGCGCCGCCCGGAGGCCAATCTCAGCCTGGGGCCGGAGGACCGCGCCCGCTTCGAGGCGGCCATGGGCGCCTTCGAAAAGGCCCTGGAAAAGGCCGCCAGGGCTGGCCAGGAAGGCCGCGCCAACGCCTACCTGCCCCGGGCGGCCCGCTGGCGGCCGCTGCTGGAGGCCTTTTCCAGCTATTATAACGGCGCGCCCCTGTCGCAGGTCTCGGTGCAGGACTATGGCGCCTTCATCGACACCGGCCTCGACTGGCGGGCGGTGGAGGGCTACGGGGCGGCCATCTGCGACCTGGCCGACCGTTCGCTGATCGTGCCCCATTGCGCGGTGCTGTCCATCGACCACAGCGGCCAGGCCCTGCGGCTGGAGACTGCCCGCGGGGCGGTGACGGCCCGGGCGGTGGTGCTGACCGTCTCCAGCGACCTGCTGGCCCGCGAGGCGATCCGCCTGCACCCGCACCTGCCGGCCAAGACCGACGCGGCCACCGGCCTGCCCCTGGGCCTGGCCGACAAGGTCTTCCTGAGCCCCGCCGCGCCGGAGGCCTTCCCCCGGGAGCACCATCTGTGGGGCGATACCGAGAGGGCCGAGACCGGCAGCTACTATCTGCGGCCCCTGGGGCGGCCGGTGATCGAGGCCTATTTCGGCGGCGACCACGCCCGCGCCCTGGCCGCCGAAGGACCGCGGGCGGCGGCCGACTTCGCCATCGAGGAGCTGGTGAGCGTCTATGGCGCCGACATCCGCCCGCAGCTGCGCCTGCTGGCGGCCACCAGCTGGAGCCAGGACCCCTGGGCGCTGGGCGCCTATTCCCACGCCCTGCCGGGCTGCGCCCCGGCCCGGCAGGTGCTGGCCGAGCCCGTCGAGGGGCGGCTGTTCTTCGCCGGCGAGGCCACCTCGACCCGGGCCTTCTCCACCGCCCACGGCGCCTGGGAGACCGGGCTTCGGGCCGCCGACGAGGTGCTGGCGGCCCTGCGGGTGGCGGCGGCCTGAATCCAAGGCGTCACAGACCGCCCCTAGGATGACGGCCTGTCCTGGGGAGGCCGCATATGACCGACGAGATCACCCGAGCCCTGAGCCTGCCCCGGCGCCGCATGATGGCGCTCGGCCTGGGGGCGTTCCTGGCGCCGGCCCTGGACCCGCGCCAGGCGCTGGCCCAGCCGGTCTTCGCCGACTATCCGTTCCAGCTCGGCGTGGCGGCCGGCGATCCGGCGCCCGACGGCTTCGTGATCTGGACGCGGCTGGCCCCTGATCCCCTGGCGGTCGGCCACGGCCTGCCCGCCCGGCCCATGCCGGTGGGCTGGGAGGTGGCCGAGGACGAGGCCTTCACCCGCATCGCCGCCCAGGGCGAGGCGATCGCCCGGCCGGAGCTGGCCCATGCGGTCCATGTGGAGGTGGGCGGGCTTTCGCCGGCGCGGACCTATCACTACCGCTTCACGGCGGGGTCCGAGCGCAGCCTGACCGGGCGGGCGCGGACGACGCCGGCGGCCGGCGCCTCGGTGGCCCGGACCCGTTTTGGGGTGGTCGGCTGCCAGCACTACGAGCAGGGGCGCTACACCGCCCACCGGCGGCTGGCCGAGGAGGACGAGCTCGACTTCGTCTTCTGCTATGGCGACTACATCTATGAGGGCCGCTCGGCCCGGGTGTGGAACAGCGCCACGGGGCCGCAGGGCAATCCGCGCCAGCATGTGGGCCAGGAGATCTACAGCCTGGACGACTACCGGCGCCGCTACGCCCAGTACAAGATGGACCCCGACCTGCAGGCCAGCCATGCGGCGGCGGCCTGGTTCGTCACCTGGGACGACCACGAGATCGACAACAACTGGGCCACCGACCTCGATCAGGACGGGACCGACCGGGCCCTCTTCCGCCTGCGCCAGCAGTCGGCCATGCAGGCCTATTATGAGCACATGCCCCTGCGCCGGTCGGCCTTCCCGGCGGGGCCGGCCATGCGTCTCTACCGGCGGGCCGACTATGGGACCCTGCTGCGGCTGAACCTGCTGGACACAAGGCAATACCGGTCTGACCAGGCCTGCGGCGACCGCTGGGGCGCCTGCGACGAGCTGGAGCGCGCCGCCGACATGCTGGGGGCGGCCCAGGAGCGGTTCCTGTTCGACAGCCTGTCGACCTCGCCCACCCGCTGGAACGCCATCGCCCAGCAGGTGATGATGATGGATCTCGATCGCGATCCGGGGCCGGCCTATATGGCCAATCCCGATTCCTGGGGCGGCTATCGCGCCCCCCGGGCGCGGGTGCTGCGCCATATCCGCGAGCGGCGGGTGGCCAATCCGGTGGTCCTGACCGGGGACGAGCATCAGAACTATGCCGGTGAACTGCACCTGGACGGGCGGGCGCCGGACGGCCCGGCCATCGCCACCGAATTCGTCGGCACCTCCATCACCTCCGGCGGGGACGGGGTGGACCAGCTGCCGCAGATGGCCAGGACCCTGGCCGACAATCCGCAGCTGAAGTTCAACAACGCCCAGCGGGGTTATCTGCTCTGCGACGTGACGGCCGACCGCTGGGAGACCGCCTTCCGGGTGATCGACCAGGTCAGCGCGCCCGGCGGGGCGGTCAGCACCCGGGCGCGGCTGGCCGTGCCGGCCGGCGAGACTGTGGTCGTCCCGGCCTAGCCGATCGCCGCCCGCTCGCCCCAGCGGTCGAGGTCGGGTTCGTGGCCCATCAGGGCCAGGCCCGAGGCGATGGATTCCAGCTCCCCGCCGGTCTCGATCCGATCGGCGGCGAAACGGCGGGCGAAGATGGCCCGCACGGCGGGCGTCAGGGACGAACCGCCGGTGAGGAAGGCCCGGTCGATCTGATCGGCCGCCAGGCCGGCGTCGGCCAGGGCTGAGTCCACCGCGCCCTCGATCTGGGCCAGTTCCGGCGCGATCCAGGCCTCGAACTCGGACCTGGCCACAGACCGCGTGATGGAGACGGCGCCGGCCTCGAAGGCGAAGGTCGCCTCCTCCTTCGCCGACAGGGTCTCCTTCAGGCGGGAGACGGCGCGGTAGAGGGGATAGGCGTGGTTGTCGTCGAGGATCTCCACCAGGGCGGCGATCTTCTCGGGCTCCACGGCCTGGCGCAGCAGGCTGCGGATCTCGCGCATGTCCCGCGAGGCGCGCAGGAGGGCCAGCTGGTCCCAGCGGGCGAAGGCCGAATAGTAGCGGTTGGGAATGGGCAGGACCTTGCCGAAGGTCCTGTAGCTCGACCCCTTGCCCAGCGCCGGCGAGACCAGGTTGTCGATGATCCGGTAGTCGAAGGCGTCGCCGGCCACGCCGACGCCGGACCGCCCCAGCGGCTCGGCCCGGAAGGCCCCGCCCTCGTCGCGATGGAAGCGGATGATCGAGAAGTCGCTGGTGCCGCCGCCGAAGTCGCCGACCAGGACGGTGGCGTCGGCCTTGAGCGTGCGGGCGAAGAAGAAGGCCGCGCCCACCGGCTCATAGACATAGAGGATTTCCGAGAATCCCAGGCGGGAAAAGGCCGTCTCGTAGCGGGCCAGCGCCAGCTCGGCCTTGGGCGCGGCGCCGGCGAAGGTGACCGGGCGGCCGACAATGACCCGGCCGGGCAGGTCCTTCAGCGCTCCGCCCGCATGGTCGCGCAGCTTGAGCAGGAAGGCCGAGAGCAGGTCTTCGAAGGCGTAGCGCCGGCCGAGAATCTGGGTCTCGGTGAAGTTGGCCGAGGCGGCGAAGGTTTTGAAGGACTGGATGAACCGCGTCTCCAGCGGGTCCTCCACATAGGCCTCGATGGCCCAGGGGCCGGCCTCCACCGTGCGTTCGGTGGGGCGTTCGGGCGGGGCGTGGAAGGCCAACGCCGAGCGGAAGGCGAAGAGCTCGCCCTCGGGCGCGGGAAACCGCACCAGCCGGGCCGGCTCGCCCGGCAGGGCCAGCGCCACGACGGTGTTGGTGGTGCCGAAGTCCACCCCCAGGGTGAAGCCGGGGGCGGACGAGGCGATATCTGATGCGCCCATGGCGCGATCTCCCCCGGAGCGGCGGCGACGGATCGCCCGCCGCCCGGAGGCGCGCGATCCCTAGGTCAGGCGGTGGTCTGCCTGGATGATCACAGGACGGCCTCGACCTGAGCCTGGCTCTGGGTCTGGTCGTAGGCGGCCAGGGTGGCGAGCTGCAGGATGCGCGACACCGAGGCCGAGAGCGGGCAGATCTGCACCGACTTCTCGAGGCCGAGCAGGATCGGCCCCACCACGGTGGCGCCGCCAAAGGCCTGGACCAACTGGGTGGAGATGGCCGCCGAGTGTATGGCCGGCATGATCAGCACATTGGCCGGGCCGGTCAGGCGCATGAAGGGGAAGTTGCCGCGGCGTTCCGGCTCCAGCGCCAGGGCCGGGGGCATCTCGCCCTCATATTCGAAGTCCAGGTCCATCTCGTCGAGCATGGCCACGGCCTCGCGCACCTTTTCGGAGCGGTCGCCCATGGGATTGCCGAAGGTGGAATAGGACATGAAGGCCAGGCGCGGGGTGTAGCCCAGCGCCTTGACCGCCTGGGCGGCCTCCAGCGCGATCTCCACCAGGTCCTCGGCTTCGGGCATTTCGGTGACATTGGTGTCGGCGATGAACAGGGTGTGGCCCTTGCCCAGCAGCACCGACATGCCCATCACCCGGCCGCCAGGGGCGGGATCGATCACCCGCAGCACCTCGTCCAGCACCTGATCATAGGAGCGGGTCACCCCGGTCACCATGCCGTCGGCATGGCCGAGCGCCACCATGCAGGCGGCGAAGGTGTTGCGGTCCTGGTTCACCAGCCGCTGGACGTCGCGCATCAGATAGCCCTGGCGCTGCAGCCGCTCATACAGGTACTCGGCGAACTCCGGATTGTGTTCGGAGACCCGGGCGTTGATCACCTTCAGGCCCGCATCCTCGGGGCTCAGGCCCACGGCGCGCATGTTTTCGGCCACCAGCTCCTCGCGGCCGACCAGTATGGCCTCGCCGAGGCCTGCGGTCTGGAAGGCGTAGGCCGCGCGGATCACGCTGGCCTCTTCGCCCTCGGCGAACACCACGCGCTTCTTCGGACCCGACAGCACCGCGCCCTGCAGCTTCTGCAGGAAGGCCGCGGTGGGGTCGAGGCGCTGGGCCAGCTGGGCGCGATAGGCGTCCATGTCCTCGATCGGCTTGCGCGCCACCCCGGTGTCCATGGCCGCCTGGGCCACGAAGGGCGGGATGTACCAGATCAGCCGCGGGTCAAAGGGGCTGGGGATGATGTATTGCGGGCCAAACTTCAGCTGCACCCCGTGGTAGGCCGCGGCCACCTCGTCGGGCACGTCCTCCTGGGCGAGCGCCGCCAGGGCCTGGGCGCAGGCGATCTTCATCTCCATGTTCACCCGCCGCGCCCGCACGTCCAGCGCGCCGCGGAAGATGTAGGGGAAGCCCAGGACGTTGTTCACCTGGTTGGGATAGTCGCTGCGCCCCGTCGCCATGATGGCGTCGCTGCGGACCGCATGGACCTCTTCCGGCGTGATCTCCGGATCGGGATTGGCCATGGCGAAGATGATCGGGTTGGGGGCCATGGCGGCCACCATGTCGGCGGTCACCGCACCCTTGACCGACAGGCCCAGGAAGACGTCGGCGCCTTCCAGCGCCTCGGCCAGGGTGCGCTTGTCGGTGTCCACCGCATGGGCGGACTTCCACTGGTTCATGCTCTCGGAGCGGCCGCGATAGATGACGCCGGTATTGTCCACGGCGATGCAGTTCTCGGCCCGCACGCCCATGGCCTTCATCAGCTCCAGCGAGGCGATGCCCGCCGCGCCGGCGCCGCACAGGACCAGCTTCACATCGGCCAACTCCCGGCCGGTGATCTTGCAGGCGTTCAGCAGGCCCGCGGCCGAGATGATCGCCGTGCCGTGCTGGTCGTCGTGGAACACCGGGATGTCGAGCAGCTCCTGCAGCTCGGTCTCGATGCGGAAGCATTCCGGGGACTTGATGTCCTCCAGATTGATGCCGCCATAGGTGACGCCGATATTCTTGACGACGGTGATGATCTCGTCCGGATCGGTGGTCGAGATCTCCACATCGATGGAGTCCACGTCGGCGAAGCGCTTGAAGAGGACGGCCTTGCCCTCCATCACCGGCTTGGACGCCAGCGCCCCGAGATTGCCCAGCCCCAGGATCGCCGTGCCGTTGGAGATCACCGCGACCAGATTGCCCTTGGACGTATAGTCATAGGCCTTGTCCGGGTCCTCGGCGATGGCCAGCACCGGTACGGCCACGCCCGGGGAATAGGCCAGCGAGAGGTCCCGCTGCGTGGCCATCGGCTTGGTCGGCACGATGGCGATTTTTCCAGGCGTGGGGAGACGGTGGAAGCTGAGCGCCTCCTCGTCGGTGAAGGTGCGTTTCTCGGCGTCGCTCATGAGCGCGGACGGTCCTTGCAGACACGGATGATGGGATGAGGGCCGCAACCTACATAGGCCGCCCCCCCGCCACAACCTCCAGACTCCTGCGGAGCGGTAGGAATTGCGGGCGGGGGTTGGGGGAGAACCCGGGGCCAGAGCCGCCGGCCCCCTGTCGGCAGACCCGCGCGCGCCTCATCGGGCGCTCAGGGCCTCAGCCGTGGCTAAGACCGCTCCCCAATAATTCACACGTCGTTATCAATTTAGGAGGCCTAAACTATCTGTAGAGGCCAGAATATCTGTGAAGAATTTTTCCTCAGAAGATATTCTGGAGAAATTGCATTAGATAATGAGAGCGTCGAATCGAGAGATAATCCGTAGATCAGGCCGTGCTTTGCGCCCTGTAGGGCGAGGTTTTACATGAGCGGCTATCATTTCATATCCGGTCTTCCGCGCTCCGGGTCGACATTGCTGGCGGCGCTGCTCCAGCAGAACCCGTCGGTGACGGCCGGCATCTCCAGTCCGGTCGGCGGCCTGTTCCATGCCGTCCACAACGCCATGGGCGCCTGGAGCGAGACCTCGGTGATGCTGGACGACGCCCAGCGCCAGCGGATTCTGAAGGGCCTGTTCGACAGCTACTACGCCGACCATCAGGACAAGGGCTTGATCGTCGACACCAACCGCGCCTGGTGCGCACGCCTGCCGGCGATCAAGCGCCTGTTCCCGGACGCCAAGATCGTCTGTTGCGTTCGCTCGGTGGCCTGGGTGATGGACTCGATCGAGCGCCTCACCCGCGCCCATCCGTTCCGCGAGAGCAAGCTCTGGAACAACGATTCCGAGCGTTCCAACGTCTTCACCCGCGTCGAAGCGCTCAGCCAGAACGACCGCTTCGTGGGCTATTCGTGGTCGGCCCTGAAGGAGGCCGTCTACGGCGAGCACGCCTCCAGCCTGCTGCTGGTCGACTACGACCTGCTGGCCGCCGCGCCGGGCAAGGTCATGGACCTGGTCTACGATTTCCTGGGCGAGCCCCGCTTCCAGCACGACTTCGAGAACGTCGCCTTCGACGCCCAGGCCTTTGACGCCAACCTGGGCCTCCCGGGCCTGCACACGGTGCGGCCGAAGGTGGCCGTCGAGACGCGCCGCACCATCCTGCCGCCCGACCTCTTCGCCCGCCTGGATGACCTCTCGTTCTGGCGCGACCTCTCCCAGAGCGCCGCCCACGTCATCGCCTCGACCCCGACTTCGTCCGCCCCAACCAAGCTCTAGGCGCCCGCGGCGCCGTGTTCAGTAGGAGTACCCCGCTTGACCACCTTCAATGTTGCGAACCTGGCCGAACTGAAGGCCGCGCTCGCCATGGCGGCGGGGAATAGTCAGGCCGACGTCATCACCCTGACCGGCGACATCTCGGCGACCAGCGGTGCGGACTTCGCCGCCGGCTCCAGCGGCATGAACCTGCTGAAGATCGCCATGACCGACGGGATGACCCTCAGCATCGTCGGCGGCGGGTTCACGGTTGACGCCAATCATCTCGGCCGGGTGCTGGAGGTGGCCAGCGGCGGTGCGGTGACGATCTCCGACCTGACGATCCGCGAAGGCGCGCTGGCGGGCGCGGGCGGCGACCACAACAAGGCCGGGGGCGAAGCGCTCGGCGGCGGCATCTTCAATGCCGGCAATCTGACCCTGACCAACGTCACGGTGACCGCCAATTCCGCGGCCGGCGGCGGCGGCGGCGGCGGCGGCTACTACCGCGGCGGCGGCGGCGGGGCGGGGGGCGGCAGCAACGACGGCGGCCGCTTCGCCGGAGCCGGCGGCTCCGGATATTCGAACGCGTCCGGGAGCAGCTTCCCGGGCGGCCCCGCCTCCAGCGGTTCGGGGGGCTCAGGCGGCGCAGATAACTCAGCCTCATTCTCGCCTGCCGGCAGCGGCGGCGCCACGGCCGGCGGCGGCGGCGGCTACTATGGCGCAGCCTACGGCGGCAGCGGCGGGAGCGCCGTCGTCAACGGCGGTCTGGGCTCCCTCAACGGGATCGCGATCGGCGGCGGGGGCGGCGGAAGCGGCGGCGGCAGCGGCGGCGGAAACCTCGCTGTGGGGCACGGCGGGGTCGCCGCGGGCGGCATCTTCAACATGGGGACGCTCCTGCTCTCGGGCGGCGCGGTCAGCGGAAACGTCGCGGTGGGCGGCGGCGGGGGCGCCGAATACAGCACGAACAACTACGCCGACGGCGGCGCCGCCGTCGGCGGCATCTATAATATTGGCGTGCTGAGGCTCGCGACCGGGGCGGGCTCCGTCACGGGCAATGTCGGCGCCGGCGGCGGCGGCGGCTATGGGGCCAGCATCGCCGGCGGCAACGGCGCATCCAGCACCAACTTCAGCGGCACGGCGGCGGTCGTCAACCAGGCCCACACCGGCGGCGTCGCCATCTCCGGAACAGCGACCCAGGGACAGACCCTGAGCATTGTCAGCACCCTGGCCGACGGCAACGGTTTGGGGACTCGCGCCTATCAGTGGACGTCTGACGGTGTGGACATCTCCGGCGCCACCAGCTCGACCCTCGTCCTGACCCAGGCCCAGGTCGGCCACCTGGTCACCGTCACCGCCCGCTATACCGACGGCGGTGGGTTCATAGAGACCGCGACCTCCTCGGCCACGGCTTCGGTCGCCAACATCAACGACGCGCCGACCGGCGCGGTGACGATCAGCGGAACGGCGACCCAGGGCCAGGTCCTCACCGCCGCCAACACCCTCGCCGACGCCGACGGCCTGGGGGCCATCGGCTACCAGTGGAATTCGGACGGCGCGGCCATCTCCGGCGCCACCACCTCGACCTTCACCCTGACCCAGGATCAGGTTGGCCAGGCGATTACGGTGACCGCCAGCTATACCGACCTCGGCGCCGCGGCGGAATCGGTGACCTCGGGCGCCACCACCGCTGTCGCCGCCCCCCTCGGCCCGAACACCAGCGTCGCCACCCTGGCCGAACTCAAGGCGGCCCTGGCCGCCGCCGCCGCCGATGGCGTGGCCAACACCATCACCCTGACCGCCGACATCTCGGCGACCAGCGGCGCGGACTTCGTCACCGGGACGGACGGGCGGGATCTGCTGAAGATCGCCCTCACCGATGGCCAGACCCTGAGCATCGTGGGCGGAGGGCATGTGCTTGACGCCAATTCCTACGGCCGGGCGCTGGAGGTCTCGAGCGGCACGGTGGCGATTTCCAACCTGACCATCCGCGAAGGCGCCCTGGCGGGCGACGGCGGCGATTTCAACCAGGCGGGAGGCGCGGCCCTCGGCGCGGGGATCTACAACACCGCCAGCCTGACCCTTACAGACGTCACGGTGACGGCCAACACAGCCAGCGGCGGCGGGGGCGGCGGCGGCAGAGTCCCGGGCGCCTATTACAACTCCAGCGGGGGCGGCGGCGGCGGCGGCGGCAATCCCGGGGCAGGGGGCGCCGGGTACAGCCGATATAGCCGCGACGACGTTGCCGGTGACCCGGCTTCCGGCGGAGTCGGGGGCAAGGGCGGGGGCGAAGGCTCGGCTTGGAGCGGCTTGGGGGGATCGGGCATCGGCGGCGCCGGCGGGTCCTACTCGGGCGTCAGCCCGGGCGGTTCCGGCGCCTCTGCGACCAATCCGTCCGCATCGGTGGGCGGTGGGGGCGGCGGCGGCGGCTACGGTCCCGGCGCCGGAGTCGGCGGGAGCGCGGCCGGCGGCATCTTCAACTCTGGAACGCTCCTGATCTCGGGCGGCGCGGTCAGCGGCAATTTGGCGGCGGGCGGCGGCGGTGGCGCCGGCAGCGGCGCGACGGGGAATGCTGAGGCGGGCGGCGCGGGTGTCGGCGGCATCCAGAACACGGGCGTTCTGCGGCTCGACGACGTCAGTTTCGCCACCAATGTCGGCGCCGGAGGCCTTGGCGGCGCGAGCCCGTCGGGGACCATCGCCGCGACGGGGGCGGCCGGCGCCGACCTCAGTGGCGCGGCGCCGTCGATAAACCAGGCCCACACCGGGGGCGTCGCCATCTCCGGGACGGCGACCCTGGGCCAGGTCCTCACCGCCGCCAACACCCTCGCCGACGCCGACGGCCTGGGGGCCATCGGCTACCAGTGGAATTCGGACGGCGTGGCCATCTCCGGCGCCACCACCGCGACCTTCACCCTCACCCAGGCCCAGGTCGGCCATGCCGTCACGGTGACCGCCAGCTACAGCGACGGCGCCGGCTTCGCGGAAAGCGCCACATCCACCGGCACGTCCCCGGTCGCGTCCACGCCGCCGCCCGTGGCGCCTGACCCGCCCGCGCCGCCGACGGTGATCACCGTCGTTACGCCTGACGGAAATGTGGTCACCGGCGACGCGCAGAACAACATCATCGCCTCGTCCGGCGGCGCCGACACCGTCTCGGCCGGCGGCGGCGCCGACACGGTGGGCGGCGGCGCCCGAGACGACGTGTTGCAGGGCAATCCCGGCCAGGACAGCATCGCCGGCGGCGGCGGCGGGGACATGATCTATGGCGGCCAGGGCGGCGACACCCTCCAGGGCAACACGGGCGAAGATCTGCTCTTCGGCGACAAGGGGAGCGACCAGGTCCTGGGCGGCCAGGGCGACGATGTCATGCAGGGTGGCCTGGGCGACGATTACGTCTCTGGCGATCTGGGCGATGATGTGGTGCGCGGCGGTCAGGGCGACGACCGGGTGTTCGGCTATGATGGCGACGACTTCCTGTCCGGGGACCTGGGGAACGACACGCTCGCCGGCGGGACCGGCGCCGACACCTTCCACAGCTTCGGCGCCGCCGGGATGGACCTCGTCGTCGATTTCAACCGCTTCGAGGGCGACCGCATCCAGCTCGCCCCCGGGACGACCTACACCGTCAGCCAGGTCGGCGCGGACGTGCACATCGACATGTTCGGCGGGGCGGAGATGATCCTGGCCAATGTGCAGCTCTCCGGCCTTGATGGGGGCTGGATCACCGCCTGAAGCCGACGCTTCGGCTGGCGCCTCCGCCCCATCTCCGCCCCATCTCCGCCCTTGACCGCGACCGCCCAGGCGCGACATTCGCTGCCTTGCGCGCGCCAAAGCCCCGGAGAGATCGCCCTGACCGCACCTGTTCGTATCGCCGTCGCGGGCGCCCTGGGGCGTATGGGGCAGGCTGTGGCCGCCGTGGTGGAGGGGCGCGGGGACGCCGACCTCTTCGCCTGTTTCGATCGGCCCGGCGCGGAGGATCCGCGGCTGGTGGATCGGGCCAGCGCCTTGGCCGCCGCCCAGGTGGTGATCGACTTCTCCACGCCCAAGGCCTCGGTCGAGCTGGCCCAGGTGTGCGCGGCCCAAGGGGGCGTGGCCCTGGTGATCGGCTCCACCGGCTTTGACGCCGATCAGATCGCGGCGATCGATCAGGCGGCCCAGGCCATTCCGATCGTGCGGGCCGGCAACTTTTCCCTGGGTGTCAACATGCTGCTGGGCCTGGTGGCCCAGGCGGCCCGGGCTTTGGCTGCGGCCGACTACGACATCGAAGTCTTCGAGGCCCACCACCGGCGCAAGGTCGACGCGCCGTCGGGCACGGCGATCATGTTGGCCCAGGCCGCCGCGGACGGGCGTCGGGTGGCGCTTGAGACGGTGGCGCGGGCGGCGCGGGACGGGATTACGGGTGCGCGGCCCGACGGCGAGATCGGCTATTCGGTGATGCGCGGCGGCGGGATCATCGGCGAGCATTCGGTGGTCTTCGCCGCCGAGGACGAGATCCTGACCCTGTCCCACTCGGCTCGCGACCGCAGCCTGTTCGCCCGCGGGGCGGTGGAGGCGGGCCTCTGGGCCATGCGCCAGCCGCCGGGCGCCTATGACATGCAGGACGTGCTGGGCCTGAAGAAGGCGAACCCGTGAATCCCGATCTCGACGTCCTGGCCCTGGACGCCAGCGGCCAGCTGGCCCTGCTGGGCGCCGGCCGCATCAGCGCCGTGGAGCTGCTGAAGCTGGCTCTGGCCCGTCACGAACAGACCCACCGGCGACTGAACGCCGTGGTCGCCGCCGATCTGGAGCGGGCCCTGGAGCGGGCCCGGGCCATCGACGACATCCGCGCCCGCGACGGCCTGCTGGGGCCCCTGGCCGGCCTGCCCATGACGCTGAAGGACACCTTGGACGTCAGCGGCATGCCCGCCTCGGCGGCGGCGTC
>CAZERE010000021.1:0-8905 GCA_964515365.1 uncultured Phenylobacterium sp. | reverse complement strand
GGCGGGGCTGGAAATCCACCGCCGCCGCCAGGCCGAGGACGCCACGGTGACGGCTCTGGCCCGCAAGGCCGGGGCGGTGATCTGGGGCAAGACCAATGTGCCGGTGATGGCCGGGGACTGGCAGAGCTTCAACAGCCTCTATGGAACCACCAACAATCCCTGGGACGTGAGCCGCACGCCCGGCGGCTCGTCAGGCGGGGCGGCCGCGGCGCTGGCCAGCGGGGTCACGGCGCTCGAGATCGGCTCGGACATCGGCGGCTCCCTGCGCATTCCGGCCCATTTCTGCGGGGTGTTTTCGCACAAGCCCACCTGGGGTCTCACGCCCCAGCACGGCCATGTGCCGCCGTCGCCGGGCTCGTGGCA
Organism: uncultured Phenylobacterium sp.; assembly: GCA_964515365.1. Lineage (GTDB taxonomy): Bacteria > Pseudomonadota > Alphaproteobacteria > Caulobacterales > Caulobacteraceae > Phenylobacterium. The sequence continues at coordinate 8,542 of CAZERE010000021.1, read as the reverse complement.
GGAGCCGGACCTCAACGTCGTCGGCCCCATGGCCCGCTCGGCCCGGGACCTGCGGCTGCTGTTGTCGGTGATTTGCGACGGCGGGGTCTCGCCCAAGGCGGCGTCGGCCGACCTGGCCAAGGCCCGCATCGGAGTCTGGATCGAGGCGCCGGGCCTGCCGCTCGACCCGCAGGTCAAGGCGGTGATCGAGACCTTCGCCGGCGAGCTGTCGGCGGCGGGCGCGACCGTCGAGTTCGTCTCCCCGCCGGTGGACGTGGCCACCCTGCTGGACGCCTATATGGTCCTGCTGGGCGCCATCATCGGCGGCGACATGCGCGAGAAGGACCTGCGCAAGATGGAGTGGATGCGCCCGGCGGCGAAGATCGCCCGGGCCCGCGGCGCCGGCCCCTTCTCCTGGGCGGCCACGGCGCTCGCCTATACCGCCCGCCACCGGGAATGGCTGGCCGCCGACGCCATCCGCGCCCGCCTGCGCCGGGAGATGGAGGGCGTGTTCGACGCCTATGACGCCATCCTGGCGCCGGCGGCCCCGGTCACCGCCTTCGCCCACAATCACGGCTCCTTCCCGTCCCGGGCGCTGAAGCTGTCGGACGGGACGAGCGCCCCCTATGTGACCCTGCTGGGCTGGATCGGCCTGGCGACGGCCTGCCTGCTGCCGGCCACCACCCTGCCGGCCGGTTTTTCGCCCGACGGCCTGCCGGTCGGCGCGCAGCTGATCGGGCCGCATGGCGGCGACGCCCGGCTCCTGTCCCTGGCCCAGGCCATCGACGAGAATGTGCGCGGTTTCACCGCCCCGGAGCTGAAGGTTTAGCGCACCGCCGCCCAGGGCTTGGAGAGCAGCGCCGCGCAGTTGATCAGCCCGACCAGGGAATAGGTCTGCGGATAGTTGCCCCACAGCTCGTTGCCGTCGAACGAGATGTCCTCCGACAACAGGCCCGCCGCCGTCCGCCGGGTCAGCATCTCCTCGAACAGCTCGCGGGCCTCATCGGCCCGGCCGCTGAGATAGAGGGCCTCGATCAGCCAGAAGGTGCAGATGTTGAAGGCGGTCTTGGGCTCGCCGAAGTCGTCGGGCAGGGCGTAGCGCAGCATGTAGGGGCCGCGCCGCAGGCCCTCCTCCACGGCCGCGATGGTGGCGGCCATGCGCGGATCGCCAGGGGGCACGAAGCGCACATCCACCAGCTGCAGCAGGCTGGCGTCCAGCTCGTCCCCGTCGAAGGTGGCGGCGAAGCGGCCGAGCGCCGGATTATAGGCGCGCTCTTCGATCACGCCGCGCATCTCGTCGGCCCGGGCGGTCCAGTACTTGGCCCGCTCCAGCAGGCCGAGCTGCACCGCCGCATTGCCCAGCCGGTCGCAGGCGGCCCAGCACATCACCGCCGAATAGGTGTGGATCGCCTCACGCCCGCGGAACTCCCACAGGCTGGCGTCCGGCGTGGCGTACATCTCATAGGCCCGCTCGCCCACGGGCTCGAGGTCGCGGAAATCCTCCACCGTGGCCGGCCGCAGCAGGCGCTCGTCGAAGAAGGCCTGCACGGTGGACAGGATGATCTGGCCATAGACGTCGTGCTGCAGGTGCTCATGGGCCTGGTTGCCGATCCGCACCGGCCCCATGCCGCGATAGCCGGGCAGGGCGTCGGCGAACCGCTCAATGAGGCCCGGCTCCAGCCCCACCCCATAGACCGGCTGGACGTGGCCGCCGCCCTCGGTGTCCACCAGGTTGCGCAGATAGGAGAGGTAGTTCTCCAGCATGTCGGCGGCGCCCAGCCGCGTCAGGGCCTGGACCACATAATAGGCGTCCCGCAGCCAGCAGTAGCGATAGTCCCAGTTGCGCCCCGAGCCCGCATGTTCGGGGATCGAGGTGGTCAGCGCCGCGACGATGGCCCCGGTCTCCTCATAGGCGCAGAGCTTCAGCGTGATGGCCGAGCGGATCACCGCCTCCTGCCATTCCAGCGGCACCGACAGGGTCCGCACCCAGCCGCGCCAATAGTCGGTGGTCTCGTTGAGCATCCGCGAGGTGGTGGCCATCACGTCGGCGTCGAACCCCTCGTCGGGGCCGAGGAACATGGCGATCGGCTCCTCCAGGCGGAAGACGCGCTCCTCGGTGATGTGGCTGACCGAGGTGTTGGTGGTCAGGCGCATGGTGGTCGGCCCGCCCACATAGCGGATGTGGTTGGAGCCGGTGGTCTGCCTGGCCGGCGCCTCGCCCCAGTTGATCGTCGGGCGCAGGCGGATGCGGATGCGCGGGGCGCCGGTGATGGGCCGGACCAGGCGGATATAGGCCGTCGGCCGATAGACCCGGCCGAACTGGCGATAGCGCGGGCAGAAGTCGAGGATCTCGAAGCTGTCCCCGTGCTTGTTGGTGACCTCGGTGCGCACGATGGGCGTGTTGCGCAGATAGGTCTGGCGGGTGCTGGCGTGGTCCTCGGCCTCGATGGCCCACAGGCCGTTCACGTCCCGGTCGGCGGGATCGCGGTCGCTGAGCAGGGCCGAGAAGAAGGGATCGCCGTCCACCCGGGGCACGCAGCCCCAGACGATGCGGCCGTGCCGGTCCACAAGGCCGCTGGCCGCGCAGTTGCCGATGGGAAACAGGTCCAGGGTCTGGATCACAGGTTAGGCGCCTCGCAGTTGTGTCGCATGGGGCTGCGTCCTTTTTCTCGACGGCGACTTAGCGCCGTTTGCTAAGCTGTGACGCGCCAAGTGACTCGCCGCCATCTTGGCCCTGTGCGGGCCGCTCTTCCAAACGGGGACCCCATGATCCGAGCCCGCCGCGCGCGTATCGTCGCCACCTTGGGCCCCGCAAGCCGCAGTCCTGCCCAGGTGGAGGCCCTGGCCAGGGCCGGGGCCGACGTCTTCCGCGTCAATTTCAGCCATGGCACCCATGAGGACCATGCCCGCGCCATCGCCACGGTGCGTCAGGCCGAGGCGGCTACGGGGCGGCCTATCGCCGTCCTGGCCGACCTGCAAGGCCCCAAGCTTCGCCTGGGCACGTTCGCCGACGGCCAGGTGCGCATCCGTCCGGGCCAGGCCTTCCGCCTGGACCTCGACCCCACCCCCGGCGACGCCGCGCGGGTCTGCGCCCCGCATCCGGAGATCCTGGCGGCGGTGAAGGCTGGCGCCGACATCCTGATCGACGACGGCCGGGTGCGCCTGCGGGTCGTCCGCCACGGGGCCGACTTCGCCGAGACCGAGGTGATGGTCGGCGAGACCCTCTCCAACCACAAGGGCCTCAACCTGCCCGGCCATGCCATCCCGATCCCGGCCCTGACGCCCAAGGACCGCAAGGACCTGGCCTTCGCCCTGGACCAGGGGGTGGACTGGGTGGCGCTGTCCTTCGTGCAGCGGGCCGCCGACATGGCCGAGCTGCGCCAGCTGGTCCAGGGCCGCGCCGCCGTCCTGGCCAAGATCGAGAAGCCCGCCGCCCTGGAGGCGCTGGACGAGATTCTCGACCTCTGCGACGGGGTGATGGTGGCGCGCGGCGACCTGGGCGTCGAGCTGGCGCCCGAGGACGTGCCGGTGGTGCAGAAGGCGCTGATCCGCGCCTGCCGCACCCGGGGCATTCCGGTGATCGTCGCCACCCAGATGCTGGAATCCATGACCACCGCGCCGACGCCCACCCGGGCCGAGGCCTCCGACGTGGCCGGCGCGGTCTATGAGGGGGCCGACGCCCTGATGCTGTCAGCCGAGACGGCCTCGGGGGACTTCCCCCTGGAGGCGGTCTCGATCATGGACCGCATCATCGCCCGGGTGGAGCGCGATCCCCGCTGGCCCGAGCTGATGGCCGCGGAATATCCCATCGAGGACGCAGACGCCGACGCCCTGGTGGCCGCCGCCGGCCGCGCCGCGCAGGGGCCCTCCATCGCCTGCCTGGCGAGCTTCACCACCACCGGCCAGACGGCCCTGCGCCTGGCCCGCGAACGGCCCCTGCAGCCGGCCCTGGCGCTGACCCCCCACGCCGGGGTCGCCCGGCGCCTGGCCCTGACCTGGGGGGTGGAGGCCCGGGTGGTGGCCCAGCCGGCGGACTCCGAGTCCCTGGCCAAGATCGCCACCGAGATCGCCCGGGATCTGGCCCTGGCCGCGCCGGGCCGCCGCATCCTGATCCTGGCCGGCCTGCCCATGGGCTCGCCGGGCGCAGCCAACATCCTGCGCCTGGCCCACGTGCCCCGCCGCTGACCCGCGGGATGTGCGCCGCTAGCTGATCACCACCTGGACCCCTTCGACGGGGGTGAAGCGGACCTGCACCTGGCCGTCGACATCCTCGAAGCCGAGGCTGATCCTGTGGGGTCCGACCCGCAGGTCCTCCACCCACAGGCGATCGATGCCGATGGGCAGGCGCGGGTCGCGGATCTCCACCCGGCGCTCGGCGCCCTTGATCTTCAGGCCCAGGCAGGCCTGCAGCATCATGAAGACCGCGCCCGCCGCCCAGGCCTGGGGCAGGCAGGCCACGGGATAGGCCACCGGCGGCTCGCCGGCCGCCCGGCGGAACCCGCAGAACAGCTCGGGCAGGCGCATCTCGAAGTGGGAAGCGGTCTCGAACAGGTGGGACATCATCAGCACCACCCCGTCCCGCTCGCCGTAATTAGCCAGGCCCTGGACGCATAGCGCCGTGTCATGGGGCCAGACCGAGCCGTTGTGATAGGACATGGGATTGAACCGGGCCTCTCCGGCCGCCAGGGTCCGCAGGCCCCAGCCGGTGGAGAAGGCCCCCGACAGCAGCCGCTCGGCCACCGCCTTGCCCCGCTCAGGCGCCGGCAGGCCGACGAACAGCAGGTGGCCGGGGTTCGAGCCCAGGACCGTGCAGAGCTCGCCGTCCCCGTCGATGGCCATGCCGTAAAAGCCCTTGTCGGGCATCCAGAAGCGCCGCTCCACCGCATCGCGCAGATGCTCGGCGCGGCCACGCCAGTGATGGGCGGACTCCATGTCGCCCCGGCGCTGGGCGAAGTCGGCCATGGTCCGGAAGGCGCCATAGGCGTAGCCCTGCACCTCGACCAGGGCGATCGGCCCCTTGGGGAAGCGGCCGTCGGCGTGGAAGACGGAGTCCTCGCTGTCCTTCCAGCCCTGGTTCGAAAGGCCCGAATCCTCGCCGCGGGCGTAGTCGATCAGCCCATCGCCGGTGGAATCGCCGAACCGCTCGATCCAGGCGGTGGCCCGCTTCAGGGCCGGCCACAGGGCGTCGATCAGCTCATAGTCCCCGGTCCGCTCGGCATAGGCGCCGGCCAGGACGATGAACAGGGGCGTGGTGTCGACCCCGCCATAATAGCGCGCGAACGGCACCTCGCCGACCGCGGGCATCTCGCCCTTGCGGGTTTCGTGCATGATCTTGCCGGGCGCGGCGTCGCGGAAGGTGGAGACCTCCTCGGCCTGGTGGGCGGCCAGATAGGTCAGCACCCCCTTGGCCAGGCCGGGCTCGAACCACAGGAGTTGCAGGCAGGTGATGATGGCGTCCCGCCCGAAGGCGGTCGAGAACCAGGGGATGCCCGCATAGGGATAGGGGCCGGTCTCCAGCCTTGTGGTCAGAAGCGCGATGTCCGAGCGCGAGCGGGCCAGCCACTCGTTGAACAGCCGCCCGGAGCTGCGCAGCCGCGCCCCGTGCCGACGCCTTCGGCGCATGTCCCAGCGGGCGCGGGTGGCGGCCGATTCGAAGCGTTCGCGGCTGGGCGTCAGGCCCGCATGGGCGCCGACCTCGATATAGAGCTCGAAATGGCTCTCGGGATTGAGGCTGCACATGAAGTCCGCCTTCTGCGGACTGATGCGCCAGGGGGCGTCGGAAAAGGCCACGACGCTGGCCCGTTCCACATAGTCCAGCCCCTCATAGCGGAAGCGGACCGAACGCCCGTCGCATTCGGCCGGCAGGGTCACCCCCCGCCTGGGCCGCTTGGCGCCGCGGACCTCGAACATGTCGCGGAAGTCGGCGCCGTATTCCAGGGTCAGGGGCGCCAGCACCACGTCGCGGCTGTAATTGACGATCCGCACCCGCTCATAGAGCCGCTCGTCCCAGAGGAAGCGGCGGCGCTCCACATGCAGCACGCCGGGCGGCCCCACCGGTCCGCCGGGATAGGGCAGGGCCTGGTTGGCCCCGTTGGAGGTGAAGAAGACATTCTCCTGGCCGATGGCCGCCGAGAGCAGGGAGGGCTGGCGGGTCCCCAGCAGCAGGCGGAACCGCGACAGGATGCGGGTGTCGTTGTGGAAGAGGCCGTCGCCCTCGCCGGTGATGTCGCCAAAGGCGTCGGCGACGATGAAGGTGTCCTTGTCCTTCAGCGCAAAGAGACGGTTGGGGGAGCGGGCCTCGCCGGTCTGGCCGGTGTCGGAAAGGGTGTCGGGCGCAAGATCGTCCATGGGTCCTTCAGGCGCTGACGGCGAGGGTCAGTTTGGGGGGCGCCGGCGGCGACGCCGGGTCGGCGTTGCGGGCCTCATGCAGGGCGATATAGCGCCGGGCCATGGCGTGGGCCGAGAACCGGGTCTCGAACCGGGCGCGGATGGCCGCCCGGTCATAGCCGGCGACCTGGGCCACGGCGGCGACCGCCTGGGCCTGGTTGCGCACGATCATGCCGGTGAGCCCTGGCTCCACCACCTCGGGCACCGAGCCGCAGTCATAGGCGATCACCGGCGTCCCGCAGGCCATGGCCTCGATCATCACCAGACCGAAGGGTTCAGGCCAGTCGATGGGAAACAGCAGGGCCCGGGCGCGGCCCAGGAAGCTGGACTTCTCGGCGTCGCCGATCTCGCCCACATAGGTCACCAGGGGATGATCCATCAGCGGCTTGATCTTGGCTTCATGATAGTCGCGGTCGGCGCGATCGATCTTGGCGGCGATGCGCAGGGGAACCCCGGCGGCGATGGCGATCTCGATGGCCCGATCGGGGCGCTTCTCCGGCGAGATGCGGCCGAGAAAGGCGAGGTAGCCGCCGGGTTCGGGGTGGAAGCGGTAGAGGCCGGCGTCCATGCCGTGATGCACCGTGCCGGCCCAGTGGGCGTCGGGGATCGGCAGGCGCTGGTGGTCGCTGATCGAGACCAGGGGATAGCGCCGCCAGTGGGCGTAGACCGCCGGCAGGTCCTTCATGTCCAACCGCCCATGTAGGGTGGTCAGGGTCTTCTCGGCCATGTCGGCGAAGAACGGAAAGTGGATCATGTCGGTGTGGAAGTGGATCAGGTCGAACTCGTCGGCCCGGGCGCGCACCTGGGCCAGGGCGTTCATGTGGGCGGCCAGATCGGATTTCAGCGGCGCCGGGTCGAGGCGGATGGCCTCGTCCCGGACCGGGACCAGCCGGGCCTTGGTCCGGGCCTCGGCGCTGGCGAACAGGGTGACGTCGTGACCGAGGTCCACAAGAGCGTCGGTGAGATGGGCGACCACCCGTTCCGTCCCGCCATAGAAGCGGGGCGGCACGGCTTCGTACAAGGGCGAGACCTGTGCGATGCGCATGGGATTTTTCCTGGAGGCGGACGGCCGCGGGCATAGACGCTCCGGCGGCACGTCAGCGCTCACCGGCGTGCTGTAGGGCTAAGCCGGCAGACCCCTCGAAAGTTCCAAGGCGGGGCTCCTGTGGGGCTGCATGCCCGCGCAGGAGGGCCTATGAGGAGACATGATCGAACGCTTCGACACCCCTGAGGCCCTGGCGGACGCCGCGGCCGCGGCCACGGTTTCGGCCCTGGCCGCCGGGATCGCCGCCCGGGGGCGCGGCCGGCTGGTGGTCACCGGCGGGCGCTCGCCGGGCGCGGTCTATGACCGGCTGGTGGCGGCCGACCTCGACTGGGATCTGGTCGACATCACCCTGTCGGACGAGCGGTTCGCGCCCGTCACCGACCCGGCCTCCAACGAAGGTCTGGTGCGGTCCCGCCTGCTCGTGGGGCGGGCGGCGGCGGCCCGCTTCGTCCCCCTGATGCGCGTGGCGCCGAGCCCCGCCGGCGCCGCCGAGGCGGCCGAGGCCGAGGTCGCGGCCCTGGCGCCCTTCGACCTGACCCTGCTGGGCATGGGGCCGGACGGCCATGTGGCCTCGCTGATCCCCGGCGCTGTGGGGCTAGAGGCCGCCCTGGCGCCAGACGGCGCCCGGTTCTGCCTGGGGTTCGACCAGGCGATCGGCGATCCGCCCCGGCCGCGGATCACCCTGACCTTGGCGGCGTTGTTACAATCACGAGCCATCATCATCCTGATCGCAGGTCCTGAGAAACGCCGGGTCGTCGAGCGGGCCCTGGCCGGAGCCGATCTGCCGGTTCGCGCGCTCTTGACCCAGGCCCGAGTTCCCGTGCGGGTTCTCTGGACGCCCTAGAGGGAACCGCCATGCCCATTCATCCGGTCGTCGCCGAGGTCACCGCGCGGATCATCGCCCGCAGCCAGGACAGTCGCGCCGCCTATCTGGCCCAGATCGACGCGGCCAGCCGGTCGGGTCCCGGTCGGGCCAAGCTGTCCTGCGCCAACTTCGCCCACGCCTTCGCCGCCATGCCGGACGACGACAAGACCCGCATGCGCAACCCCACGGCGCCCAACCTGGGGATCGTGACGGCCTATAACGACATGCTCTCGGCCCATCAGCCCTATGAGCGGTTTCCCGGCGTG
>CAZERE010000020.1:32506-35265 GCA_964515365.1 uncultured Phenylobacterium sp. | reverse complement strand
TGGCGGTGATCTCGTCGAGGGCCGCGGCGGTCTCTTCCAGGCTGGCGGCCTGCTGTTCGGTGCGGCGCGACAGGTCGTCGGCGGCCTGGCTGATTTCGCCCGCGCCGGAACGCATGGCCCGGGCGTTGACGGCGACCACCGACATGGCTTCCTGCAGCTGGCCGATGGCGGCGTTGAAGTCGTCACGCAGCTTCAGATACTCGGTCGGGAAGGGTTCGTTGATCCGGAAGGTCAGGTCCCCACGGGCCAGGTGGTCCAGGCCGGCGGCGAGACCGGCGACGACCTTGGCCTGCTCCTGGGCGGCCGCGGCGCGGTCGGCTTCGTTGCGGGCGCGCTCGGCCTCGGTGGCGCGGCGCTGTTCGTCGGTCTGGTTCTCCAGGCGGGTCTTCTCGATGGCCGCCTCCTTGAAGACCTGGACAGCCTCGGCCATCAGGCCGACCTCGTCCTTGCGGCCGCGGGCCGGCACTTCGACAGAGGAGTCGCCCTCGGCGAGGCGGCGCATGGCGGTGGTCATGGCGGCGATCGGCGAGCCGATGGCCTTGGAGAGCATCCAGCCCAGGACGACGGCGGCCAGGACGGAGAAGGCCAGGGCGCCGGAGATCATCATGGTGGTCTGGCTGTTGATCGCCGCGAGCCGGGCGCGCATTTCCTCGACTTCCGCGGCTTCGGCCGTGGAAATCTGGTCGATGGGATCTTCAGCCGCGCCCATCAGTCCGTCGGCCATGCCGTCGGAGCCGATCATGTCGGTGGCGTCCTGGTAGGTCATCGGATTGGCGGCCAGGGCGGCGCCGCCTTCGACGACCTGCGTGTACCAGGCGTCGGCGGCGAGCTGGGCGGCTTCGATCCGGGCCAGCTTTTCGGGCTCGGCGGCCACAAGGACCTTAAGCCGCTCAAGCGCCTTGCCGAAGCTCGCCCGGTGGGCCTGGGCGCGTTCGAGATAGTAGGGGTCGAGGCCGATCAGATAGCCGCGAAAGCTGTTCTCCTGGCGCGCCAGCAGGAAGCTCGCCTGCGTCGTGGCGGCGATGGCGTCCTGCGAGGCGCTGTAGTCGGCGCGCGCCGCCGTGAGCCGACCCAGGTTGTAGAAGGTGGCCGCGCCGGTGCCGGCGATCACCAGAACCATGAGGGCAAAACCTGCGGCGAGCTTATGCGAAATTTTCCAGTCGTTGAACGACACGTCAGCCATCCCAGTCTTCGGTTCGCCGCGTCGTGATGACGAAGCGAGAGGTTTTGGCCCGTACACTGGCCTTCGATGGGCGTTGGCGGAGGAGACCCCGAGACACGCCCGTTAACTCTGGTGAGAGAACAGGCTTGACCGCTGAAGAAAGCGTTACTCAAGGGCTGGAATTTTGCCGCATACCAATGTTCATGCCTTGATCCATAAGGGTCGCGGCGGTCTGCGACATTGTGGCGCGCGGCGCGTCACCACCCCCTTTTGCGCGTGTGCTGCGACCAAATGCCCGCTCCAGTTAAGTAAGCCTGAAGGACTTTCTTAACGACTGTCCGTGTCCCTTCGGGCCTGGGCTGAAGCCAATGGCTCAGCTTGCCGTCGCGACCCCAGCGGCTGGCTTTCCTTCTGGAGCGCCTTATGGCTCTCGAACCGACATCCCGCGGCCGCTTCAATCTGGAGAAGGCGTCGATCCTGATGCTCGAGGCCAACGGGATGGGGATGGACATCCTGGTCCAGATCGTCACCGGCCTTGGCGCCAAGTCTCTGCATCGCTGCAACACGGTCGAGGACGCCCAGGAGGTCGTGCGGCACAACAATGTCGACCTCATCATCGCCGACGCCCTGTCGCCGGCCGGCGAGGGCTATGAGTTCGTCTCTTGGCTGCGCACCCAGGGCGGAGAGCCCAACAGCTTCGCGCCTGTGGTGGTCACCGCGGCCCATACGCCCGTCTCGATGGTTCAGAAGGCCCGCGACTGCGGCGCGCACTACATCGTCAAGAAGCCTCTGACCCCGGTGGTCATGCTCGAGCGCATCCTGTGGATCGCGCGGGAGAGTCGGCCGTTCATTGAATGCGACGCCTATGTGGGGCCTGATCGGCGCCACAAGAACGAAGGCCCGCCCGACGGCAAACCCCGCCGCCGCGACGACCTGCCCCCCGAGGTTGGTCTGGCCCAGGAGCCGAACATGAGCCAGGACCAGGTCGATGGTCTCTTCGCCGCCCGGAAGGTGTCCCTGTGAGTTCGGTTCGTATCCATCGCCCGAAATACGCCCTGGCCGCCATGCTGCGAAAGCCCGGGGGCCTCACGGTCGCCGACGCGGTCGAGAAGGCCGAAGCCAATCTCGACGGCCTGCAGGCCGAGGCCTGGCCGCAGTTGGATGAGCGCCTGGCGCAGGTGGAGGCGATCTATCGCCGCTATGGCGAGGCCTTTGATGACGCCCTGCTGGCCGAGCACTATGAGGCCGCGGTCCGGCTGATCGGCCTGCCCAGTCTCTGTGGCCTCGACGCCCTCGAGAACGCCGCCCACAGCCTCTGCGATCTCCTCGACCGCCTGCGGACGACGGGCAAGCCCGATCGGGACGGGGTGGGCGTGCACATCCAGGCGCTTCGGCTGCTGCGCAATCTGCCGGCCGATTCCGGCGAGATGGCCGAGCCGGTGCTCGATGGTCTGCGGCGGGTGCGTGAGCGACACGCCATCCTCTCCACCGGCTGACCACCGCGCCCTAAAGCGGCAGGCGGACGGTGTTCTTCACCTCTTCCAGCACGGCGTAGGTGCGGGTCTCGCGCACGCCCGGCATCTGCACCAGCACTTCG
>CAZERE010000020.1:449-32496 GCA_964515365.1 uncultured Phenylobacterium sp. | reverse complement strand
CCCAGGAAGCTGCGATAGGCCTCCATGTCGGCGACCCGGGCCTTGATCAGATAGTCGAAGCCCCCGGCCACCATGTGGCATTCCAGGATCTCCGGCGCCGCGCGGGCGGCGGCCGCGAACTCGGCGAACAGATCGCCGGTGGTGCGGTCCAGCTGGACCTCGACGAAGATCAGCAGGCCCCGATCGATCGCCTTGGGGTCGAGCAGGGCCGCGTAGCCCTGGATCACTCCAGCCTCCCGCAGCCGCCGGACGCGCTCATGGCAGGCGGCCGGCGACAGATGGCAGCGGCCCGCCAGGGCCTGGTTGGTGATGCGCCCATCGGCCTGCAACAGTCGCAGGATGCGCAGGTCCGTCTCGTCCAGGTTCGGCAAAGGCGCTCTCAATCGCAGAAAAGTTCGGCCATATGCTCTAACTTACGAAGCACATTCGTCTGCGGCAACGTTACATCGAAGGGAAAGCCCTAACGGAGGTTGCGGTGAACTGGGACGCGCTGGACGCCGACAAGTATCTTGATGAGCCCACGGCCGTGGCGGCCCTGCTTGCGGCGGCGCCTTTCGGCCCCGCCGATCAGGCCGCCATTCGCAGCCAGGCCGAGGCGCTCGTACGCACGGCCCGACGCAAGGCCGACCGCCAGGGCGTCGTCGAGAGTTTCCTCCAGGAATTCAGCCTCGGCACCCGCGAGGGCCTGGCCCTGATGTGTCTGGCTGAGGCCCTGTTGCGGACCCCGGACGACGACAGCCGTGACCGGCTGATCGCTGAGAAGATCGGCTCGGCCGACTGGGCGGCCCATCTCGGCAAGTCCGACAGCCTGTTCGTCAATGCGTCGACCTGGGGCCTGATGCTCACCGGGCGGCTGGTCGAGGTGGACGACGAGGCCCAGCGTGATCTGGGAAGCTTCCTGCGCCGCCTCACCGGCCGTCTGGGGGAACCGGTGATCCGCGCCGCGGTCGGCCAGGCGGTCCGCATCATGGGCGAACAGTTCGTGTTGGGACGGAATATCGAAGCCGGCCTGAAGCGGGCCGGCGCCGAGGGCTATCTCTGCTCCTTCGACATGCTGGGGGAGGGCGCGCGCACCGCCGCCGACGCCGCCCGGTACGAGGCCGCCTACGCCCAGGCCATCGCGGCCGTGGGCCAGGCCCATCGCGGCCAGGGGCCGGAGGCCGGCCACGGCATATCGGTCAAGCTCTCGGCGCTCTCCCCGCGCTATGAGGCGACCCATGCGGCGCGGGTCTGGGACGAACTCTATCCGCGCCTGAAGCGGCTGGCGGTTCTGGCCGCCCGCCATGACCTCAACCTGACGCTGGACGCCGAAGAGGCCGACCGCCTGGTCCTCTCCCTGAAGCTGCTGGACCGACTGGCGCGGGAGCCGGAGCTCGGCGACTGGCGGGGTCTGGGCCTCGCCGTCCAGGCCTATCAGAAGCGCTGCCCGCAGGTGATCGCCGCCCTGGCCGAACTGGCCCGGGACAGCGGACGCCGCCTGATGGTCCGGCTGGTCAAGGGCGCCTATTGGGACACCGAGATCAAGCGCGCCCAGGTCAATGGTCGCCCGGACTATCCGGTCTATTCCACCAAGCCGGCCACCGATCTTTCCTATCTGGTCTGCGCCAAGGCCCTGATCGCCGCGGCCCCGCACCTCTACGGCCAGTTCGCCACCCACAACGCCCATTCCCTGGCGGCGGTACGAAAGATGGCGGCCGACGCCGGCGTGGCTGTCGAGTTCCAGCGCCTGCACGGCATGGGCGAGGCGCTCTACGCCGCCGCCGAGGCCGAGGCGCCGCTGCGCCTGCGGGCCTATGCGCCGGTGGGCGGCCATGAGGACCTGCTGCCCTATCTGGTCCGCAGGCTGCTGGAGAACGGCGCCAACACCTCCTTTGTCCACGCGTTGCTGGATGAGCGCGTGCCGGTGGAGAAGGTGGTGGCCGACCCCCTGGCGCAGATCGCGCAGAGCGGGCCGGGGCGCCATCCGAAGATCCCGGCGCCCGCCGACATTTACGGCGCGGCGCGGACCAACTCCCACGGGCCTGATCTGACTATTGATCAGACCGCCGAACGCCTGGCCGGCTCAGCCCGCAGGCTCGAACCTGCCGCGGCCGGTCCCGTGATCGCCGGGCGCCTGGAAGGCGCAGGCGAGGCCCAGCCGATCCATAGCCCGGCCGATCATGGCCGGCTCGTGGGGCATGTTGGTGCGGCGAGTCCCGCCGATATCGACAGGGCTTTCGAGGCGGCCCGCAAGGCCCAGCCGGCCTGGGACGCCCGGGGCGGCGCCGGCCGCGCCAAGGTGCTCCGCGCCATGGGCGAGGCTTTGGAGACCGAGCACGAACGCCTGATCGCGCTGTGCGCCCTTGAGGCCGGCAAGACCCTGGCCGATGGGATCGCCGAGGTGCGTGAGGCCGTCGATTTCTGCCGCTATTACGCCCATCTGGCCGAAACCCGGTTCGGCGCGCCGCAGGTGCTGGATGGGCCAGTCGGCGAGACCAACACCCTGGCCTTGCGGGGGCGCGGCGTATTCGTGGCCATCAGTCCGTGGAATTTCCCGCTGGCCATCTTCACCGGCCAGATCTGTGCGGCCCTGGCGGCGGGCAACGCCGTGCTGGCCAAGCCGGCCGAACAGAGCCCGTTGATCGCCGCCGAGGCCGTGCGGCTCTTCTATCGCGCCGGCCTGCCGCCCGAGCTCCTGGCCCTGCTTCCGGGGCCGGGCGCCGAGGTCGGCGCGGCGCTGGTGGCCCATCCGGCCTGTGACGGCGTCGCCTTCACCGGCGGAACCGAGACCGCCTGGGCGATCAACCGCGCCCTGGCCGAACGGCGCGGCCCGATCACGCCCTTCATCGCCGAGACCGGCGGGCTGAACGGCATGTTCGTCGACACCACCGCCCTGCGCGAGCAGGTGATCGACGACGTCATTCTCTCGGCCTTCGGCTCGGCGGGGCAGCGCTGTTCGGCCCTGCGCATCCTCTTCCTGCCGGCCGAGACCGCCGACGGGCTGATCGAGGGGCTGATCGGGGCGATGGATGCGCTTGTGCTCGGGGACCCCGCCGATCCGGCCACCGACGTCGGGCCGGTGATCGACGCCGAGGCCCGCGAGGCCCTGGAAGCCCACGCCGACCGCCTGGGTCGGGAGGCGAAGATCCTGCACCGGCTCGACGCGCCGGCCGGCGGGACCTTCTTCGGGCCTGTCCTGGCGGAGACTCCGCGGCCGGGCTTCCTGGAGCGCGAGGTGTTCGGCCCGATCCTGCACGTGGTGCGCTACGAGGCCGGCGAGCTCGAATCGATGGCCCGGGAGCTGGCGGGCCTGAACTACGGCCTGACGCTTGGGGTCCATTCGCGGATCGAGGCCTTTGCACGGCGAATCTGTGAGCTGGTCCCGGCGGGCAACGCCTATGTGAACCGCGGCATGACCGGGGCCGTGGTCGGCGTCCAGCCCTTCGGCGGCGAGGGCCTTTCGGGCACCGGCCCCAAGGCGGGCGGCCCCAACGCCCTGTCCCGCTACGCCGTGGAGCGCGCCCTGAGCGTCAATATCGCCGCCCAGGGGGGCGATCCGGCCCTGCTCAACCTCTGAGCGCCTGCAAAGATTTCGGGCGCAGCCGCCCCTTGAACGCCGCCATTCCGCGCGGTCTTCAACCGGCTTGGCCGCCGGGCGCGCTCGTGGCTTGCCAAGCCGCCGGGGTCCCGACGCTCTAGCTCCGACGAGCGTTGGTCGGGGGTCGAGTCATGAGTGTCAGTCGGCGTCTATTTCTGCATCGCCTGGGGGCCGTGGGCGGGTTAGGGGCGGCCTATGGCGCCATGACCGCCCTGGGGCTGAACGCCGCCGAGGCCGCCGCCGCCGCCCCGGCCCTGTCGCCCGATCTTGGCCAGGGACGTCGGGTGGTGA
The DNA here is from genome assembly GCA_964515365.1 of uncultured Phenylobacterium sp. Classification (GTDB taxonomy): domain Bacteria; phylum Pseudomonadota; class Alphaproteobacteria; order Caulobacterales; family Caulobacteraceae; genus Phenylobacterium. The sequence continues at coordinate 28,628 of CAZERE010000020.1, read as the reverse complement.
TCCTGGGGGCGGGGATCGCGGGTCTGGTCAGCGCCTATGAGCTGGAGCGGGCCGGGTTCTCGGTCACCATCCTGGAGGCCCGCGACCGCCTCGGTGGCCGGAACTGGACCCTGCGCGGCGGCGATAAGGTCGAGATGGTGGGCGAGGCCGACCAGACCGTCGCCTTCGAAAAGGACGTCTATATGAATGCGGGGCCGGCCCGCATTCCCAGCCATCACGAAGGCCTGCTCGCCTATTGCCGCAAGCTGGGCGTGCCGCTGGAAGTCGAGATCAATGTCAGCCGCAGCGCGCTTCTGTGGGGCGACAGCGCCCATGGGGGCAAGCCGATCCAGCTTCGCCAGGGGATCAACGACACCCGCGGCCATGTCTCCGAACTGCTGGCCAAGGCGATCAACAAGGGCGCGCTGGACGCCGAACTGACGCTGGCCGACAAGGAGAAGCTGCTGCCCTTCCTGCGGGCCTACGGCGACCTGTCGGACGACATGAGTTTCCAGGGCACCGAGCGGTCGGGCTTCGCCCAGGCGCCCGGCGCCGCTGACCAGTTTAGCCAGCGCCGTCCGCCGGTCCCCCTGCGCGATCTCCTGGCCAATCCTCAGCTGCGGGCGACCCTGTTCGAGGACAACATCAACATGCAGGCCACCATGTTCCAGCCGGTGGGCGGCATGGACCAGATCGTGGCGGGCTTCGAGCGGGCCATCGCCAGCCCCATCCTGCGCAAGGCCCAGGTGACCCGCATCGTCCGGACATCGGAAGGCGTCCAGGTGGCCTATCGGCAGGCCGGCGGCGCGGAGCAGGCCCTGGCCGCGGACTTCGCCATCATCACCATTCCCCTGTCGATCCTGGCGGGGATCGCGTCGGACTTCTCACCCCCGGTGAAGGCCGCTGTGGCCAGCGTGCCCAACGCCTATTCCAACAAGATCGGCTTCGAGGCGCCGCGGTTCTGGGAGGCCGCACAGATCTTCGGCGGCATTTCCTGGGTCGGGGGGGACACCTCGCTGATCTGGTATCCGAGCAACGGCCTGCATACCGAGCGCGGCATGCTGCTGGCCTGCTACGGGTCGGGGCCGGGCGCGAAGGCCTTCGCCGACCTGCCGATGGAGACCCAGATCGCCGCCGCCCGCGCCGCCGTCGGCCGGGTGCATCCCGGCCACGAGAGGGATCTGGCCAAGCCCGTGGTGGTCAACTGGAGCAAGATCCCGCACAACCTGGGGCCATGGCCCGACTGGGAGGGGCATGGGGGACAGGAAGGCCATATGGACATGCCGGCCTATCGCCTGCTCAATCAGCCGGACGGCCCCTTCCACTTCGCCGGCGCCCATCTCAGCCAGATGCCAGGCTGGCAGGAAGGCGCCGTGCTGTCGGCCCATCGCACGATCAAGGCGCTCGCCGCCCAGACGAAGAGTGCGGCGCTGGCGTCCTAGGGCGCCTTCAGGCTTCAATGAAAACCAAGATCAAGGAGACGCCCATGCGCCCGACCCCCCTCTTCCTGGCCGCCGCCCTCACAGCCCTGGCCGCCAGCCCGGCCGCCGCCGAGATCAAGCGCATCGGCGCCGAGACCTCGCCCATCGCCAGCGCCGTGGTGGTGCCGGCCGGCTACGACACGATCTATGTCAGCGGCATCACCCCGCCCGTCACCAACGAAGGCGCGCCCGAGGGAACCCCCCGTGAGTTCGGCGACACCAAGACCCAGACCATCGGCGTGCTGACCCGCATCAAGGGCATCCTGGAAGGCCAGGGCGCCACCATGGGCGACGTGGTTATGATGCGCGTCCTGCTGGTGGGCGACCCGGCCCTGGACGGAAAGATGGACTTCGCCGGCATGATGGAAGGCTATCGTCAGTTCTTCGCCAACGCCGAGCAGCCCAACCGCCCGGCGCGGATCACCTCGCAGGTCGCCGCCCTGGTGGCGCCGGGCATGATGGTGGAGATCGAGGTCCAGGCGGCGGTCAAGCCCGACTAGGTAAGCGGCCCTTCCCCGAACCCCGGGCCGCCTCTAGGATCGGCCAAGGTCAACGGCGCCACAGGATGGTGCGGGCGCGGCGCCGCACTCCCGGGAAAGGTCCTTCTTGAACTTCGAACAGCTCGCCACCCTGGCCGTCCTGGCCGCGGTCGTCGTCGCCCTGCTCAGCGACAGGATCCGCGCCGACGTGGCGGCCATGGCGGCGGCCGCGACCCTGCTGGGTCTGGGGGTGGTGTCGCTGGAGGACCTGGGCCGCGGCCTGGCCAGCCCCGCCCTGGTGGCGCTCGCCTCGCTGTTCATCATCGCCCGGGCGCTGGACGTCACGGGCGTCATGGGCGTGATCATTCGCTCGGCGGCCAATATGACCGACCGCATGGGGGCAGCCTCGGCGCCGATCATCATCACCCTGTGCGGCACGCTGTCGGCTTTCCTGAACAACACGCCCCTGGTGATCCTCGGCGCGCCGGTCATCAAGGATTCGGCCAAGCGCCTGGGCATTTCCCCCAAGCGGCTGCTGATCCCCCTGTCCTACGCCTCCATCATGGGGGGCGCCTGTACGCTGATCGGCACCTCCACCAACCTGCTGGTGGACGACATGGCGCGACGCCAGCACCTGGCGCCCTTCACCCTGTTCGAGATCACCGGCGTCGGCCTCTGCGTCGCGGCGGTGGGCGCGCTCTATCTCGCCTTTGTCGCGCCGCGCCTGCTGCCGTGCACCGCCAGCGACGGAGCCGGGGCGACGCCGGCCCGGGGGGAGCGCGCCCCGCCCCTGAAGCGGGCGCCGGCCCTGATCAGCGTGACGGTCTTCGCCTTCGTGCTGGGGGCGGCGGCGGGGGGGCTGTCGATCGCGGTGGTCGCCTTTGTCGGGGCCATGGCGCTGATGGCCTTCCAGGTGATGAAGCCGGACGAGGCCTATTCGGGGCTCCGGCCCCAGGTGCTGCTGATGATCGGCGGCATGCTGGTGGTTGGCGAAGCCCTGGGCAAGACGGGCCTGGCCTTCCAGGCCACCAATATGATGGCGCTCTGGACCCAGCCTCTGGGGCCGATCGCCGCCCTGGCGATCATCTATATCGCCACATCCGTCCTGACCGAGATCATGTCCAACGCCGCGGTGGCGGTGCTGATCACGCCGCTGGCCATCGGCCTGGCGGAGAACCTCGGCGTCGCCCCGCGCCCCTTCGTGGTGGCGGTGATGATGGCGGCCAGTTCGTCCTTCGCCACGCCGGTGGGCTATCAGACCAACGCCATCGTCCAGCAGATCGGCGGCTATACCTATATGGATTTCGTCCGGGTCGGCCTGCCGCTCAACGTCATCACGGGGATCGTGGCCGTCTGGGTGATCCCGAAGATGTTCCCGTTCTAGGACGCGAGGCTAGGTCGCGCGCTCACCGGTCATCAGGGCCGAGACGAAGGCGTCGCGCCAGGCCGAGACATCGGTGGCCTTGAGGTCGGCCATCAGGATCTCCCACCGCCGCCGTCGCTCCTCGAGCGGCATGGCCAGCCCCCGAAGGATGGCGTCGGAGACGTCCTCGCGACTGAACGGATTGACGATCAGGGCCTGGCCCATCTGTTCGGCGGCGCCGGCGAACCGCGACAGGATCAGCACGCCGGGGTCCTCCGGGTCCTGGGACGCCACATATTCCTTGGCCACCAGGTTCATGCCGTCCCGCAGGGGCGTGACCAGGCCAAGCTTCGCCGCCCGATAGATTCCGGCCAGCTGGTCGCGGCGGTAACCCCGGTTCACATAGCGGATCGGCACCCAGTCGATGGTGGAAAAGGCGCCGTTGATTCGGCCCGACACCCCGTCCAGCCGACCGCGAATCTCCTGATAGGCCTCGACATCCTCCCGGCTGGGGGTGGCGATCTGCAGCAGGAAGACCTTTTCGTGCAGGTCGGGATTGTCATGCAGGAACTGTTCGTAGGCGAGGAAGCGCTCCTCCAGCCCCTTGGAATAGTCCAGCCGATCGACGCCGATGATCATCTGGCGGTCCAGCATGCTGGTCTGCATGCGGGCATATTCGGCCTTGGCGGTGTCCTGCTCCAGGGCGGCGGTGAACTCGGTGACATCCATCCCGATGGGGAAGGCGCCGAAGTCGGCGGTGCGGCCAAAGGCGCTCAGCCGGTGGTCTTCCCCCACCGACCCGCCGGCCTCATGCAGCACATAATCCTCGAAGGCCTCCAGCGAGTCGTTGGTCTGGAAGCCCACCAGGTCATAGGCGAACAGGGCCTCCACCAGCTGGGGATGGCGGGGCAGGGTGGTGATCAGGTGGCGAGCCGGCCAGGGGATGTGGAGGAAGAAGCCGATCCGGTTCTTCACGCCGCGCCGGCGCAACTCCTGGGCCAGCGGGATCAGGTGGTAGTCGTGGACCCAGACGAAGTCGTCTTCCTCGATCAGCGGCAGGACGGTCTCGGCGAAGCGGGCGTTGACCCGGGCATAGCCCTCGCCGAACGAGCGCTCATAGGCGGTCAGGTCCACACGGTGGTGAAACAGCGGCCACAGGGTCTTGTTGGCGTAGCCGTTATAATACTCCTGAACGTCCTGCTCCTCGAGATCCATGGTGGCGACGGTCACGCCGCCGGCCCTCTGGACCCCAACCTGGCCGCTATAGGTCTCGGTGGTCTGGCCGCTCCAGCCGAACCAGATGCCGGAATGCTCCCGCAGGGCCGCGGCCAGGGCCATGGCCAGGCCGCCCTGGGTGCCGCCGCCGACATCGCTGGGCGGGCTCACACGATTTGAGATGACGACGAGACGGGGCATCAGGCTTTGGCCTCTGCGGTTTGCTCGTCGAGCTGCGGCGCAGTCTGGATCGGCTGCGGCATGACAAGGTGCATGTGCGGATAGGGAATCTCGACGCCGGCGGCGTCCCAGGCGGCCTTGATCCTGCGATTGAAGGCGCGGCCGACCCCCCACTGGGCGCCGGGCGGAGTCTTGATCCGCGCCCGCAGGACGACGCCGCTGTCGGCGAGTTCGCTGACGTCCATCACCTCCAGGGGCTCCAGGATACGGGGCGACAGGTCGGGATCGGCCCGCATGTCGTCGACCACCTGGGCCATCACCTCGAAGGCCTTGTCGATATCCGACTCATAGGAAACCCCCAGTTCGATGACGTGATAGGAGAAGACCTTGGTCATGTTGTGGATGATCTGCGCCTCGCCATAGGGCAGGACGTGCAGGGTTCCGTCCAGGGCCCGCAGGCGGATGGTGCGGATGGTCATCTGCTCGACCACGCCGCTGGAGCCCGAGATCTCGACCACGTCGCCCACCGCGACGATGTCTTCCGAGATCAGGAAGATGCCGGTGAGGAAGTCCTTCACCAGGGTCTGGGCGCCGAAGCCGATGGCCAGGCCGATGACGCCGGCCCCGGCCAGCAGCGGTCCGATCTCCAGCCCCACCTCGGCCAGGATCATCATCAGGCCGATGATGATGATGACCCCTCGGGCCACCCCATGCAGCAGCGGGCCGATGGTGTTCAGCTGGGCTTCCCGGCGCATGCCGGCCTCCTTGCGCAAGGCCATGCGCGCCAGCAGGCGGTTGACCAGCAGGGTGGCGATTTCAGCGGCGGCGAAGGTGACGACCGCCAGGACGGCGATGCGGATGATGCTCTCAACCACCCGCTGGCCGAGCCCTGCGGTCAGCCAGCCGAGTATGTCGAAGCCCCAGATCGAGGACAGGGCGAAGAAGGCCGCCAGGATCAGGCCGATTTCGAACGCCGCCCAGGTCACCTGGGTCACGCGCCGGGTGCGGATGGTTTTTTCGGCGTCGGCCGGGCCCGGCATGGCGCGGGCGCCGCGCTTCAGCAGGCGGCGCACAAGGCCGCCAAAGCCGAAAGCGGCCACCACCACCAGCGCAGACAGGGCGATGTTCAGGGCCAGGGCGCCAGGTCCTAGGCGCAGCAGCGCATTCCAACTCTCGCGAAATCCGAGAATGACCTGTTCGCTTGCCGTGCTGACCTCCACGCGGGGCCCTCCTTGTCTGTTCTGTCTAATCGGGTCGCGGCGGCCCAGGGGGCGCTGGGCGCCCGCCGATCGACCTCAGGCCGCCGATCTAATAAGGCCCCTGCGCATTATCGGTTCAGTCTGCGGGGCGCTCTCGGTTAGAGCTAACATGGGCGCGACCGCGGAAGGACGCGTCTCACGGACCTGTGATGGCCAGGCGGGAAAGGCGACAGCATTGGCGACGAACTGCACAGGCGCGCGGACGGTTTGACCGCGTCGGACGCCAAACCTTCGGAGCGGAAGCGCGCGCTTTGGCGGCTACGCGCCCGTCTGCGCGCCCTCTATCACGGTGAATCCCCCGGCGCCGTGCGGTTCCGGCTGGCGGTGATCGGCGTGGACCTGGCGCTGATCGCCTTCTTCATCGCCGCCCCGTTCCTGCGTGAATCCCGGGCCTTTCTGCCCCTCGACCTGACCGTCGCCGCGATCCTGGCCGTGGACATGACCGCCCGGGCCCTGGCCTGGCGAAGCCTGAAGTCCTGGATCCAGCGGCCGATCGTGATGATCGACCTCTTCGTCCTGCTGACGCTGCTGTTCCCCACCGTGCTGATCAACCTGGCCTTCCTGCGCGTGCTGCGCATCTGGACCCTGTTTCACAGCGACTTCTTCTGGGAGACGGTGGGGCACCGGTTCGACGACACCCGCTGGGAGGATGTGATCCGGGCGGCCGCCACCCTGTTGACCTTCGTCTTCGTGGCCACCGGCTTCGTCTACACCATCTATGTGGGCGATGAGGGCGGGGTCAGCGGCTATATCGACGCCCTCTATTTCACCGTCACGTCGCTTACGACGACCGGTTATGGCGACATCATCCTGCCGGGAATCACCGGCCGGCTGGTCTCCATCGTCATCATGATTTCGGGGATCACCCTGTTCGTGCGGTTCGCCCAGGCCCTGTTCCGGCCCTATAAGGTGCGCCACACCTGCCAGGTCTGCGGACTCATGCGGCACGATCCCGACGCCGTGCACTGCAAGGCTTGCGGGGCCCTTCTGAACATTCCCAACGAGGAATGAGATTGTCGCGCCCCGCGCGACAAATCTCCACTTTCCCTGTGGGCCGCCCAGATTTCGACAAGCTTGAATCGAGACCTCAGGGCGGCCGAGGTTCGTAAAACCCAATAATAATCAACGACTTGAGGCCGACCGTGGCCCAGATGTCGCACGCCGGCATCAGCACAGAACTGTCACACATCCGTTTGCGACCTGTCACGCAGCCTACCTAGAACGGCGGTCGGGCAAGCGGGCGTTCAGGTCTCAAGGTGGGATCTGGGGAAAGCCGGCGCCTGCGCAATTCATCGCCACGGCGGAGATAAAGATGACCGGCACCACCACCCTCAGAAACCTGCTGATCATGTCGATCAGCGCCATGGCCCTGGCCGCCTGCGGCGGCGGCGCCGACAATGTCGCCTCGCCGGGCGAGGGCGCCTTCCCCCCGACGACGCCGACCAACCCCACCAATCCGACGAACCCGACCAATCCTGGCAGCGGTCAGGCCGCGGCCGACTGCCCGACCGGCTTCACCAATGTCGGCGTGATCCTGAACGGGACCCTGCGCAACTGCCAGCTGCCCTCGAAGATCACCGGCAACCTGGTCGTTCCGACCCGTGCGGGCACCATCTATTCGATCAGCGGCCGCACCGATGTGGGCGATGACCGCGGCGCCGATCCGGCCAACCCGATCGCCGGCGCCCAGCAGGGCATCCTGACCATCGAGCCGGGCGTGCGCATCTTCGGTTCGGCCGGCCTCGACTACATCAATGTCCAGCGTGGCTCGCAGATCTTCGCCGAGGGCACCTCGACCAACCCGATCATCCTGACCAGCCGTCAGAACATCGAAGGCACCACCGGCGCCGACTCGATCGGCCAGTGGGGTGGCCTCGTCATCTCCGGCCGCGCGCCGATCGCCAGCTGCCCGGCCGGCACGACGCCGCCGAACATCAACTGCGTGGCCACCTTCGAAGGCGGCGTCGCCCTCTATGGCGGCAACAGCCCGAACGACAATTCCGGCCGTCTTCGCTACGTCCAGGTCCGCTACGCCGGCTTCGAAATCCAGCCGAACCGTGAGCTGAACGGCATCACCTTCAACGGCGTCGGTGCGGGCACGTCCCTGGAATACATCCAGGTCCATAACGGCTCGGACGATGGCATGGAGTTCTTCGGCGGCACCGCCAATCTGAAGCACGTGGTCATCACCGGCGCCGACGACGACAGCGTGGACACCGATGAAGGCTGGCGCGGCGGCATCCAGTACCTGATCGTTCGCCAGCGTGAGAACGGCGGCGACCGCGGCTTCGAACAGAGCTCGGCCGGCGTGCAGGCCTCCTACAACTCGCAGCCCAAGTTCGCTAACTACACGGTCATCGGCTCGCCCCGCACCGGCGCTGGCGACACCCAGCTGCTGAACACCGGCACCGGCGGTCGCTTCATCAACGGCGTCCACGTGTCGGCCAATCCGTCCACCGCCTGCCTGGATGTGGACACCCCCTCGACGGTCGCCGCGGCGCCCCGTTGGGACTCGGTGGTCTTCTCCTGCGCCACGGCCTTCCGCGGTGACAGCGATGTGGACGGCGCGGCCACCCAGGCGCTGTTCGGCGCGGGCACCAACAACAACGCCAACCACACCTCGACCCTGAGCGGCTTCGTCAACGGCGCCAACGAAAACGCCGTGACGGCCACCGACCCGAAGACGATCTACGCCTTCTTCGACACCACCAACTATGTCGGCGCCGTTCGCAATGCGAGCGACACCTGGTGGCAGGGCTGGACCTGCGGTCTGGCCAGCGGAAGCAACTGCTGATCGAGCCGGAACGGGGCGGCCTTGGGGCCGCCCCATTCTCTTCGTGTCCGTCGACAATCAAGGCGACCATCCATGAATATGCTCCGCCCCCTCTCGGGCCTCCTTCTCTGCACCACGGCGCTGATGGCGCCGGCGGTGGTATCCGCCCAGGCCGCCTCTGACGGGGCCGAGGTTCAGGAACTGGTCGTCCGAGGCCGCTACATTCCCGAGGTGATGCGCGAAACCGCTGAGGTCGCCTCCATCGTCACAGCCGACGACCTGGTCCGCCAGGGCGACGGCACTGCGGCCGAAGCCCTGACCCGCCTGACCGGTCTCAGCGTGGTGAGCGGGCGCTTCATCTATGTGCGCGGCCTTGGCGAGCGCTACTCCTCGGCGCTGCTGAACGGCTCCCCCCTGCCCAGCCCCGAGCCGCTGCAGCGGGTCGTGCCCCTGGACCTGTTCCCGAGCGGCATCCTGGCCAGCGTGAACGTCCAGAAGACCTATTCGGCCAACTATCCGGGCGAGTTCGGCGGCGGCGTCATCGACCTGCGCACCGTCGGCGTGCCGGACGAGCCCTTCCTGGCGCTCAGCTTCAGCCTCGGCGCCAATGACGAGACCTCGCTCAAGCAGGGCCTGACCTATTTCGGCGGCGAATCCGATCTCACCGGCTTTGACGACGGCACCCGCGACGTCCCCGGCGCCATCGCCGCGGGCATCGCCACGGGCAAGCGGATCGACCAGAGCAACTTCGACGCCGCCACCCTGGCGACCATGGGCCGCAGCTTCCAGAACGCCAATGTGCGCCTGCTGCAGTCCACCAACGATGTGCCGATCGATGGCAGCGTCGGGATCTCGGCCGGCTCGCGGTGGAACTATGACTGGGGTTCGCTGGGCGTCATCGCCGTCGGCGGCTATGATCGCGGGTGGGAGACCAAGCGTGCGGTCCAGCAGGCCGGCGTGGTCAGCCTGGGCGGCCTGTCGATCACCGAAGACCTGATCTCCAACTCGACCGAAATGGATGTCGAGTGGCACGGCCTGGGCAGCGTGGCCCTCGATCTCGACGCCCACAAGTTCCAGTGGACCAACTTCTACGTCCGCAACGTCACCAAGGAAGCCCGCTCGGTGGAAGGCGAAAGCACGCTTTCCAGCAACTTCATCCGGGACGACTACACCGCCTGGTACGAGCGCGAGCTGTTCAACAGCCAGCTGACCGGCGAACACAGCTTCGGGGATCTGGAAATCGACTGGCGCGGGTCCTACGCTCAGACCCGTCGCGATGCGCCCTATGAGACGCAGATCCGCTATCGCCGGATCGGGGACACCTTCTATCATAACCCCCAATCGGACGCGAATTTCATCCGGTTCAGCGAGCTGGAAGACACAACCTACGGGGCCGGCGTCGATGTTCGCTATCGCCTCGACAATCCGCTGATCGTCGATCTGACGGTGTCCGGCGGCTACGCCTTCTACGAGAACGAGCGCGACTCCGTGACCCGGGTCTTCCGCTTCACCATGGACCAGACCCCGTCGCTGGCCTTCCAGCAGCAGCGGGTCGACTTCCTCTATTCGGACTACAATATCGGCCCCAATGGTCTCTTCCTCCGGGAAGTGACGGGTTCGGAAGGGGCGGCCGCCTATGAGGCCAAGCTGACCACCAATGCGGTCTATGCGCAGGCCGAGGGCGAAATCCTCCCCGCCGTGCGCGCCAGCCTTGGCGTGCGCTACGAGGAAGCCGAGCAGTTCGTCCGGGCGCTGGATCTCTTCTCGACCAACCAGCCACTGGGCGTCGAGCTGAACAACGACTACGTCCTGCCCGCCGCCACGGTCACCTGGAACTTCGCCGAGGACCAGCAGCTCCGGTTCGGCGTGTCCAAGACCATCGCCCGCCCGCAGTTCCGCGAGCAGGCGCCGCAGCTCTATCTCGATCCGGAATCGGACCGCACCTTCGTGGGCAACCCGTACCTGGTCGACAGCGAGCTGATGAACCTGGACATCCGCTACGAGCGCTATTTCGAGCGGGGCCAGTTCGCCACCATCGGCGCCTTCTACAAGGACATCGACAAGCCGATCGAGTCGGTGGTCAACGAGACCGGCGGCGGCCTGCAGCAGACCTTCCTGAACGCGCCCAAGGCCGTGCTCTATGGGGTCGAGGCCGAGTTCAAGAAGTTCTTCGAACCCCAGTTCGGCATGACCTGGGTGGACGACAAGCGCTGGCTGATCGGGGCCAACTACACCTGGACCAAGGCTGAGGTGCAGGTGGACGACGGCGATCTGGTCTACCCGCTCACGGGCCTTGGCCAGCCGGCCCCGGCCGAGAACTTCGTGATCGACGGCAGCCGCCTGCAGGGCACTTCCGAACACATCGCCAATATCCAGTTCGGCTTCGAAAGCCTGGACGGCGCCACCCAGGCGACCCTCCTGGCCAACTACGCCAGCGAGCGGACCACCGCCCGCGGCGGGGCCGGCGCGGCGGACTTCCTGCAGGAGCCGGGGGTCACCCTGGACTTCAACTTCCGCCAGAAGTTCCAGATCTGGGGGCCGGAATTCACCCTCGGCCTCGAGGCCCGCAACCTGCTGGGCGAGGAGTTCGACGAATTCCAGACCCAGGGCGGCGACAAGGTGATCCTCAACAACTACGAGCTCGGCCGCAGCTACTCGGTCAGCCTTTCGACCCGCTTCTGACGACAGGGCGAAGGCGGCCAGCGGCCGCCTTCGCCTGATCGACCAGGGCCTGCGGCAAAGCGTCATCAAATCCCGACGCTGTCACGGACCTGTCATCAAAAGTTTACATGAAGGCCCCGACGGGCATGTGGCCGCCGGCCCAGCCCTACCATCCCAGGGACTTCGGAGATTCTCCTGTGAACCTTGCCGCCGTTCGTCACGGCGTCGCCCTGCAGCCCCGCACCCTCCTGGGGCTGGTGGAGATCGCCCTCGTTCTCCTGCTCGCCGTGCAGGCCGCGCGGCTGGTCTGGATTCTCGTCGCGCCGCCGTCCGGTCCCCTCGGGGTCGCGCCGGCGATTGGGGCGGGCGCCTCGGCCCAGACCGAAATCCTGGCTCGGTTCGATCCCTTTTTCCGCCTGGGCGGTCCGTCCGACGCCCCGGTGACGGCGGACTCGGACCTCCAGCTCTATGGCGTGCGAACCGGCGGGGCGAGCGCCTCGGCCATTCTCGGCCCCCCCGGCGGCGCCCAGACCCTCTATTTCATCGGCGAGCAGGGACCTGACGGGATCACCCTCGTCGAGGTGGCCGACGACCATGTGGTGGTGCGCCAGGGGGCCAATCGTCGGCGCATCGGCTTCCCGACCCCGAGCGGCGGCGCCTATGTTCCGCCGCCTCCATCCTCGCCGGTCGCCGGCGCCTCGGAGGCTGCGCCGGACTATACCGGCGCCCAGCTCATGGCGGCCCTGGCCCTGGCCCCGCGGATGCGCGAGGGTCGGTCGGCCGGCTATACGGTCACCCCCCGGGGCGCTCAGGGGGCGGCCATCCTCGCCCGGGCCGGTCTTCAGCCCGGCGACGTCCTGCTCACCATCGACGGCTCGGAGCTCAATGGCGAGCGCATGAGCGAACTGCCCCAGATTCTCGCCACCGCCACCCATGTGGACCTTAGTTATGAGCGCGGCGGCCAGGTCATGAACACTCGACTGCGGATGTCTGCCCCGTGAAGAGACTGATCGCCCTCGCCATCCTGCTGGCCGCCGGCACGAGCCTCGGGCCGGCGCCCGCCGCCTATGCCCAACAACAGACCCTGAACCTGCAGGACGCCGATATCCGCGTCTTCATCCAGGACGTCGCCCGGGCCACCGGCCAGACCTTCATCATCGACCCGCGGGTCCAGGGGAAGGTCAGCATCAGCAGCAACGAGCCCCTCTCGCGCAACGAGCTGTTCGAGGTGATGCTCTCGACCCTGCGCGCCAACGGCCTGGTGGCCGTGCCGGCCGGCGCCGGGGTCTATCGCATCACGCCGGAGGAGGGCGCCGCAGCCCAGCCCTCCAGCCTCAGCGGCGGCGGCGGCTATGGCTTCTCCACCCAGGTCTTCCGGCTGCGGAATATCGACGCGGTGTCGGCCGCCGAGACGCTGAAGCCGCTGATCGGCCGCCAGGGGGTCATCATGCCCAGCCCGCGCGGCAATCTGCTGGTGGTCGCCGACTATGCCGACAACCTGGCCCGGATTCGCAGCCTGCTGGGCCAGGTGGATCAGGACCGGACGCTGACCGAAACCGTCACCCTGCGCTCCAGCTCGGCCCGGGAGATCGCCAGCGTGGTCAACCAGGTGCTCAACCCCCCCGGCGCCGACCCCGCCGCCCGCAACGGCATTGTCTCCCTGGTGGTGGTGGAGAGCAGCAATTCCCTGATCCTGCGCGGCGAGCCCGAGGCCGTCCGCCCCCTGCTGGACCTGGTGCGGGACCTCGACAGCCGGGCCGAGACCAGCGGCGATGTGCGGGTCATCAACCTGCAGCACGCCGACGCCGAACAGCTCGTGCCGGTCCTGCAGCAGCTGGTGGGCCAGACGCCGACCCAGGGCGGAAACGACGAGGCCGCGACCACGCCGACGGCCGCCGCGGGGGATCAGACCGCGACGGCGGGCGGGGGCGGACGCCGCGCCAATATCGCCCGCTATCCCGGCGCCAACGCCATCGTCATCGCCGCCGATCCCGACACCCAGCGGGTGCTGGGCGAGGTCATCCGCCAGCTCGACACCCGCCGCCGCCAGGTGCTGGTGGAAGCCGTGGTGGTGGAGCTGTCCGACAACGCCGCCCAGCAGCTGGGCGTCCAGTTCGCCCTGGCCGGGATCAACGGCTCGAGCATTCCGTTCTCGGCCACCAACTATTCCAACGCCTCGCCCAACCTCCTGGCCCTGGCCGGGGCGGCGGCCGGGGAGGAGAACCTGCCTGAGGACTCCGCCGCCCTGGCGGCCCTGCGGCAGACGGCCATGGACTCCCTGCTGGGCGCCCGGGGCATGATCACCGGCGGCTATGGGCGCAGCGGCGACGCCCTGTTCGGCTTCATCATCAATGCGGTGAAGAACGACACCACCTCGAACCTGCTCTCCACCCCCTCGGTGATGACCCTGGACAACCAGGAGGCCACCATCCTGGTGGGTCAGGAAATCCCGATCACCACCGGCGAGGTGCTGGGCGACTCCAACACCAATCCCTTCCGCACCGTGCAGCGGCAGGATGTGGGCATCCAGCTGGACGTGAAGCCGCAGATCAACGCCGGCGGGGCCATCACCCTGTTCCTGCGCCAGGAAGTGTCGAGCATCGCCGGGCCGGTGAGCGAGGACTATAACGAGCTGATCCTCGACAAGCGCTCCATCGAGACCACCGTGGCGGTGGACGACGGCGCCATCGTCGTCCTGGGCGGCCTGCTGGACCGCAATGAGCGCACCACCGTCGAACGCACGCCGTTCCTGGGGGACATTCCGGTGGTGGGCAATCTGTTCAAGGCGACCTCGCGCCAGAACGTCCAGCGCAACCTGATGGTCTTCATCCGCCCGACGATCATCGAAAGCGCCGCCGACGCCCAGGCCCTGACCGGACCGCGCTACGCCTATATCCGCGACCGGGAGCTGGCCCGCAGCCCCGACGGCCTGAGCAATCTCGACGCCCTGGTCCGCGACTATATGCAGGCCGAGCCGATCACGGCCTTGCCGCCCCCGCCGCCGCCGCCGCCGGAACTCTGAGATGGAGGCCGCCGGTCCGCCCCTGCTGCCCTACGGATTCGCCAAGCGCCACGGCGTGGTGCTGCTGGGCGTCGATGACGTCGCCCATGTGGGCCTGCGGGACGGCGCCGATCCCCTGGCGCTGGTGGAGGCGCGCCGCACCCTGGGCCGCGCCCTGAAGGTCCACGCCCTGCCCCGGGCCGAGTTCGAGCGGCGCCTGTCGGAGGCCTATGCCGATGACGGCCTGTCGGCCGGCGGTTCCGATGATCTCGACATGCCCGGCGGTCTCGACAGCCTGGCTGAGGATATTCCCGCCGCCGCCGATCTGCTCGACAGCCAGGACGACGCCCCGATCATCCGCCTGATCAATGGCGTCATCGCCGAGGCCATCCGCCGCGGCGCCTCCGACGTCCATGTGGAGCCCTTCGAGACCGCGCTGATCATCCGGCTGCGGATCGATGGCGTGCTGCGCGAGGTGCTCAGCCTGTCGCACCGGCTAAGCCCGCTGATCGTCAGCCGCATCAAGGTCATGGCGCGCCTGGACATCGCCGAGCGGCGGATTCCGCAGGACGGCCGTATCTCGCTGGCGCTGGGCGGCCGAAGCCTGGACGTGCGGGTCTCCACCCTGCCGTCCCGGGCCGGCGAGCGGGTGGTGATGCGGATCCTCGACCAGGAACAGGCCGGCATCCCCTTGCCGGAGCTGGGCATGCGTCCGGCGGTGCTCTCGGCCTTCCAGCGGGCCCTGGCCGAACCCAATGGGGTGATCCTGGTCACCGGACCCACCGGCTCGGGCAAGACCACCAGCCTCTATGCGGGCCTGGCCCTGCTGAACGACGCCAGCCGCAACATCCTGACCATCGAGGATCCGGTGGAATACGCCGTGCCCGGCGTCGGCCAGACCCAGGTCAACGCCAAGGTCGGCATGACCTTCGCCGCGGGCCTGCGGGCCATCCTGCGCCAGGACCCGGACGTGGTCATGGTCGGCGAGATCCGCGACGTGGAGACCGCCCAGATCGCGGTCCAGGCCAGCCTGACCGGCCACCTGGTGCTCTCCACCGTCCACACCAACGACGCCGCCGGCGCGGTGACCCGTCTGCGCGACATGGGCGTCGAGCCCTTCCTGCTGGCCTCGACCGTGCGGCTGATCGTGGCCCAGCGCCTGGTCCGCCGGCTTTGCCCAACCTGTCGCCGGCCCGAGCCCGCCGATGAGGCGACGGCCCGCCAGGCCGGGGTGGCCGAGGGCCAGGTCCTCTACCGCGCCCAGGGCTGTGCCGACTGCGGTCAGACCGGCTATGTGGGCCGGGTGGGCATCTACGAGGCCATCTGGATCGACGACCATGTGCGTCGCCTGATCGGCGAGAACGCCGACGAGGCGACCATCGCCGCGGCCGGCATAGCCTCGGGCGGCGGCAGTCTCTCGGCCGAGGCGCACACCTGCGTCATCGAGGGCCTGACCACCGTCGAAGAAGCCATGCGGGTCACGCGCCAGGAAGGCGGCGGTCATGGCCAGCTTTGACTATGTCGCCCTGGACCTGGCCGGCCGCACCCGCACCGGCCACCTGACCGCAGCCGACGAGGCCGCCGCGCGCGAGGTCCTCGAACGCCGTCGCCTCGCCGCCATCCGCCTGTCGCCGGGCAAGGCCCGGGCGGGCTCGGCGGGCCTGTTCGGCGGACGGCTGGACGCGCGATCCCTGGCCCTGGTCACCCGGCAGCTTGCGACGCTTGTGGCCGTCGCCCCCCTGGAAGAGGCCCTGCGGACCATCGCCGTCCAGGCCGAGAAACCCGCCGTGCGCACCGCCCTGATGGGCGTGCACGGAGGAGTGCTGGAGGGCTATCGCCTGTCGGACGCCATGGCGCGCCAGGGCCGGGCCTTTCCGCCCCTCTACCGGGCCATGGTGGCCGCCGGCGAGGGCTCCGGCGCCCTGCCGTCGATCCTGGAGCGCCTGGCCGACCTGCTGGAGCGGGACCAGCAGGCCCAGAGCAAGGTGACCGCCGCCCTGGTCTATCCCGCCGTGCTGGCCGCCACCGCCCTGCTGGTGGTCCTGGCCCTGATGACCTTCGTGGTGCCCAAGGTGGTCGACCAGTTCGAATCCATGGGCCAGACCCTGCCCCTGCTGACCCGGCTGGTGATCGGAACCTCCGATGCGATCCGCAGCTATGGCCTGATCATGCTGCTGGTCCTGGTGGTCGCAGGTTTCGGAGCGGCCCGCGCCCTGCGGCGGCCGGACATCCGGATGAAGGCCGACGCGCTCATGCTGCGTCTGCCGATCCTGGGGCGACTGACCCGCGACCTGCATGCGGCGCGACTGGCCCGCACGCTCTCGACCATGATCGCCAGCGGCCTGCCGATCCTCGAGGGCCTGCAGATCACCGCGCCCACCATCCACAACCACGTCCTGCGCCAGGCGACGACGGACATGGCCGAGATGATCCGCGAGGGCGGGGCCCTGTCCTCGGCCATGCGCAAGGTGGCGGTCTTCCCGCCGCTGCTCGTCTATATGACCGCCAGCGGCGAAAACAGCGGCCGGGTCGAGCTGATGCTGGGCCGGGCGGCGGAATATATGGAGCGCGAGTTCGCCACCTTCACCGCCGTGGCGCTCAGCCTCCTGGAGCCGGCGATCATCATTCTCATGGGCGGACTGGTGGCGGTCATCGTCCTGTCCATCCTGCTGCCCATCCTGCAGATCAACACCCTGGCCCTGGGCTAGGGACCAGAGCGTTCGAAGGAGCCCTCATGACCCGACGCAAGATGCGCCCCCGCCCGGCCTCGGAAGCCGGCTTCACCCTGGTGGAGCTGATGGTCGTGGTCGTCATCCTGGGCCTGCTGGCCACGGTGGTGATGATCAATGTGCTGCCGAGCCAAGACCGCGCCATGCGGGAGAAGACTAAGGCCGACATCTCCACCCTGGAACAGGCGGTGGAAACCTACCGGCTGGAAATGCTGGCCTATCCGACCACGGCGCAGGGCCTGGCGGCCCTGACCCAGCTTCCGGCCGGCGTTCCCCGGGCCGATCGCTATCGGGACGGGGGCTATATCCGCCGCCTGCCCGACGATCCCTGGGGCAATCCCTATCAGTACGCCTATCCCGGCGAGCGGGGCCGGTTCGATGTCTATTCCTTCGGCGCCGACGGGGCCAAGGGCGGCGAAGGCGAGGATGCGGACATCGGCAACTGGAACTGAGGCCGTCCCCGGGACGCGCCGCCGCGCTGAGGCCGGCTTCACCCTGGTGGAGCTGATGGTGGTGCTTGTCATCCTGGGCCTCATGGGCGCCGCCGTGGTGATGACCGCCCCGGACGGTCGCGGCGAGGTGCGCCGCGAGGCCGAGGCGCTGGCCGGACGCTTCGCCCGGGCGCGGGAGGAATCCCTGCTGACCAACCGCGCCGTGGAGGTTCGTCTGGATGCGGAAGGCTATGATTTCCGCGTGCTGCGCCGGGGCCAATGGGAGCCGCTGGAGGCCACGCCCTTCGAGGCCCACGCCTGGCCCACGGGCCTGGGCGCGCGCCTGCAGGCTGCGCCGGGCCGCGACGCGGTGCGGTTCGATCCCACCGGCTCGGCTGAGCCCGCCAGGGTGACCCTGTCGCGGGCCGACCAGCAGATGACGGTCAGCGTCGATGTGACCGGCGAGGTGCGGCTCGATGCGCCGGCCGGCTGAACAGGGCTTCACCCTCATTGAGCTGCTGGTCGCCCTGGCGGTCTTCAGCCTGGTGGTGCTCGCGCTCCTGAATCTGGCGGGGGAAAACACCCGCACCGCCCAGCTGCTGCAGACTCGCACCCTGGCGGCCATGGTGGCGGAGAACGCCGCCGTCGAGGCCCTGATCTCGCCCGAGCCGCCGACCCTGGGCGACGCCGAGGGCCAGGTCCAGCTCGGCGGCCAGGACTGGATCTGGCGTCGCATCACCGCGCCCGCCGACCAGGGTCTGTTGCGGATCGACATCCAGGTCCGGGGCGTCAGCGAACCCCGCACCGTGGCCGAGGTCACCGTCTTCCGGGGGGGCGCATGAAGGGCTTCACCCTGGTGGAGATGCTGGTGGCCCTGCTGGTCTTCAGCCTGCTCTCGGCCGCCGGCGTGGCGGTGCTGGGCTTCGCCGCCGACAACCGCGCCGTGGTGCGCGAACGGATGGACGAGATCGCCGCCCTGCAGAGCGCGCGCGCCCTGATCAAGACCGACCTGGAGCAGATCGCCGATCGCCGCACCCGCGCCGATGGCGGCGTCCCCAGCCGCAGCCTCTCAGGCGGCGAGAGCGCGGCGGCGCCGGTCCTGGCCTTCACCCGCCGCGGCTGGGACAATTCCGACGCCGCGCCGCGGGCGGCGATGCAATATGTGGAATACCGCTTGGTGGAGGACCGCCTCGAGCGGCGCGCCCGTCCGGCGCTGGATGGCGCGGCCCTGGGCGAGCCCCAGGTGCTGTTGCGTGGGGTGAAGGGGCTTGTGGTCGCCTTCTACGCCCGCGGGTCCTGGGCGCCGGCCTGGGCGCCGAGCGCCGACCGCCCCCTGCCGCAGGCGATCCGCCTGGAGATGGACCTCGAGTCCTTCGGCCAAGTGACGCAGCTGGTCCTGCTGCCGGATGGCGGCGCATGAGCCCGCGCCTGGACAGGCCCTCCGAGCGGGGCGTCGCCCTGCTGACGGTGCTGCTGCTGGTGGCGGTGCTGGCCACCCTGGCCGCCGTGGTGCTGGACGACATCCGCTTTGGCATTCGTCGGGCCGCCAACGCCGAGGCCGTGGGCCAGGCCCGATGGTACGCCCTGGGCGCAGAAACCCTGGCGGCCGGACAGATCAGCCAGCTGGTGCGGGCCTCCGACCGGGTCACCCTGGACGGCGGCTGGCAGGATCGCCCGTTCAGCTTTCCGGTGGAGAACGGCTTGATTCAGAGCCGGCTCACCGATGGCGCCGCCTGCTTCAACCTGAACAGCGTGGTTCAGGGGGCGGGCGACGTCCTGAGCCGACACGAAACCGGCGTCGCCCAGTTCAACGCCCTGCTGGGCGCCCTGAATTTCGCCCCCCGCGAGGCCGAGATGCTGGGCGCAGCCCTCACCGACTGGATCGACAGCGATGGGGTGCGCGAGAGCGGCGGCGCCGAGGACGAGGCCTATCTGGCGGGATCGCCCGCCTATCGGACCGGCGGGACCCTGCTGGCGGAGGTCAGCGAACTGCGGGCCATCCGCGGCTTTACGCCTTCGGTCTATAGCCGCCTGCGTCCCTTTGTGTGCGCCCTGCCGACCAACGACCTGTCGCCGATCAATGTGAACACCATCACGCCGGACAAGGCCCTGCTGATCACCATGCTGACGAGCGGCGAGGTGGGAGCAGACCTCGCGCAACGCGTGATCGCTGCGCGACCGGCAGGGGGATGGAGCGTCAACGAGTTCTGGAACCAGCCGGCGCTTGCCGAACACATTCCGGCCGACGCCAGCCAGATAAAAGACACCACCCGCTTCTTCACCCTGCAGACCCAGGTGGACTATCTCGACGCCGAGGTGGTCGCCAGCGGCCTGTTCGAGGTCGATTCCGCCGGCCAGGTTCGCCTGGTCGCCCGCCGATGGACATATGACGAATGAACCGAACCCGCATCGTCCTCGCCGGCGCGGCGCCCGACGCCGAGCCCACCTATCTGATCCTCGACGAGCTGGGCTCGGTGGTGGGGCGCGGCATCTTGCCTGTCCAGGAGGCCTCGGCCCTGACGCCCATGCGCAATGTGCTGGTGATCCCCGGCGCCGAGGTTCTGGTCCGCTGGGCGCCGATCAAGGCGGCCTCGGAGGCCCAGGCCCGGGGGGCGGCGCTCGCCCTGCTGGAAGACCAGATGACCAGCGCGGTGGGCGCCCATGTGGCCCTGTCGCCGCCCGAGGCCGACGGTCATCGCCTGATCGTCGCGCTGTCGGCCGCCCGGATGCAGGCCTGGCTCGACCATGCCGCCCTGCATGGGGTCGCCCCCGACCTGGTCATTCCCGATTGCCTGGCCCTGCCCGAGCCGCCGGATGACCCCGACGGGATCCCCGTGATTGTCACCGCCGAGTTCGGCGCCCTGACCGCCGTGCGGGGCCAGCGGCTGGCCTTCACCGGCGAGCCGGACCTGGTGGCCGCCATTGTCGGCGAGCGTCCCGCCCAGGCCCTGGCCGGCCCCGCCCTGGAGCGCGCCCTGGCCGACATGGCGGTAAGCCCGGCCGTTAATCTGCTGCAGGGCGAGTTTGACCCTGCACGCCGCGAGCCCCTGGGCCGCCGGGATCTGCGCCGGGCCGCAGCCCTGGCGCTGGCGCTGCTGATCAGCCCGCTGATCCTCTGGGGCGCCCAGGCTGGCGCCGACCACATACGCGCCCGTCAGGCCGAGGCGCGGGCCGAGGCCAAGGTCGCCGCCATCCTGCCGCAAGGGACAGCGGTCACCGATCCGGCTGCCCAGGCCCAGGCGCAACTGGACGCCCTGGCCCTGGTGTCCGGGGGCGGCGCCAGCGGCCTGGCGGCCCAGCTGTTCGCCGCCGTCGAACCGTTGGATCAGGTGCAGGTCGAAAGCCTCATCATCATGCCCGATGGCGCGGCCCGCGCGGCGTTGAGCCATGCGGCCTATTCCGACGGCGAAGGCCTGGCCCAGGCTCTGAACGCCTCGGGCCTGTCCGTGCGGGTGGAGGGCTCGCGGGAAGAGGGCGGGCGGGTGATCAGCGACGTCATTCTGGGAGCGCGGTGATGGTGGACTGGTGGACGACGCGCAGCCGGCGCGAGCAGGTTCTCCTGGGCGCGCTCGCCGGGCTGCTCCTGATCTTCATCCTGTGGTTCGGCGTGGCTTCGCCCCTGCGCGGCGCCGCGCGGGACGCCGAGGATCACCTGGCCCGCGCCCTGGCCGATGAGGCCGTGGTGGACGCCGCCGTGGCCGAGATCGCCCGCCTGGGCGAAGCTGCGCCGACCCCGACCCGCTCGGCGCCGGTCGAGCAGCTGGTGGCCGACACGGCCGCGGCGGCCGGGCTGGAGGTGGTGCGGATCGAGGCGGGCGAGGACGGCGGCGTCCAGGCGGTGGTCATGGGGCCAAGCGCCTCGGTCATGCCCTGGATCGCCCTGCTGCAGGCCGAGCACGCCATCGCCGCCCGTCACCTGACGGTGTTGAAGGGCGAGATGGGCCAGCTTGACGTGGACGCCACCTTCGCCCCGGTGACCCCATGAGGCCCGCTCCGCCGAACCTGCCGTTGGCTGCGCCAGCCCTGGGGGCCGTGTTCGGTCTGGCGGCGCTGCTGGTCCTCTTGGTCATGGCGCCCTTGAGCCTTGTCCTCGGGGACCGGGCGGCGGCGGCGGGTCTCAGCGCGGCCGAGGTGTCGGGAACGGTCTGGCGGGGCCGCCTGTCGGACGCCGCCTATCGGGGCCTGCGGCTCGGCGATGTTCGCCTGGGGGTGAGCCCGCTGTCGCTGCTGGCGGGGCGGCCGCGGCTGGGCTTCAAGGGTGAGGCCGCGACGGGCGCGGCGCGACTTGGCCGGGGCGCCGTGGAGTTGATCGACGTGGACGCCGCCTCGCCCCTTGGCCAGCTTGCGCCGGATTCGGGGCTGGCCGGGACGGTGCGTATGGTTGGCGTCTCTCTCGACCTTCGGGACGGCGAGTGCCGGCGGGCCGGCGGCCAGGTGTCCTTGGCGGACGTCAGCCTTGCGGGTCTGCAACTGCCGGGCCTCGTCCTGGCCGGAGACCCGGCGTGCGCGGGCGCCTCGCTTGCCTTGCCGCTTCGGGGCCAGGCCGAAGGGGTCGATGTGCAGGCCGACCTGCTGATCGGGGCTGATGGCGGCTATCAGATGGACATGATCCTGCGCACCACCCGTCCCGAGGTGGAGGCCGCCCTGGGGGCGGCCGGCTATGAGCGCACTCTGGACGGCCACCAACGCCGGATGGTCGGGCGGCTAGGCCAGCCCTAGGGGGCCATAGAGCCAGGTCAGCCAGACGCCGGCGGCCAGGAACACGCCGAACGGCAGGGGCTGGTCGGCGGCCAGGGTCTTGCCCCGGAGGCGCAGGACCAGCGCGAAGATGAGGCCGGACGCTGCGGCGATCAGCAGAATGCTGGGCAGCGCGATGGCGCCGCACCAGGCGCCGCCGCCGGCCAGGAGATAGGCGTCGCCGCCCCCCAGGCCTTCCCGTCCCCGCAGCCTTCGATAGGCCAGGGCCAGCAGGCTGAGGCCGGCGAAGCCGAGGGCCGCGCCCAGCAGATGAGCCCCCAGCACGCCCTGGGCGGCGGCGACCGCCAGGCCCGAGACGATCAGGGGCAGGGTCAACATCCGCGGCAGCCAGAAGTGCTCGGCGTCCAGCAGGGCCAGCAGCAGGAGCTGCCAGGCGAGCAGCGCGCCGAGGAATCCCTCCGCTGACGGATGAATCAGGGCGGACCACAGGGCGAGCGCCGGGCAGGCCAGCTCCAGGGCCAGATAGCGGCGGGGGATCTGCGCGCCGCAGGTGCGGCACCGCCCTCTCAATACGACGAAGGAAAGCACCGGGACCAGGTCGATCGGTCCCAGGGGCCGCGCGCAGGAAGGACAGGCCGAGCGCGACAGACCGACCGGCCGCCCCTCGGGCAGCCGAAGGCTCATCAGGCCAAGAAAACTGCCGATGAACGGCCCGAGCGCCACGGCGGCGACCAGCCAGCTCAGGTCCGGTTGCAGGGGCATGGAGGGATCGGCGGGACCGAGGCCCCGCCAATCGGTCCTTAGTCGGGCCGGCTCATGGCGGTCATGGCGCTGGCGGTGGCTTTTGCGGCCTCATGCTCGGGCGGGAGCAGCGGGATCAGGCCGCGGCTCTGAAGATAGCCGCCACGCCCGGTCGCCGCATCGGAGGTGAACTCGGTGACGAATTCCTGCAGCCCAAGGGTCACGCCCACATGGGCCTTCTTCACATAGATGAAGATGGAGCGGGACAGGGGGTAGGTCCCCTGGGCGATGGTGGCCACGGTGGGCGCTACGCCATCGATCGACATGGCCTTCACCTTGTCGCCGTTCTCTTCCAGGAAGGAATAGCCGAACACGCCCAGGGAGCCGGGGGTCTTGGTCAGGGTCTGGACGATGGCGTTGTCGTTTTCGCCGGAGTCCACCCAGCCCTCGCGGCGCAGGGGGTGGGTCATCTGCTTGAACTCGTCTTCATCGCGGTCGCGCAGGGCCTCGGCGGTGGGATAGGTGCGGGCCGAGGCCTCGATGCCCAGTTCCACGAAGGCGTCCCGGGTGCCCGAGGTGGGCGGCGGGCCGTAGACCAGGATGCGGTTGTCGGGCAGGCCCGGGCCGATCTCGTTCCAGTTGTTGTAGGGGTTGGGCACGAACTTGCCGCCGCGCAGCACATTGGCGCCCAGCGCCAGATAGAGGTGGGGCAGGCGGAACTGGTAGTCCGGCGCGCTGCGGTC
Source organism: uncultured Phenylobacterium sp. (assembly GCA_964515365.1). Lineage (GTDB taxonomy): Bacteria > Pseudomonadota > Alphaproteobacteria > Caulobacterales > Caulobacteraceae > Phenylobacterium. The sequence goes on along the minus strand of CAZERE010000020.1, from coordinate 4,895 downwards.
GGCGGCGATGACGATGCCGTCATAGCCCACCTTCAGTTCGACGATATCGTTCACGCCGTTGGCGGCGCAGGTGTCGTATTCCTGCTGGGTCATCGGGCGCGAGGCGTTGGCGATGTCGGGGAAGTTGTCGCCGACCCCGCCGCAGAACAGCTTGATGCCGCCGCCGGTCCCCAGGGATTCCACATTGGGGGCCTTCATGCCGGTCTTGCGGGCGTAGTTCTCGGCGACCCGGGTGGCGAAGGGGAAGACGGTCGAGGAGCCGGCCGCCCACACATAGTCCCGCGCCGCATGCGCGCTGCCGGCGCCGCCCAGCAGGGCGAGGGCGGCGCAGAGGCCCAAAAGCTTCTTCATCATGTCTCTCCTAGCTCGCCGGCGGAGCGCCTCACGGCGCCCATTTTGGCCCAAAGGCCTAAGGCGCCGTGAGGTTGATTTCCAGGGCCGACTTCACCGCGCGCCAGTCCACCAGCTTGAAGTTCTGGCGTTCCCGACGGACCTCGCTGGAGGCGCCTTCGGTGTCGGCGTCGTCCTGCACGACGATCAGGCCCTCGGCATAGGGGCCGACCGGACCGCCCAGGGCGGCCACGCCGTCGGTTCCGGTGACCGCATCCACCTCGCCGGCCGCGGCGATGGAGAACCGGCCCTGATAGTCGGCGGCTTGCCCCGCCACCCGCCAGACGGCGAAGGCGTTGTCCCCCTGGCTCGAGGCGATCAGGAAGGTCTGGCCCGAATCCCGCAGCAGGGTCAGCCCTTCGACATCGGGGGTCAGGCGCGGGCCGGGGGCCGCTTCCAGCAGGGTCCGGGCGCCGCCGGCAGTGGGATCGAGCGAATAACGCCAGACGCCCTTCATCTCCTCGCCCACATAAAGGGCGCCGGTCTCGTCATCGACGACGCAGCCTTCGGACTGGGAGCCGACGGCGAAGCTCTGCTCCTCGACGCCCACAGGCTCGCCGCCCTGGTCGCGGACGCGGACCTGGCGGACGTCGCCGTCCTTGCCGACCACGATCACGACGACGTCGCCGCCGCGGCGGGCCATGCACAGGCCATAGGGTTCGCTGACCGGAACCGGGACCAGGCCCCAGGTCCGGATGTCCAGCGTGTCGGGGTCCATCAGGAAGAGCAGCGCCCCGCCCCGGCTGCGATGGCTGGCGGCGATCAGCACCTGGGCCTTGCCGCCGACCACGAAGCCGTCCCGCAAGTCCACATTGTTCAGCGGCCCTTCGGGCAGGAAGGCGCGCACCTGACCGTCGAGGCCATAGGCGTAGAGGCCGGCCTTCTTGTCGGTGCCGAAGATCACCGCGCGGTTCGGATCGCGGGGGTCGGCCCAGATTTCGGGATCATCGGCGGCGTCGCTATTGGCGGTGCCGACGGCCACGGTCTCATGGGCCGCAGGAACCAGGGTTCCGCTCAACGTGCCGTCCTTGGGCGCGTCGGAACCGAAGCCGGCGCAGCCGGCAAGCAAAAGCCCAAGGGCTGTGGCCGCCGCCACACCCGGCTGGAAACAAGCTGATCTGAACAAGGGAGCCTCCGTGAGCATCATTCTGCCCACGGCGGGTGACAGTTTTCGGACAAGACGCTGGTTTGTCGTCCCGCGCATTCAGCCGCCGGGCTTCTCGCCGTCCAGTTGGGGATCGAGCAGCTTGTGGGCATGGATGATGAAGTAGCGCATCAGGGCGTTGTCCACCGTCGCCAGGGCCTTGGAGCGCCAGACGGCCAGGGCCTGCTCGTAGGTGGGATAGGCGCCGACCAGGTCGATCTTCGAGGGGTCGCGGAAACGAACTTGCTCGACTTCCTCGAGTTCGCCGCCGATCACGATGTGCAAAAGCTGTTTGTCGGGCATGTCTTCCTCGAAAGAGGGCTCAGTTTGGTATGGCGATATGCGAGACCCGCGCCATGATCAATGGGGCCAATCGCGGCGCCGCGCATAACAGACTCCGCTGGGACGGAATCCGACCATTATAGGCGAAGCCGCCCCCCAGGTGGTCGCCGCTATAGGCTCCGGCTTCCCGGGCCACCAGGTCGGCCGCGGCCAGGTCCCAGTCGGCCTTGGCCACCAGCGCCAGGGCTGCGTCGAACTGGCCGGAGGCCACCAGGCACATGCGATAGGCGGTGGAGTTGCGCGACTCCACCCGCATGATCGGCCAGGGCTCAGGCCAGGATGGATGGTCGAACATCCGCTGGTCGCCGACCATGCCGCAGCCGTCCAGCCGCACCGTGGGGGCCGGCACGATCAACGAGCCGTTCAGCTTGGCGCCGCCGCCGACAGTGGCGGTGTAGACCTCGCCCACCTGCGGCGCATAGACGACGCCGGCGATGGGCTGTCCGTCCTCGACCACGGCGGCCGAGATCACCCACCAGGGCTTGTCCTTCATATAGGCCCGGGTGCCGTCGATGGGATCGACCACGAACACCCGCCGCCGATCCAGGCGCTCCAGATCGTCGGCCGTCTCCTCCGACAGCCAGCCATAGTCGGGGCGCGCCCGGCCCAGGGTGGTCTTCAGCAGGGTGTCGGTGGCGAAATCGGCGTTGGTGACCGGAGAATTGCCCTCCTTCCAGGCAATCTTCAGCCCCCGCGCCCGCAGGTCCAGGGCCAGGGTCCCGGCCTCGACGGCGGCGGCGACCAGCAGCTCCAGGTCCTGAGAGGGGCTGGGGGCGGGGCTTGGGCTCATTTCCCCGCAATCGCCAGGGCGTCGATGAGGACCGAAGGCGCATTGGACGCCCCGCGGATCTCCAGGTCGGAGCCGGGCACGAGCCGGGCGTACATCTCGATCAGATTGCCGGCCACGGTGATCTCGCTGACCGGATAGGCCAGCTCTCCGTCCTCGAACCAGAAGCCCGAACAGCCCACCGACCAGTCGCCGGTGTTGCCGTTCAGGGACGGGCCGAACATCGAGGTGATCAGCAGACCCTTGCCGGCGCTGCGCATCAGGCTCGCCTGATCCTCGGTTCCGGGCTGCAGGGTCAGGTTGGAGACGCCGACCCCGGGGGGGCCGGCCAGGCCGCGGGAGGCGTGGCCGGTGGTCTCCAGGCCCAGCTGGCGGGCGGAGCTGGAATTGAGCAGCCAGGTGGTGAGCACGCCCTTGTCGATGAGATCCATGGCGCGGGTCTCCACCCCTTCGTCGTCGAAGGGGCTGGAGCCCAGGCCCCGGGGCCGATGAGGGTCGTCGGTTATGGTGACGCCGGGCGCGAATACGGGCTGGCCGAGCTTGTCCTTTAGGAAGGAGGAGCCGCGGGCGATGGAGGGGCCCGAGATCGCGCCGATCAGCGGGCTGATGATCGACATGGCCAGGCGGTTCTCGAAGATCACCGGGGCGGTGGTCGAGGCGATCTTGCGCGAGCCCAGCCGCGCGGCAGCCCGGCGCCCGGCCTCGGTCCCGATCCCTTCAGGCCCCGGCAGGTCCTCATGCCAGCGCACCGAGCGGCCGTCATAGCCGGTCTCCATGGACTGGCCGTCGCCGGCGATGGCCGAGGCGCCGAGGGAAAAGCCCGACGCCTGGTGAGCGCCGACGAAGCCGTGGCTGGTGGCGATCAGCCACTTGGCGGCGGACCAGCTGGCGGTCGCCCCATCGGAATTGACGACGCCCTTCACCGCCCGGGCCGAGGCCTCGGCGGCGCGGGCGCGATCCTCCAGGGTTTCCGGCGAAAGCTCGGTGGGGTCATAGAGGTCGAGGTCCAGGTGCGGCCCCTGGGCCAGCCGCTCGACCGGGGCGAAGCCCGCATAGGGATCCTCCGGCGCCAGCCTGGCCATCGCCACGGCCCGGTCAACCAGCTTGGACAGGGCTTCGGGAGAAAGGTCCGAGCCCGAAACCGTCGCCTGGCGCTGGCCGACAAAAACCCGCAGGCCAAGGTCGCGGGACTCCTCCCGTTCCACCTCTTCCAGCTCGCCCTCGCGGACGGAGATGGACAGGGACTGGCGTTCGGCGGTGACGGCCTCAGCGGCATCGGCGCCGGCCTTGCGGGCGGTGGCGATCAGCTCGGCGAGCAGGTTTTGATCCATCCCAGCCATATGGCGAACCTCAGGCGGTCGAGCAAGCCGGCTAAGGCCGGGCAGGGCCGACCCGGGCGCGGCGCAGCTTGATAGAAATTCCCGTGCGTGATCATCAAGTTTATTGATTTTCCAATGTGCCGCCCTCGGGCCTAGGCTCCCTCAACGCCTAGAACGCGAGGGAGAACGACCATGGACGACGCCTCCAACACCGGCGATCCGCTGGGCTGCCCGATGAAGCAGCCTGCGGCGCTCCGATCCCTGCTTGGCCGCACCAACCGCGACTGGTGGCCCAACCAGCTGTCGCTGGACATCCTCCACCAGCAGGGCCTGCACGGCGACCCGATGGGGGACGACTTCGACTATGCGAAGGCCTTCCAGTCCCTGGACTATGCGGCGCTCAAGCGCGACCTGACCGCCCTGATGACCGACAGCCAGCCCTGGTGGCCGGCCGACTATGGGCA
>CAZERE010000020.1:0-439 GCA_964515365.1 uncultured Phenylobacterium sp. | reverse complement strand
TCGCCCCGCTGAACAGCTGGCCGGACAACGCCAATCTCGACAAGGCGCGCCGCCTGCTGTGGCCGATCAAGCAGAAGTACGGCGCCAAGCTGTCCTGGGCCGACCTGATGATCCTGACCGGCAATGTGGCCATCGAGTCCATGGGCGGGCCGGTCTTCGGCTTCGGCGGCGGCCGCGAGGACATCTGGGAGCCCGAGAAGGACATCTACTGGGGCACCGAGGAGCAGTGGGTCGGCCAGGGCGCCGAGACCCGTATTGACGACGAGGCGGGCCGGGCGCTCGAAAACCCGCTGGCCGCCATTCAGATGGGCCTGATCTACGTCAATCCGGAAGGTCCTGGGGGCAATCCGGACCCGATCCAGTCGGGCCGCGACATCCGCGAGACCTTCGCCCGCATGGGCATGAACGACGAGGAGACCGTCGCCCTGACCGCCGGCGG
>CAZERE010000019.1:30591-35852 GCA_964515365.1 uncultured Phenylobacterium sp. | reverse complement strand
GGATCCAGCGGCGGAACGCCCAGATCCTCGAACAACTTGCCCGAGGCGATCAGGTCGGTGATCCGGCCCTGGGTCTTGAAGGCCTCGCGGGTCACGGTGGGATAGTAGCGCAGCTTGTCGCCGATCACCTCGGAGAGGATCTCGTCCTTGGCCAGGTCTTCCTCGAACAGCTCGCGATAGTTCAGGTCGGCCACATTGCGCACCGTATGGGTGACGATCACCTCGTCGAAGCGCTCATAGACCTCGGGATCGCGGGCCAGCGACAGCCAGGGCGCCAGGCCCGTGCCGGTGCCGAGCATGTACAGCCGCTTGCCGGGCTTCAGCCCGTCCAGCACCAGGGTGCCGGTGGGCTTGCGGCCGATCATCACCTGGTCGCCGACCTGGATCTTCTGCAGGCGCGAGGTCAGCGGGCCGTCCGGCACCTTGATGGAATAGAATTCCAGCTCCTCGTGCCAGGCGGGGCTGGCGATGGAATAGGCGCGCAGCAGCGGCTTGCCGTCGACTTCCAGGCCGACCATCACGAACTGGCCGCTGGAGAACCGCAGGGACGGATCACGCGTCGTGCGGAACGAGAACAGGCTGTCGGTCCAGTGCTGGACCCAGGTCACGGTCTCCAGGTGGAAGGCTCCGGCCTTCTTCGGGGCCGGCGCGGCCACGGTCACGTCAGTCATCAGGTCGTCTCTCTGTTTCGATCCGGCTGAGCCAGCCAGATCGGAAAGGGCTCTGGCGAAGGTCAGATGTCGCCGCCGACATTGGTCGACCCGCCGGCGGTCGTCGTGATCCCCGGCGCGCGGGCGACATGTATGCCGCATTCGCTCTTTTGCGAACCCTGCCAGCGTCCGGCGCGGACATCCTGGCCATCCTCAACCGGCGAGGTGCACGGCCAGCAGCCGATCGAAGGAAACCCCTGCGCCACCAGCGGATGGGGCGGCAGGTCGTGGGCCAGGACATAGGCGTCCAGGTCCTCCTTGCCCCAGTTGGCCAGGGGGTTGAACTTCACGTGCGGCTCGGCCTCCTCGACCACCCGCAGGGACAGGCGGTCGCCCCCGTGGAAGCGCTTGCGGCCGGTGATCCAGGCGTCGAACTCGCCCAGCGCCCGGTCGAGCGGCAGGACCTTGCGGATATGGCAGCAGCCGTCCACGTCGGTCTTCCAGAGCTTGGCCTCGGGATCGGAAACCGCCAGGTCCTGATAGTGCGGACGCAGGTCACGCACATCGGTCAGGCCCAGGCGTGCGGCCAGGTTACGCCGATAGTCCAGGGTCTGGCCAAACAGCATCCCGGTGTCCAGGAACAGGATCGGAATGTCCTTGCTGACCTGGGCGGCGAGATGCAGCAGCACCGCCGATTCCGCCCCGAAGGACGAAACCATCGCCAGCTTGTCGCCAAACTCGCGGTGCGCCGCGGCGATGATTTCGGTCGGTTCGGCGTGGCGCAGTTCGGCGTCGAGCCGGTCTGCGATCGATGGCCGATCGGTCTGATCATAGGCCATGGTCACCCTCCTTCGCGCTCCACAAAGGCCGGCGTGCGGGCGTCGGCGGCGCGCTGATAAACGTGGCGATGCCGGCTGACGGCATGCGCCCAGATGTCGGGGGTCGAGCCGTCCGACGGCTCGAAGGCGTTGAAGCCGCAGCGGACCATGAAGCCCGCCTGCTCGCGGAAGACATCGCCCACGGCGCGGACCTCACCGGCATAGTCAAGCCGCTCACGCAGCAGCCGCGCCGAGGTGAAGCCCCGCCCGTCGCGAAACTTCGGGAAGGCCACGGCCACCACGGCGATCCGCGGCAGGTCATAGGCCAGGGCCTCGACCTCCTCGTCCGGCTCCAGGCGCACGCCGACGGCGCGGCCCTCGGCCAGCAGCCGTTCGCCCTCGGCCTGGAAGCGGGTGAACGAGATGATCACGTCGCCCAGGGGCAGGCCCTCGTCATCGGCGACGGCGGTGAATGGGTCGTTGGCCAGGACGAACCGGCCCGCGTCGAGCTTAATGAGCGTCGGCATAGACGGCCTCCTTGAAGGGTTCGACGCCGGTCCGGCGATAGGTGTCGAGGAAGCGTTCGCCGTCCTGGCGTTCGCGCAGATAGACCTCGACCAGGGTGTCGATGGCGGCGGCCACCTTGTCGTAGGGCAATGCCGGGCCGAGCATCTTGCCCACCGAGGCGTCTTCGGCGCCGGAGCCCCCCAGGGTCAGCTGGTAGAACTCCTCGCCCTTCTTATCGACGCCCAGGATGCCGATGTGGCCCACATGGTGGTGGCCGCAGGCGTTGATGCAGCCGCTGATCTTGATCTTCAGCTCGCCGATGGCCTCGGCCTTCTCCTGGTCGGCGAAGGTCTGGGCGATCTGCTGGGCCACGGGAATGGCCCGGGCGTTGGCCAGGGCGCAGTAGTCCAGCCCCGGGCAGGCGATGATGTCGGAGATCAGGTTCACATTGGCGCTGGCCAGGCCCACGGCCTGCAGCCTGGCGAACACCTCGGGCATGTCGTCGAGCCGGATGTGCGGCAGGACGAGGTTCTGCTCATGGGTCACCCGGATGTCGTCCTGGCCATAGCGCTCGGCCAGGTCGGCGACCACGTCCATCTGGTCCGAAGTCGCGTCGCCCGGGGTCTCGCCCACGGTCTTCAGCGAGATCTCGACGATGGCGTAGCCCGGCTTCTTGTGCGCGCGCAGATTGTTGCGGGCGAAGCGGGCCAGGGCCGGATCAGCGGCCTTGGCCGCCTCGAAGGTCTCCGACACCGCCGGCAGGGGTTCGAACGCCGTCTTGGCGAAGGCGCCGCGGATGCGGGCCAGTTCGGTGTCGGGCAGATCGCCCTCCGGACCGATCTTGGCCCATTCCTCAGCCACCTGGCGCGCGAACTCCTCGGCCCCCAGCGCGGCCACCAGGATCTTGATCCGGGCCTTGTAGAGATTGTCCCGGCGGCCATGGCGGTTATAGACCCGCAGGATCGCCTCCAGGTACGAGAACAGCCGGTTGGCCGGCAGGAACTCGGCGATGGTCGGCCCCACATAAGGGGTGCGGCCCAGGCCGCCGCCGACGATCACTTCGAAGCCCAGCTGGCCGTCGCGGCCGCGGCGGATCATCAGGCCGATATCGTGCACCTTGGCCGCCGTGCGGTCCTTGGGCGCAGCGGTGATGGCGATCTTGAACTTGCGCGGCAGGAACGAGAATTCCGGGTGCAGGCTCGACCACTGGCGGATCGCCTCGGACCAGACCCGGGGATCGTCCAGTTCCTCGACCGTGGCGCCGGCATAGGGGTCGGACGTCACGTTGCGGATGCAGTTGCCGCTGGTCTGGATGGCGTGCATGTCCACCTCGGCCAGGTGGTCGAGGATGTCGGGCGTATCCCGCAGCTTGATCCAGTGGAACTGCAGGTTCTGGCGGGTGGTGAAGTGGCCATAGCCGCGGTCATAGGTGCGGCCGATATAGGCCAGCTTGCGCATCTGGCGGGAATTCAGCGAGCCATAGGGCACGGCGATCCGCAGCATATAGGCGTGCAGCTGCAGATAGAGGCCGTTCATCAGCCGCAGGGGCTTGAACTGGTCTTCGCTCAGCTCGCCGGCCAGGCGGCGGCCCACCTGCTCGCGGAATTCGCGCGAGCGGTCGGCGACGATCTCTTTGTCGAGGGTGTCGTACTGGTACATCCCGCGCCTCCTTACTTACGCTTGATCAGGTTGACGCGACCGCTGGAGCGGGCGGCGCCGTCGGCGTGCATCAGCGCCTCGATCATCTCGCCGCCCTCGGCCTGCTTGCCGTGGGTCGGGTGGTTGGTGGGCCCCAGCGCCCGGATGCGCTCGCGATAGCTGAGCGGCGCCCACAGGCCGTCGGATTCCATCAGGTCGATCAGATAGGGGTCGATCACGACAGTGGGTTGCGACTTGGCCTGGCCCTCGGCGAGTTCGGCCGCGGCGGCGTCGTCAAACAGGTCGGCGTCGGCGAAACGCTCGACCCACTTGCCGGCCTTCCAGAAGACGACATCGCCGTCGATCAGGCGGTTGGCGGTCAGGGCCTTCATCTCACTTGCCTCCCAGCTCGACAGCGCGAGCCTCAATCTGCGTCACCTGGCCGGGTTCGCCGGCCCCAGATTCACCGGATATGGCCAGAGCCATCGATTCGCCGACGATCAGAAGCGCCGGCCCCTTCAGAGACGCCGCGGCTTCCGCCAATGCCTCCAGGCGGGTGACGATGCGACGTTCGTCGGCCCGGCTGGCGTTCTCGACTATAAGCGCCGGCGTGGCGGGGTTACGGCCGGCCTGTGTCAGCCTGCGGGCGATGCCTGCGGCCGTGGACACCCCCATATAGATGACCACGGTCTGGTTTGGCTTGGCCAGGCTCTCCCAGTCCAGGTCCGGCTCCTCGCCCTTGGCCGCGTGGCCGGTGACGAAGGTCACCGCCTGGGCCAGGCCGCGATGGGTCAGGGGCGCGCCGGCGCCGGCGCCGGCGGCCAGGGCCGCGGTGACGCCGGGCACGATCAGACATTCCACGCCCGCCGCACGGCAGGCTTCCAGCTCTTCGCCGCCGCGGCCGAAGATGAAGGGGTCGCCCCCCTTCAGCCGCACCACCTTCAGGCCCTGGAGGGCGAAGGCGACCAGCATCCTGTTGATCTCGTCCTGGGCGTAGGAGTGGCGGGACTTGCGCTTGGCCACGCTGATCCGCTGGGCGCCGGCAGGCGCCAGGTCGAGGATCTCGTCGGACACCAGGCCGTCATGGACCACCACATCGGCGCCCTGCAGCGCCTTCAGCGCCTTCAGCGTCAAAAGCTCGGGGTCGCCGGGGCCGGCGCCCACCAGCCAGACCTGGCCGGCCGGGCGCGCAGCCGCGCCATCCAGGACCACCAGACGGCCGTTCCGCTTCGATTGTCGCTCGCCAGGAGCCATGGGTTTAGCTTCTCTAATACGCTGGCCCTGGAATGGCGGCGGGGCGAACCTTGGCCCGCCCCGCTTCCATCCGCCGACGAAAGGGCCGATACATCGCCGGATGCTTGCAAACTGGGGAAATAGCCCCCACTTCGCAACCCAAGGAGTTCTGCCCGGGGGTTCAGGAAAACTCATGGAACGACAGGCCGAACGGACCGGCGAACGCCGCCGCCTGCCGCCGCTGAACGCTCTGCGGGCTTTCGAGGCCGCCGCGCGTCACCTGAATTTCAGCCGCGCCGCCGAGGAGCTTTCGGTCACGCCCGGCGCGGTGAGCCAGCAGATTCAGAATCTTGAGGACTATGTGGGCGCCGCGCTCTTCAAGCCGCTCGCCGCCGCCGCCTCCGTGCGCGCCACG
>CAZERE010000019.1:30038-30543 GCA_964515365.1 uncultured Phenylobacterium sp. | reverse complement strand
AGGCCTTCGACCGCCTGGCCGAGGCCGCCTCTCTGCTGACCGCCCCGGTGGACGGCCGTCGCCTGACCATCACCGCGGCCCCCTCCTTCGCCGCCAAATGGCTGGTGCCCCGCCTGGGCAAGTTCGAGGAGGCCCATCCCCAGGTCGATGTCTGGCTGTCGGCCGGCATGGAGCTGGTGGACCTGAGCGCCGGCGAGGTGGATCTGGCGATTCGCTACGGCTCGGGCCGCTATCCGGGCCTGGAGGTCACCTCGCTGATGAGCGAGACGGTGCTGGCCGTGGCCAGTCCCGACCTTCTGGCCCGCACGCCGCTGAACGACCCCGCCGACCTGCTCAACCACATCCTGCTGCATGATGGCTCGGCCGAGCTGGACGCCTCCTGCCCCGACTGGGCCATGTGGCTGGCGGCCCGAGGCCTCAAGACCGTCGATGGCTCCCGCGGCCCGCGGTTCAACCAGTCGAGCCTGGTGATCGAGGCCGCCGTCAACGGCCGCGGCGTGGCCCT
>CAZERE010000019.1:0-30028 GCA_964515365.1 uncultured Phenylobacterium sp. | reverse complement strand
CAAGCGCACCCTGGCCCAGGCCGACCTGGAGGCCGGCCGCCTGGTGGCGCCATTACAGATCGCCACGGCGGTGGACTTCGCCTATTACCTCGTCCATCCCAAGGCCAAGGGCCGGCTGCCGCAGGTCAAGGCGTTCATCGCCTGGATCACCGCCGAGGCCGAGGCCCACGAGGCCGCTCTGCGCGCCATAGACAACGGGGCCGGCATCTAGCGACGGCGCCGGCGTCAGGGCTTTTCTGAGTCTGAATACTGCCGAGTGCTGAATGCTGATTGAGATCGACGACCACAAGGCCCCCGCCGACTGCACCACCATGACCGAGGTCCGCCAGGGGGTCGACGCCCTGGACCGCGCGCTGGTCAAGCTGCTGGCCGAGCGCCAGGGCTTCATGGACGCCGCGGCCCGCATCAAGCCCCACCGCGGGGTGGTGCGCGACGAGGCCCGTATCGAGGATGTGGTGGCCAAGGTCCGCGCCGCCGCCCGGGAGGCCGGCCTCTCCGAAGCCATCGCCGAGCCCGTCTGGCGCACCCTGGTCGACCGCTGCATCGCCTATGAGTTCGGCTCCTGGGACAGGAACCGCACGCCCGACGGCGAGCCGCTGGCCTGAGGGGCTCAGCCGCGCTGAAGCCCACAGGAGCCCCTGCGCGCCCAACTCACCACCAAGTCTTTGAAAGAATGGTGGGTGCAGTAGGATTCGAACCTACGACCCGCTGATTAAGAGTCAGCTGCTCTACCAACTGAGCTATGCACCCATCGCGCCGGACCCGTGATCTGGGGTCTCGGCGAGGGCGCGGAACATAGCCAGATTTTGGGTCTTGGCAAGCGGGCGACGGAGAGAAAGATGGCGCGGCGTGATCTGACCGGGGCGGTGGACTTCGCCTATCTGGAATCCTACGCCGCCGACGACCTCGTCGTGGTTCAGGAGGTGCTGGAGCTGTTCCGTCAGCAGGCGGGGTTGTGGGCCCCTCTTCTGACCCCTGGCGGCGACGGTTGGCGCGACGCCGTCCATACCATCAAGGGGACCGCCCGGGGCATCGGCGCGCGGGATCTGGCCCAGGTCTGTGAAGAGGCGGAGGTCGCCGGCGAGGGGCGCCTTGCGGCCGTGCGCGACGCCCTCGACCTGGCCCTGGCCGACGTGGCGGCCTATGTCCACGAGCTGATGCTGCAGTCCCTGAAGACGCCGGGCCCCCGGGGCTGAGCCCGTGGGAGATCAGGCCGCGGCTTCGGCCGGAACCGCTGCGCCCACCCAGCGGGCCAGACAGGCCTGCAGGGTTTCCAGGTCGATGGGCTTGCCGACGCTGTCGACCATGCCGGCCTCGCGGGTGCGGGCCACCTGTTCGGGCAGGACATCGGCGCTCATGGCGATGATCGGGGTGCGGCTCGAGGGGCCGTCCAGGGCGCGGATGGCGCGGGTGGCGGCCAGCCCGTCGACGCCCGGCATATGCACGTCCATCAGGATGGCGTCATAGGTCTCCCTGCGGGCGGCCTCGATCGCCTCGCGACCGTCACAGGCGAGATCGACGCTGCAGCCGAGCAGGTTGAGCATCAGCACGCCCAGCTCCCGGTTCATCGGATGGTCGTCCACCAGCAGGATACGGGCCGACAGCGGGACATCGGCCGCTTCCCGCTCCGCCGGAGCCTGGACGGCCCGGGCGCGCTCAAGCGTCAGCTCCAGCCAGAAGGTCGAGCCCGCCCCCAGGTCTGAGGCGACCCCGACGCGGCCGCCCATGGTTTCTATGAGGCCCTTGCAGATCGCCAGGCCAAGCCCCGAGCCTCCATGGTTCCGACTGACCGAGGAATCCACCTGGCTGAAGCGCTGAAAGAGGGCGGCGGCCGCATCGGCCGCGATTCCCACGCCGGTGTCCTCGACGCTGATTCGAACCTGGTCGCGGGCGCCCTGTGGCGCGACGGACAAGGTCAGGGTGACGGCGCCGGCGTCGGTGAACTTCACGGCGTTGTTCAGATAGTTGAGCAGCACCTGGCACAGGCGGTGGTCGTCGCAGACATGGGCGCCCGTCAGTTCGCCCTCCACCCGCATGGCGAGGGTGAGCCCCTTGTCCCGGGCCGTATCGGCGACGATCGCCAGGGCGTCCTCGCACACCACCCGCAGATCCACCGGCTTGGGATCGAGCTCGATGCGTCCGGCCTCGACCTTGGAGAAGTCGAGGATGTCGTTGACCACGGTCAGCAGAGCGATGCCGGACCTGCGGATCAGATTGACGTGGTGGCGCGACCGGTCGGTCACGCCCTCGTCCCGCTCGAGAATCTCGGCGAAGCCGATGATGGAATTCAACGGCGTTCGGATCTCGTGGCTCATGGTCGCCAGGAAGTCGGTCTTGGCGTGGGATGCGGCTTCGGCCCGCTCACGGGCCCGCTGGTGACTGATCGAGCGGCGCAGGATGAGTTCGCGCAGGCGCTGCTGGTGGTTGGCCATGAGGGCGGTGAGGATTCCAGTGGCGAACACCAGGCCGAAATAGACCTGGAACAGGGAGACCTGCTCCTCCAGGCTGCGGACCTCCGCCAGGAGCGCCGCGCGGCCGCCAATCAGCCCCCCGGTCATCAGAATGCCCGCCGCCGTCATCACGGCGAACGTGACCGCCTGCGGCCCGGCCCGCAGGCCGAGCACCGTGGCCACCGGGAACAGGGTCAGCAGGGCTATGGGGGCCAGGGGTGTGAACACCAGAGCGATGAGCCCGCCGGCGACGATGGCCCCGACCAGACCCTCCAGCCGGCGATCAGGCGGGTTCGAACCGCGGCGCTTCTGACAGACGAGGAGGATGGCCGGCAGCACCATGGCCATCCCCAGGAGCTTGGCTGCGAACCGATTGATCAGCATCCCGTGGGAGACCTGGCCCTCGATTAGATAGGCGCCGACGCCAAGCAGAAGCGTCGCCATCAGCAGGACGGGCGCCAGCGCCATGAAGATCAGCCGCGCGAAGCGTCCCGGCGTCGTCAGCCGCACGGCGTTGAACCGACGGGCCAGGTGGGCGACGGCGGCGGCCTCGACCACGTTCAGCACGGCATATCCGACGGCGGCGTAGAGCGGATGGCCAAAGCCGAGAATAACCGCGACCTGGAGCAGAAATCCGACCCCGAGACAGGCCCAGGTCCAGCGGGCCGGCAGCAGCAACAGGGCGGCGATGACGAAGGCGTTGGCCGTCCAGATCGTCCCGACGCCGGCCAGCTCGCGCAGCACATTGGTCAGCCACAGATTGGCGACATAGAGGACGCAAAGCGTCACTGCGATGACGAGCAGGCGCTTTTGTCGCGAGATGGCTGACAAGGCCGCCCCCTTCTGAATGGTCGGTAGGGCGCGACCCTATGCCTCAGCCCGTCAAGCAAAGCTTAAGCCTAACGGGGCGAACCTCGGCGAATGCGCCGACCGCCGTCGGCGCCGCGCCTCAGAATCGCGGCAGGATGGGTCATGTCTTCGCCGCCGCCGCGCCCTCCCCCATCGGCTCTCCGCGCGCGGGCTGCGCGCCTGGAGCGCGAGGGCGATCTGGCGGGCGCGCTAGCCGCCTATGAGGCCGCCCTGGCGGCCGCCCCCCACGATGTCGATCTGCTGGCGGCCCTGGCCCAGATCGCCGAGCGCCTGGGCATGATGGGCCCGGCCGAGGGGCTGTGGCGCCAGGCCTGCGCCCTGGCGCCTGACAATCTGCAGGCCCAGGACGGCCGCGCCCGGACCCTGCGCGAACTCGGGCGGTATGACGAGGCCATCGGCGTTCTGCAGGCCGCCATCGCGGCCAATCCCACAGAGGCGCGGCTGTGGAACAGCGTCGGGGTGACGCTCAGCCAGCAGGGCCAGACGGAGAGCGCCCTGACCTTCTATGACGAGGCCCTGCGGCTGGATCCGCGGCTGGCCACGGCGGCCTATAACCGCGCCGGGGCCCGCTTCGACCTGGGCGCCCTGGAGGCGGCGCAGGCGGATTTCGCCACAGCCGGCAAGCTCGCCCGCAAGCCGGCGGACGCCGCCATGATCAGCTTCGCCGCCGCCACCCTGGCCCTGGCCCGAGGCGACCTGGCGGCGGGCTGGGAGGGCTATGAGGCCAGGCTCTCGCCCCACCGGCCCAAGCCCGTGACGTTCGAGGCGCCGGGCCGCCGCTGGGCGCCGAACCTGCCCCTGGCCGGCAAGCGCCTGCTGGTCCTCGCCGAGCAGGGGCTGGGGGATGAGATCCTGTTCGCCAGCCTGCTGCCGGAGGTGATCGAGGCCCTGGGCCCCGCGGGCCATCTGACCCTGGCGGTCGAGCCGCGCCTGGTCGCCCTCTTCGCCCGCAGTTTTCCCCAGGCCGAGGTCGTGGCTCACCGGACCGAGACGGTGGGCGGGCGGGCGCGGCGCAGCGCCGGCGACCTGCCCGCCCCCAGGGCCATCGACCTCTGGGCGCCGCTGGCCTCCCTGCCCCGCCGGTTTCGGCGCGACATGGCTGAGTTTCCAGACCGGCCGGGCTTTCTCCTCCCCGATCCGCAGCGGGTGGACCATTGGCGGCGCTGGCTCGGCGATGGCCCGCCCGTGGTCGGCCTCACCTGGCGCAGCGGCAATCTGCTGGGGGACCGGCGGCGGCAGTATCCGCCGATGGCGTCCTGGAAGCCGGTGCTTGAGGCCGGCGACATCCGGCTGGTGAACCTGCAGTACGACGTCCAGGCCGATGAACTGGAGGCTCTGGCGGCGCTGGGCGGGAGCCCCCTGCTTGAGCCCCCGGGCCTGGACCTGCGGAATGATATCGACGACCTGGCCGCCCTTTGCGCCGCCCTCGACCTGGTGGTCAGCGTCTCCAACGCCACCGGGCAGCTGGCCGGGGCCTGCGGGGCGCCGACTGTGATGCTCTGCGTGCCCGCCGCCTGGCCGCGTCTGGGTCAGGAGACCTATCCCTGGCACCCCACCATCCGCCCCGTCGCGCCGCGGATCTTCGGCGAATGGGATCCGGCCATGGCGCAGACCGCCGCGTGGGTCACGGCGCTGACGGGGCGCCGCTGACGCGGGCGGGCGTCAGGAGCGGGTCAGCCGACCACTGAGGGCGCCGATCTCCTGGCGCAGGGCCGAAAGCTCGGCGCGCAGGGCCGCCAGGTCGGCGGCGTCCTCGGCATGGGCCTGCTGGCGCTCGACGCTGGCCAGCCGCAGGTCTTCCTCGATCTGCATCCGTTCGGCCTTGGCCTCGTCCTCATGCTCGCTCTGCATGGCGTTGACCACGATGCCGATGAACAGGTTCAGCATGGTGAAGGTGGTGCAGAGGATGAAGGGGACGAAAAAGGCCCAGGCATAGGGATAGACCTCCATCACCGGCCGCACGATGCCCATGGACCAGCTCTCCAGGGTCATGACCTGGAACAGGGTGTAGGCCGAGGCCGGGATCGTTCCGAACCACTCCGGGAAATCGGCGGCGAACAGCTTGGTGGCCATCACCGAGGCCACATAGAAGATCAGCGTCATCAACAGGATGATCGAGCCCATCCCCGGCAGGGCGCTGATCAGGGCGCCCACCACCCGCCGCAGGGACGGCACCAGGGTGATCATCCGCAGCGCCCGCAGGATGCGCAGGGCCCGCAGCACCGAGAAGGCGCCCGCCGCCGGCACCAGCGCGATGCCGACGATGGCGAAGTCGAACAGGCTCCACGGATCCTTGAAGAAGGCCAGCCGGTGGACGGCGATCCGCGCCACGATCTCGGCGACGAAGACCGCCAGGATCGCCCGGTCCAGCACCATCAGGACCGGGCCGAAATTGGCCATGGCCCAGGCGCTGGTCTCCAGCCCCAGGGTGATCGCATTGAGTACGATCAGCGCGGTAATGATCTTCTCGGTACGCGGCGAGGTGATCAGCGCCTTGAGCTGGTCCAAGGGGTGGCTCCATCGGGGTTGCAGACAGACGCCGCCATCTGCCGCAAAGCGCCGCAAAGCGCCAGCGGCCACATGCGTCTCTCCCACCGTCATCGAACCGTCGCCGCAGCGGCATCAGCCGTTCGCGCAGGTGTCGTCATCGTGTGTCGTTCCATTCTTAGACCTAGGGGAACGCCTGGATGGGCCGAAGCCCGTCCGAAGGTTCTTGGGGGGCTGACGGACATGATCTTCACCTTTTCGCGGGGTCGACGGGCCCTTCTTCTGGGTTGCAGCGCCGCTGTGACCTGCGCGGCCGGCCTGCCCGCCGCCGCCCAGAGCTCCAACGAGGTCTCAGAGCTGGTGGTCGTCGGCTATCGGGCCCAGAACGCCCAGGCGGTCGGCGAAAAGCGGGAAGACGACCGCGTGGCCGAGTATCTGTCGGCGGACGATATCGGCGCCCAGCCGGACTACAACATCGCCGACGCCCTGCGCCGTCTGCCCGGCGTGCAGACCCAGTTCGACGAGGATGAGGGCCGCTACGTCTCCGTGCGCGGCCTGAACCCCAGCTACACCCTGGGCGCCCTGGACGGCGCCACCCTGGCCACCGCCGAGCGCCAGAACCGTCAGCTCAACATGGAAGCCATCCCCTCGGGCGCCGTGCGCCAGGTGGTGGTGGCCAAGTCCCGCACGCCGGACATGGACGGCAGCGCCATCGGCGGGACGCTGAACCTGATCACCCGCTCGGCCTTCGACGTGTCAGACATGTACGCCGCCGGCACGGTGATGATCGGCATGTCCGACTCCCAGGCCGTGCCCGGCGAGGGATTCAATCGCGACACCGATGACGGCCTGAACTACCGGGTCGATGCCACGGGCTCCAAGCGCTTCGGCGCCGACGGCCAGTTCGGCGTGCTGTTCGGGGTCAACGTCATGGAGCGCAACCGCGACCAGGAGCGTCTCCTGCCGCAAACCGTTCCCGGAGCGATCAGCGCCACGCCCACCCCGGTCTCGACGCTGGGGACCACCGACCTGCTGTGGTCGAACTATCCCAACACCATCACCCGCTATGGCGGCATCCTGAAGCTTGAATACGAGCCGGTGGACAGCTTCCGCAGCGCGCTCACCGTGGCCCACTACAAGCAGGACGACAACGAGCTGCGCCACAGCCAGCGGCTGCGCAACCAGACCGGGAACAACGCCAGCTTCGTGCGCTTCAACGACTTCCCCCTGGAGAAGCCGCTGACCGTCATCCAGTGGAAGAACAACTGGGACATCAGCGAGCGCCAGCATCTGGAGGCCCGGGCCTCCTATTCGGAAGCCACCTTCCTTGAGCCTTCGAACCAGCTGCAGTTCAACCTGTCCGGCGCGGCCCTGAACTTCGACCTGGCGCTGAACGGCGATGGCGTGCCGGTGGCCTCCAACATCGATCCGCGGGCCGCCAACCCGGCCAACTACGTCCTGGCGGGCAACGCCTTCACGCCCTACGAGGACGACAGCGACGAATATGTGGAGGAAGTCGCCCTCGACTACGGCTTCAACACCAAGCCCGGCGACCTGGGATGGGGGTTCGGCCTGGGCGCCAAGTGGCGGGAAATCACCCGCGACAACGACCGCACTACCTGGAACTGGGTCTATAACGGCGCGCCGCTGACCCTCGACCAGTTCGATGTCCAGCACAGCTACACGCCGATCTACGCCAACTTCAATCAGCTGTTCATCGACTTCGACGCCTTCAACACCTTCTTCCAGCAGAACCGGGCCAGCTTCACCGGCGGCCGCGACGAGGCGGTGACCTCGGACTGGGTGTTCACCGAAGAAGTGTCGGCGGCCTACGGCCTGCTGCGCCACGCCGGCGAACGTCACACCGTGATCCTGGGCGGACGTTTCGAGGACACCACGACCCTGGTTGAGCGCGCCCGCACCGAAGGGACCAACGTCAGCCGCGTCGCCCGCGAGGGCGGCTATGATGACTTCCTGCCCTCCATCACCATCAGCTACGACCTGACCGACCGGCTGAAGCTGCGGGCCGCCGCCTTCCAGGCCGTGGGGCGTCCCAATCCCAGCCAGCTGGCCTCGGGCGAGACGGTCAACCAGACCACCGGGGCGATCAACCGCGGCAATCCCGACCTGCAGGCCCGCAAGGGCGACAGCTACGAGGCCTCGCTGGAATACTACCTGCCCGGCAATGAGGGGCTGTTTGCGGTGGGCGTGTTCCGCAAGGAGATCGAGAACGAGATCATCACCCGCCTGACCCCCGGCGCCGGCCCCAATGGCGAGGACGTGACCCAGCCGATCAACGTCACCACCGCCGAGGTGACCGGCGTGGAGCTGAACGCGGTGGTGAACTCCCTGCCCCTGCCCGGCCTGCTGTCCAACTTCGGCGTCTCGGCCAACGCCACCTTCCTGGACGGCAGCTTCGACACCGGCGGAACCCGCGGCACGGTGGACCTGCTGCAGGGCCAGTCGGACTTCCTGTTCAACATGGCGCTGTTCTACGAGCAGGGCCCGTTCCGCGCCCGGGCGAGCTACGCCCGCATCGGGGAGGCGACCACGTCGGTGAGCGCCACCGACGCCAGCGGCGCCTCCGACCGGATCGACATCGCCACCGACACCGTCGACCTCCAGGCGCGCTACACCCTGAGCCGCGGCGTTGAGCTGATCGCCGAGGTGCGCAACCTGACCGATGAGGACAAGGTCAACCTGGCCGGGAACGGCGTCTATCGCGACGTCTCCTTCTATGGCCGGCAGTTCTGGGTCGGGGCCTCGGCCAAGTTCTGATGACCCGGAGCCTTGCAATACGCCGCCGTTCGGCCCTCGCCGGCCTCCTGTTGCTCACGGCGGGCCTTGGCGCCTGCGGAACACTCCATACGTCCGAGAGCGCCCTCGCCGCCCAGCGCGGCGAGGCGGTCTTTCCAGGCGGGCGCTACTGGCGCGACATCCGGACGGCGCCCGCCCTCATGCAGGTGCATATTCTGGAGCTCGATCTGCGCCGGGTGCGGCTGGAGCTCACCGCCGGCGACGCCTCCCAGGGGCGTGAGCACGTCGCCCAGACCACATCGGACTATGTGCGCCGCAACCGCCTGGCCGCCGCCGTGAACGCCAGCTACTTCACCCCGTTCAAGGGCGGGACCCTGGGCGGCGACGACTACTATCCCCACGCCGGCGATGGGGCCGACGTCTCGGGCGCGGCCATCGCCTTCGGCCGGCGGGTCTCGCCGGTGGAGCCCGACGAGGACGAGCGGGTCAACGCCATCCTCTGCATCCGAGCCGCCCGGGCCAGGATCGCCGACGGCCAGGACTGCGGCGGCCGGGTGGACCACGCCGTCTCCGCCGGACCTCGCCTGCTGGCGAACGGCGAGGCTCGCAGCTTCGAGGCGTTCGGCCAGGCCTATGGCGAGACCCGCCATCCCCGGACCGCGATCGGCCTGGACGCCGATGCGCCGCGGGCCTGGCTGGTGGTGGTCGACGGCCGGCAGCCGGGCTTGAGCGAAGGCGCGTCCCTCAACGACCTCATCGCCATCTTTGAAGAGCTCGGGGCCGAGGACGCCATAAACCTCGACGGCGGCGGATCGACGACCCTGGTGGTTCGTCGCGGCTCCGAACCCGTCGTGATGAATTCACCGATCCATACCGGGGTCCCGGGCCGCGAGCGGCCTTCGGCCAATCATATCGGCGTCCGCCAGGCCTCGGCGGCCCGTCCCTGAAGAAGAAAGGCGCCCATGCGCACCGCCCTCGCAAGCCTCGGCCTCGCCGCCGCGATCCTGGGGCTGCCCGCCCCGTCGGGCGCCCAACCCGCCGGCCGCCCGCCGGCCTATGTGGCGCCGCCCGTGATCGCCCTGGAGGCTGAGAGACTGCGGGAGTATGCGGCGCCGGAAGCCCGCCAGGGCGTGGCGGTGGACGCCGACCATCTCTATGCGGTGGTGAACACCAACATCGCCAAATACGACAAGTCCACCGGCCAGCGCCTGGGAGTCTGGTCGGGCCCCCGGGACGGCCTGATCCGGCACCTGAATTCCTGCTTCGCCGAGGCGGGCAAGCTGTGGTGCGCCAATTCCAACTTCCCGCAGATCCCCATGGCCAGCTCGGTGGAGGTGTTCAACACCGCCGACATGACCCATGCCGCCTCCCATAGCCTGGGCATTCTGGACGAGGGCTCGCTGACCTTCTTCGAGCGGTTCGGGGAAGGCTGGATCGCCGGCTACGCCCATTACGACGACATCGGCGGCCTGTCGTACAAGGACGCCCTCTTTGCCGGGATCGTGTTCTACGACAGCGCCTGGCGACGGACGGGGGGCTACGCCCTGCCGCAAAGCGTGCTTGAGCGCATGGCGCCCCATGCGGCGTCCGGCGGCGTCCTGGGGCCGGACGGCCTGCTCTACCTGTTCGGCCATGATCGTCCCGAGCTCTATGTGGTCGCCCGGCCGGTGATGGGGCCGACCCTGATCCATGTGGCGACCATCGCGGTCGATGCGCCGGGCCAGGCCATCGCCTGGGATCACAGCAGCGACGAGCGGATTCTCTTCACCATCCATCGTCCCACGGGCGCGATCCGCAGCTTCCGCCTGCCGGAGGTCACCCTCGACCACAGCCCCGACGCCCGGCGCTTCGCCCCCGACCAGGGCGGTTGACCTTCGGGCGCGCGGCTAACCGGGCGCCGGCGCCAGAGGAGGCGGCAAGGCGCATGCCCCGACGCCTCCCGCCGTTGCGCCCGGCCAGGGCTCAGAAGGTGGCGCGCAGGCTCACCGTGACCCGCCGCGGCTCGCCGAAATAGCCGCCGTTGTAGAAGCCGACCCGACGATAATAGGTCTTGTCGAACAGGTTATCGACATTGAGCTGGGCGCTCAGATTGTCGTTGAATTTGTAGCGGGCCGTCAGACTGGCCAGCAGATAGGCGTCCTGGGCGACATTGGTGCGCACGGTCTGCGGCGGCGTGCTCGTATTGCCCGGAACCGGAATGGTGGCCAGCGTGTAGATCTCGCTCTGCCAGTTCAGGCCGCCGCCGATCCGCAGGCCCTCCAGCGGTCCGCCCAGGTCGTAGGTGCTGTAGAGGCGCGCGATGTGGCGCGGGCTCAGCGTGCTGATCCGCGTTCCGGACGCATCCTCGGTATAGGCATAGGTATAGCCGCCGACCACGTTCCAGCGCGGGCTGACCTTGCCGGTGACCTCCGCCTCGAAGCCCCGGGTCTCGGCCCCGCTGACCGCCACATAGGCCGAACTGCCGTCGGGCAGCACGAAGCCGTCGGGGACCGAAGCGTCGAGGGCGGCCAGATTGTCCTGCTGGGCGTAGAAGACGACCGTGGAGGCCAGCAGGGCGCCGTCAAGGAACTCGCCCTTCAGGCCCAGCTCGTAGCTTGCGCCGATCACCGGCGCCAGCTGCGCATTGGTCTTGTCGCGGTTGCTCTGCGGCTTGAACAGGTCCGAATAGCTGGCATAGGCCGAGACCTGCGAGGTCAGGTCATAGATCACGCCCACATAGGGGGTGATGCGCTCGTCGGCATAATCGCTGCTTGTACGGACATAGGCGCCGGCCAGATCGAACAGATCAACCTGGGTTTCCCAGCGGGTGCTGCGCGCGCCGAGGATCACCTTCAGGCGGTCGGACGGATTGAGCCGCGCCGCGCCGTAGACGCCGGTCTCCTTCGTGGTCGTGATCTGGGCGGGTGTGCCGTACTGCAGCAGGTAGGGTTCGGGAATTCGGCCATCCCAGTTGCGGAAGTCCGGGATGGTCATGGCGTAGGGACGGCGGCTGGCGTCGATCTTGTCGTTGAGCGTCACACCCTCCCGGTCGAAGCCGTTGACCCCGATCACCGCCTCATGCTGGCGGCCGAACAGCTGGAAGGGACCGGAGGCGAACAGATCGAACCCGGTCTCCTCCTCCTGATAGACGTTGTAGTAATCGGCCACGAACAGGCCCGAACCATCCACCGGATTGGGATAGCCGCCATAGCCGTAATAGAGCAGCGCCGTGGACTCGCTGTCGCGCTGGTTCAGGGTCAGGCGGAGCGACCAGTCGCCGGGCAGATCCTGCTGGATCATCCCGTAGAGGCTCGAGCTGTTGCGATCCCAGGAGCTCCAGTTGGCCGCCACGCTGTAAGCGGGCGACAGGTCGGTGGGCGTGCCGTCGCTGTAGAACAGAGGCGCGGTGCCCCAGGTGGAGCCCCGCGGCGTCGCCTCCAGATAGTCATAGCCCAGCCGGACCAGGGTGCTGGGGGTCAGGTCGGCTTCGACCACGGCCATGGCCACGGTCTTCTTCTCCTCATAGAGGTCGATGTGGGACTCACGGTCCTCGAAGGCGGCCGAGACGCGGCCGCGCACGCGGCCCGAGGCGGCCAGCGGTCCGGAGACGTCGGCCTCGACCCGGCCACGCGACCAGCTGCCCGCCGTCACGCTGGCGGAACCCGTGAAGTCGCGGGTGGGCGTCTTGCGGATCAGGTTGATGGTGGCGGACGGATCCCCCGCGCCCGTCACCAGGCCGGCGGCGCCGCGGATCACCTCGATGCGCTCATAGAGCGAGGTGTCGCCCATGGCGCTGTTGCCCGACGAATAGCTGGTGGGCGCGCCGTCGAGCTGGAAATTGCTGATCGAGAAGCCGCGGGAGGTGAAGTTCACCCGGTTGGAGTCGTTCTCCTGCACCGTGATCCCGGTGGTCTGCTCCAGCACATTGGCGATGGAGGAAAGGCCGAAGTCCTGGATGCGTTCGGCGGTGATCACGGTCACCGACTGCGGCGTCTGGCGCAGGGAGAGCGGCAGCTTGGCCGCCGAGTCCGTGACCTCGACCGCATAGCCGTCCTTCTTGCCGGTGACGACGACCCCGCGAAGGGTGGCGGCCTCATCATCGGCGGCCCAGGCCTGGCCGCCCAGGGCCGAGCCGGCCAGCAGGGCCAGGAGGAAGGCGCGCGCGCCGGACCGACGTGGAATGGAGCTGTACACGGATCTTATCCCCTACTGAGGCGCCCCCGGGGCGCGGTTGGGGTGCGGATAAGCCGCCTCGATCAAAGTTGCAAACGATTCTTAGTAGCATGACACGAGGAAGGCGTGACCCTGGGGCGCCCTTCCCTCCGCCGGCCCAGGTGCTCTATGCCGAAGCGGTCCAGCGACGGAGGGCGTCATGCGCGACGAGGATCTGCAGCCCATACTGGAGACCGTGCGGCGGCTCTGTGCGGACTTCCCGGGAGAATACTGGCGGGCGCGGGACCGGGAGCGGACCTATCCGACGGAATTCGTCCAGGCCCTGACCCAGGCCGGCCTGCTCGGCGTCCTGATCCCGGAATCCTATGGAGGCAGCGGCCTTGGCCTGTCGGCGGCCGCAGCCATCCTGGAGGAGATCCACGCCAGCGGCTGCAACGCCGCGGCCGTCCACGCCCAGATGTACACCATGGGCACCGTCCTGCGGCACGGCAGCGAGGCCCAGAAGGCCCAGTGGCTGCCCAAGATCGCCACGGGCGAGGTCCGCCTGCAGGCCTTTGGCGTCACCGAGCCCGGCGCCGGCACCGACACCACCGCCATCACCACCCAGGCGGTGCGCCGGGGCGACGCCTACGTCATCAACGGCCAGAAGGTGTGGATCAGCCGGGCCGAGCACTCTGACCTGATGGTCCTGCTGGCCCGCACCACCCCGCGGGAGGAGACGGCCAAGAAGACCGAAGGCCTGTCGGTCTTCCTGCTGGACATGCGCGAGGCGGTCGGGCGGGGCCTGACCATCAAACCGATCCGCACCATGTTCAATCACGCGACCACCGAGCTCTTCTTCGATGATCTGGAAATCCCGGCCTCCTGCCTGATCGGCGAAGAGGGCAAGGGCTTCCGCTACATCCTCGACGGCATGAACGCCGAGCGCATCCTGATCGCGGCCGAGTGCGTCGGCGACGGGCGCTGGTTCGTGGACAAGGCGCGTGACTACGCCACCAGCCGCGTGGTTTTCAACCGCCCCATCGGCCAGAACCAGGGGGTCCAGTTCCCCATTGCCCGGGCCTACGCCCAGGTGCGGGCGGCGAAGCTGATGACCTATGAGGCCGCGGCCCGCTACGAGGCCGGCGATCCGGCCGGCGAAGAGGCCAACATGGCCAAGCTGCTGGCCTCGGAAGCCTCCTGGGCGGCCGCCGACATGTGCCTCCAGACCCATGGCGGCTTCGGCTTCGCCGAGGAGTACGATGTGGAGCGCAAGTTCCGCGAGACCCGCCTCTATCAGGTGGCCCCGATCTCCACGAACCTGATCCTGGCCTATCTGGCCGAGCACGTGCTGGGCCTGCCGCGCTCCTATTGAGGGCGGGCCTAGTCTGTAAAGACCACGGTCTTGGCGCCGTTCAGCAGCACCCGGTCCTCCAGGTGCCAGCGCACCGCCCGGGCCAGCACCCGGCGCTCGATGTCGCGGCCCTTGCGGATCAGGGCGGCGGGCGTGTCGCGGTGGCTGATGCGCTCCACGTCCTGCTCGATGATCGGGCCTTCATCGAGGTCGGCGGTGACATAGTGGGCCGTGGCCCCGATCACCTTCACGCCGCGGGCATGGGCCTGGTGATAGGGCCGCGCGCCCTTGAAGCCCGGCAGGAAGGAGTGGTGGATGTTGATGCAGCGCCCCTCCAGCTTGCCGGCCAGGCCGTCGGACAGGATCTGCATATAGCGGGCGAGCACCACCAGCTCGGCGCCGGTGGACTGGACCAGCGACCACACAGCGGCCTCCTGCTCCAGCTTGGTGTCGCGGTTCACCGGCAGGTGGTGGAAGGGCAGACCGCTGAGATCGATGCTGGAATAGGTGTCGGCCGGGTGATTGGAGACCACCGCGCAGATCTCCATCGGCAGTTCGCCCCGACGCCAGCGCCAGACCAGGTCCGACAGGCAGTGGTCGGCCTGCGACGCCAGGATCATCACCTTGCGGCGCACCTTGGGGTCGCGCAGGGTCCAGTTCATGCCGAACTCGACGCCGATCGGGGCGAAGGCCTCGCGCAGGGCTTCGGCCGAGGTTTCGCCGGCCTCGAACACCACCCGCATGAAGAAGCGATCGGTCTCGACATCGCCGAACTGCTGGGCGTCGATGATGTTGCCGCCACGGTCGAACAGGAAGCTCGCCACCCGGCTGACAATGCCGGGCCGGTCGGCGCAGGATAGGGTCAGGATCATAGGTTGGGGTGACTAGCCTGCGCGGGCGATCAGCACCACCACCAAGACGGCGACCGCCACCCCAAGCGCCAGCCGCCACAGGGGCGCCGGACGCAGCTCGCCCTCAAGCCCCGCGGTGGCGTCGCGCCCCGTCACCATCGGCCCCACCAGGTTTCGACGCTTGAAGAGGCCGTAGGCCGCGATGGCCACCAGATGCAGCACGACGGCGGCCTGCAACAGGCGGAAGTTCAGCTCATGCAGGTCCGAGGCGGTTCGTCCGGTCTCGAAGGTGACGAAACGGGCGAAGGGGCCGGACTCCAGGCCGTCCACATCGACCGCGAAAAGGCCCAGGCCCACCTGGGTGATCAGCAGGACCACCAGCAGCAGGACGCTGAGCGCGCCGAGTGGGTTGTGACCAAAGCTGGCGGGCGCCCCGCGCCACCCCCGCACATAGGCCAGGACCGTGCCCGGCCCTTTCACGAACTCCGAGAACCGCGCCGTCGATCCGCCCGCGACGCCCCAGTAGAGCCGGAAGATCACCAGGCCGAGGATTCCGTAGCCGGCATAGCGGTGGATATCCATCCGCTCGCCCCCGGTCAGCCAGGCGACGAGGACAAGGACCGCCAGAGCCCAGTGGACGAGGCGGGTGGGCAGGTCCCAGACCCGCACCCGGTCCGATGATGCGCCCGAGCCCATGTCTATTGCTCGACGCGGAAGTCGTCGTGACAGCCGCCGCAGCTGGCGCCGACCACCTTCACATGGGCCTCAAGGCCCGCGGCGTCGCCGGCGGCGGCGAGCTGTTGAAGTTCGGCCGTGGTCTCCACCAGCCGCTGCTGGGCCGCAGCGAAGCCTTCAGGATTGGTCCAGACCGTCTCCAGGGCGTCGGTCTCGACGCCGTCCTGCGGCCCGGAGCCGGCGGGGAACCAGTTGGGAATCTGCTGGGCCAGCTCATGCATGCGGTCGGCGGCCGGGGCGATCTGCGCCATGTCCGGCGCCCCCGACTTCAGCTGGTCATTGATGAGCTTGAACGATGAGCCCAGCGCCTTGTAGCCCTCCTGCCGCTCTTTCACGATCGGCGGCGCCTCCGCAGCCGCCGTCTCGGTCCCGGTCTCGGTTTCGGCGGCCTGCTGGCCACAGCCGGCCACCAGCAGGACCAGGGCGACGCCGGTCAGGCCCAGACGGGCGCGGGCGGTCAGGGCGGCAAGGGATGGGATGCTCATGGGCTCTCTCCTCAGCGGGCGCACGGAGGCGCTTGTTGGTGAGTCTGGAGCCTAGTGTGGCACAGGTTCAGCGCCAGGGCTGCCTTACGACTGCGCCAAAGAGCGGCCCTCGACGCCCAAGCCCTGGGCGCAGCGCCAGCGGAACCGCCGCCTTGCGGGGCGCATTGTCCAGCTATGCAGAGGGAGAACCGAGATATGAAATACCTGAACCGCGCCAGCGCGACGGGTCTTGCCGCCGCCGCCAGCCTCGGCCTGTTGCTGGCCGCCTGCGGCCAGGGCGACGAGACCCAGGCGGGCGACCGCCTCGACGGCGCCGCGGCCCCGACCTATCCCGGCGAAGGCGCCGAGGGTCTGGTCGAGATGGAGAATGAGGGCGTCGAAAATGACGCCATCGACCAGGCGCCGGAGGAATCCCTCAATACGGGTCAGGGCCAGACCCCCGAATATGGCGAGCCCGGCGGCGCCCCGACAGAAGTCCATAGCGACCCGGTGTCGCCGGCGGGCTTGAACGAGTCGCCCGCCCCCTGAGGCGGCTCGACGTCAGGCCCACGGCGAACGGAACAGAGGCCTCAGGTGGTGGCGAAGAAGCCGTGTTCGCCACTCACCCGAACGAGGCAAGGGCGGCCCTGGTCCTGAGAGGCCCGGGCGCGCTTGTTCGCGGCCGCCTTGGCTTCTTCCTTGTCCAGGCTGTGATCGGAAAAGGCGCCCTCATGTTCGACGGCCCAGAGTCCGTCATGGCGGGCCACGGTGATGACGGTACGATCCCGAATTTCGCGCATGAATGGCTCCTGAAAAGGTCCGGCCTTGGCCTCAACAGGGCGAAAATCGCGAAGAGGGCCGATCGGCCAGAACATGTAGTTTGTCTTACCATACTATAGGTATTTTTCCCAAGAGTCCGGCCTTTCGGAAAACAATCTTGCCAAACCGATCAATTTCGTGCGATAAAGGGGGATCGAATATCGTTTTGGCTCGCCTAAAATCCACCGAACGAACTACGTACGGACTTCTGGACTCCTCGACCCTCTCCGAAGATTTGATCTCGCAACCACTCTTGGGCGCGTGAATATTTAGACCCGGAAAGGGATCAACATGAGCACTGGAACCGTGAAGTGGTTCAACGGCCAAAAAGGTTTTGGCTTTATTCAACCCGATGACGGCGGCGCCGACGTTTTCGTCCACATTTCAGCCGTGGAGCGCGCCGGCATGGCGTCGCTGCACGAGGGCCAAAAGCTCGGCTTCGAAATGCAGCGCGACGCCCGCAACGGCAAGATGTCCGCAGCCAACCTGCAAGCGGCCTAAGGCCTCTTCAGACTGCAGAACGACAGGAGGGTCGGCGCTTGCGCCGGCCCTTTTTCGTGGCCGATGCTGTGGACGACGGGGAGCCAAGGCCGCCCGCCAACCGTTCATGGGCCACGACAGCGTTAGGACTCTCGGATGACGACGACCTGGGTGATCGAGATCCGACTTGGCGAGCGGGCCGAGGCCAGGCCCCTGCGCCGGGCGGTGGTGGATGCCCATAGCGAGGCCGAGGCCCTGCGTCTGGTGCTGGCGCAGGCCGAGGCTGATGAGGGCGAGGCGCGCGCCGGCCTGGATGACGGCCAGGAAGAGGTTTTCGCAGAAGCCGAGGCCGCCAACGGCCACACCGAGCACCACACCGGGGAAGATGACGGTCGCCAGGGCTAGCTGGAACCGCTGCGGTCAAGATGGGTTTGCCCCTCATGACCGACGCCCATCAGGCCGCCGCGCCGTCCACCCGACCCGTTGTTCTGATGACGGGGGCCGCCGGTAATCTCGGCGCCGCCCTCGCCGAGGGATTGGCCGCGGGCTACCAGGTGGTCGGCCTGGATCTGAAAGGCGACAGCGACACCTTTCCCCTCATCGAAGCCGATCTGACGGACAAGGCCTCTATCGAAAAGGCTCTGGACCAGGTGCGCCACCGTTTTGGCGGCCGTCTGGCCAGCGTCATCCATCTGGCGGCCTATTTCGATTTCAGCGGCGAAGACCATCCGCTCTACGAGAAGCTCAACGTCCAGGGGACGAGGCTCATCCTGGACGCCCTCCAGGGATTTGAGGTCGAGCAGTTCGTCTATGCCAGCACCATGCTGGTCCACGCGCCGGTTCGTCCCGGCGAGACGCTCGACGAGACCCAGCCCCTCGACCCCCGCTGGATCTATCCCCAGTCCAAGGCCGCGGCCGAAGCCGCCATCGCCGAGGCCCACGGTCACATCCCCTATGTGCTGCTACGACTGGCCGGGGTCTATGACGAGGCGGCCGCTGTCCCGACTCTGTCGCAGCAGATCGCCCGCATCTATGCCCGGGACTTCGAGAGCCACCTCTATTCCGGCGACACCGATGTGGGCCAGTCGATGCTGCACAAGGACGACATGGTCGAGGCCTTCGTCCGGACCGTGGATCGCCGGGGCGAACTGCCCGCCGACACGGCCATCCTCGTCGGCGAGCCGGACGCCCTCTCCTACCAGCAGATCCAGGACCAGGTCGGCCAGCTGATCCACGGCGAGGATTGGCCGACCCTGCAGGCGCCCAAGCCGATCGCCGCCGCCGGCGCCTGGGCGCAGGAAAAGCTTGAGCCGGTCGTGCCCGACGCCCTGGACCAGGGGGAGAAGCCGTTCATCCGGCCCTTCATGGTGCGGATGGCCGACGACCACTACGCCCTCGACATCGGCCGGGCGAAGTCCTGGCTAGGCTGGAGGCCCCGCCACCGGTTGGCCGACGTGCTGCCGGCCCTGGTCCAGGCGCTGAAGGATGACCCGAAGGCCTGGCATGACGCCAATGGCGTGCCGGTCCCGCCGTGGATCGACGACGCCGAAGCCGAAGGTCTTGATCCCGAAGACGTTCGCCAGGCCCACGAGAGCCAGGTCCAGGCCGCCCATGGCGCCAGCCGCTGGGCGCATCTGGCGAATATGGGCCTCGGCGCCTGGCTGGTGGCGGTGTCGCCGCTTCTGGGCCTCGACGACGACCGGTTTCTCGTCAGCCAACTGGCTTCCGGCTTCGCCCTGATGGTGCTCGGCGGGCTGTCGCTCAGCCCTCGCTTCTGGCTGGCGCGATTCGCCGCCGCGGCCGTCGGCCTGTGGATCGTCTTTGCGCCCATGCTGTTCTGGACGCCCGCCCCCGGCGCCTTTCTGAACGCGCTGCTGGTCGGGGGGCTGGCCATGAGCCTGGCGCTCGGCTTCCGTCCCGATCCGGGGGTCTCGCCCGTGGCCGAGCTCGACGGGCCGACCACGCCGCCGGGCTGGAGCTACAACCCCTCGGACTGGGTCCAGAGGCTGCCGATCATCGGCCTGGCCCTGTTTGGCCTGTTCTTCTCCCTGTCGCTGGCCGCCTACCAGCTGGGCCACATCGATTCGGTCTGGGAGCCCTTCTTCGCCGGCGGTCCCGATCCGAAGAACGGCACCGAAGAGATCATCACCTCGGAGGTGTCCGAGGCCTGGCCGATCCCCGACGCCGCCATCGGCGCCCTGGTCTATGCGCTGGAGATCGTCACCGGCATCATCGGGTCGCGGCGCCGCTGGCGCACCATGCCCTGGCTGGTGATCGCGTTTGGCCTGATGATCGTGCCCCTGGGCGTGGTCTCCATCGGCTTCATCATCATCCAGCCGATCGTCATCGGAACCTGGTGCACCCTGTGCCTGATCGGGGCGGCGGCCATGCTGCTGCAGGTGCCGTATGCGATGGACGAGCTGATCGCGAGCCTGCAGTTCCTGGCGCGGCGCCGGCGGGCCGGTCATCCGGTCCTGCGCACCCTGCTCCGCGGCGACACCGATGAGGGTCCGAACGAGCCGCCGGTCGATGAGTTGGCCAGGCCTTTCGGCGCGATCGTCCAGGACATGGTCCAGGGGGGCGTCAGCCTGCCCTGGAACCTGGCGCTGGCGGCCCTGATCGGCGTCTGGCTGATGTTCACCCGCCTCACCCTGGGGGCGGAAGGCGCCATGGCCGACGCCGATCACCTGATCGGCGCCCTGGTCGTGACGACGGTGGCTATCGCTGCGGCCGAGGTGACCCGGACCGCGCGCCTGGCCCTGCCGCTGCTGGGCGTCGCCCTGCTGGTGACGCCGTTCACCTTCGAGGGCTCCAACCCTCAGACGGTCGCCAGCCTGATCGCCGGCCTGGCCCTGATCGCCCTGGCCGTTCCGCGCGGGCCGGTCACCGGCCGCTATGGGGGATGGACCCGCCGGATCGTCTAGAGGGGCCCGACGATGTCCCGGGCGGTAAACTCAGCGCCGTCACGGCTGGAATCCGGTCCCCGCGCCACCGGGGCGAGGGATTCGATATAGGCGACGATGTCGCCCATTTCGGCGCTGGTCATGTAGATAGGCGGCATCTCGCCATGACCTTCCCGGGAAATCTGCGTCAGGGTGCGCTCCAGCCCGATCTCGGTGTGGCGCATGCGGATGCTGGCGAAGGCCGGCGCCACAGCGTTGGGGCTGGCCTCGCGCCCGGCCACCGCGTGACAGCCCGCACAGGCCCGCAGGACGAACTGCTGGCCGCGCTCTGCGGCCGGGCTGAGGGGCGCCGGCGCTGGGCCCTCGCCGGTGGCGCAGGCGGCCAGCGCCGCCGTCAGGGTCAGAACCATCAGGACATGGCGCATGGGAATAACCTCTCGCTGGCCTGATCCTAGCCGATCTCCGCGCCCGGCCGCGCCTCCGTAGTCCTACCTAGGCGCCGGACCGGAATTTTCGGGAGGCCAAGCTGGGCCGATCTTCTCCGTCACAAGACGAGAGGAGCCCACCATGACTGTGCATGATTTCTACCTGGCCCTGGTTCTGGCCACCTTCGGCGCGTTTGGCGTGACCCTGCTGGGCGTCAGCACCTGGTCCAACCTGCGCAAGGACTGACGCCGTCTCAGGCGCCGCGCGTGCTCCAGGCCACCCAGGCGGCGACGCCCGCGAGGCCGATGGCGAAGCCGCCCTGCACCTTGGGCGCGCGGCCGGCCTGGGCGACCCAGCGATAGGCCCGCGCGCCCAGCGCCACAAGGCCGAGATGGATCACCACCGACACCGACAGGTGCAGGGCGCCGAGAACCAGGAAGGCCCGCGGCCCGCGGCCCGCGTCGGCGGGAACGAAGCTTGGGATGACCGTCAGATAGAAGATCAGGGCCTTGGGATTCAGCACATTGGTCAGGAAGCCGCGACGGACGTCGCGCCAATCGCCCCGGCCGGCCTGATCGAGCTCGGTCGGCGCCGTCCGGCTGCGCCAGGCGTCGAAGGCCAGCCAGAGAAGATAGGCCACCCCACCCCATCTCAGGGCCTGGTAGAGCACCGGTTGGCCGAGGGCCAGTTGCGACAGGCCCGCGGCGGCGGCGATCAAATGGGCGGCCAGGCCCAGGGTGATCCCGACCACCGTCAGCAGACCCGCCCCCAGGCCCCGTCGCGCCGAAACCAGGGCCAGGTAGCCCATGTTCGGCCCCGGCGTCAGTTCGATGAGCGTCGCGGCGAGCAGGAACTGCAGAACGGACGATAACACCATGAACAGCCTCTTCCCCTGCAGCCCGAGCCGATGAGGCCGGCGCCACGTGCGGCTTGCCAAGGGCTGGCCGCCCTTCTACCGCATCTCCTCATGCCTTGGTTCATCCAGGAACGACAGCACGGCAGAGCGGCTTGGCGGGCCTATGCCTGGACTGTCGCCGCCCTTGCGGCCTGCGCGACGGGCTATCTGCTGGCGCAGCCCCTGACCGGAGGCCGGACCTTCTATCTGATTTTTCTGCCGGCCGCGGTGGCTGGCGGGCTGGCGGGGGGCTTCGGTCCGGCCCTGCTGGCCACGCTTGGCGGACTGGCGGTGGTCGCCGGCCTGGGCGGGACAAGCCTGTTCGCCGACCTCGCCAACCTGCTCGACAGCGCCCTCTATCTGATCGCGGGCCTCTCCATCGGCGTCGCCGGTCACATCCATCAGCGGCGAACCGACCAGGGCGGGGCGGCCATCCTGCATCTGGCCGAGAGCGAGGCGCGGCTGCGCTCGATCCTGGAGACCGTGCCGGACGCCATGATCGTGATCGATCATCACGGGGTCATGCGGGCCTTCAGTGTGGCGGCCGAGCGCCTGTTCGGCTGGCGGGCGGACGAGGCCATCGGCCGCAACGTCTCGGCCCTGATGCCCAGCCCCTATCGCGATCAGCACGACGCCTATCTCGCCCGCTACATGCAGACCGGCGAGCGGCGAATCATCGGCATCGGCCGGGTGGTGGTGGGCGAACGCAAGGATGGTTCGACCTTCCCCATGGAGCTGGCCGTCGGCGAGATGGAAGCCAGCGGCCAACGCTTCTTCACGGGCTTCGTCCGCGCCCTCACCGAGCGCCAGAGCACCGAGCGGCGGGTGCAGGACCTGCAGTCGGAACTGGTGCATGTCTCGCGCCTCACCGCCCTCGGCGAGATGGCCTCGGCCCTGGCCCATGAGCTGAACCAGCCGCTCTCGGCCATCGCCAACTATGTGAAGGGCTCAGAGCGCCTGCTGGACGCGCCCGAGCCCGACCGCGCCAAGATCAAGGGGGCCCTCTCCAACGCCGCCGACCAGGCGCT
The DNA here is from genome assembly GCA_964515365.1 of uncultured Phenylobacterium sp. Taxonomy (GTDB): domain Bacteria; phylum Pseudomonadota; class Alphaproteobacteria; order Caulobacterales; family Caulobacteraceae; genus Phenylobacterium. Next base: position 7,378 of record CAZERE010000019.1, on the reverse strand, counting down.
GCGCGCCGGCCAGATCATCCGGCGCCTGCGGGACTTCGTCTCCAAGGGCGAGGCCGACCGCCGGATCGAGAACCTGCCCCAGCTGCTCGAGGAGGCCGGCGCCCTGGCCATGATCGGCGCCAAGGAGCGCGGCGTGCGCCTGCGCTTCGACATCGACCACACCCTCGAGCTCGTCCTCGCCGACAAGGTCCAGGTGCAGCAGGTGGTCCTGAACCTGATGCGCAACGCCATCGACGCCATGGAGACCTCGCCGAAGCGGGAGCTGACCGTCGCCACCCGGCCGGCCGACGACGAGATGGTGAGCGTGATCGTCAGCGATACGGGTCCTGGTATCGCCGACGAGATGGCCGATCGGCTCTTCCAGGCTTTCGTCACCACCAAGCCGCAAGGTATGGGTGTTGGCCTCTCGATCTCGCGAACGATCGTGGAGGCGCACGGGGGGCGGATCTGGGCTGAACCCAATCCTGGCGGAGGCACAGTGTTCCGGTTCACCCTTCGCGCAGTGCGGCGTGAGGAGTTGGAGAACGATGGCTGAGTCTGTGGTGCATGTGATTGATGACGACGAAGCCATGCGTCAGTCCCTGGAATTCCTGCTGGATACGGCCGGCCTCAGCCCCCTGTCCTATGAATCGGCGCCCCAGTTCCTCGAGGCCCTCGACAGCGTGCCGGCAGGCGTCGTCGTCACCGACATCCGGATGCCGGAAATGACCGGCCTGGAGCTTGTGCGGCGACTGAAGGCCCGGGGCGCGCCTCATCCGGTCATCATGATCACCGGCCATGGCGACGTTCCCCTGGCCGTGGAGGCCATGAAGGCCGGAGTCGTCGACTTTCTGGAAAAGCCCTTCGACGACGAGAGCCTGCTCTCGGCCATTCGCGCCGCGCAGCACATGGGAGCCGGCGAAAGCCAGGACCCCGAGCGGGAGCGGATCCGGACCATCCTCGACAGCCTTTCCCCCCGCGAGCAGGAGGTGTTGGGCGGCGTCGTGGACGGCAAGCTGAACAAGGTGATCGCCCACGAGCTGGGCATCAGCCCCCGCACGGTCGAGGTCTATCGCGCCAATGTCATGTCCAAGACCGGCGCCCGGGGCCTGTCGGAACTCATCCGCATGGTGATGCTGGTCCGCCCCTGAGGCGCCTTGCGCTGAATCAAGGCGCCGTCGGCGGCGATCCCCGATGGAACGGCTTCCCGCTCCCTTGGTTTTGCTCGCCCCATGCCCGTCGTCGCCCGTCCCGCCCCCACGGTCATCCTGCTGGACGACGATGCGGCCCTGCGCCAGGCGCTCACCTTTTCCCTGGAGATCGAGGGTTATCAGGTGCTGGCCTGCGAAACCGGCGAGCAGCTCATGGCCCAGGCCCTGCCCGAGCACGACGCCTGTCTGGTGCTGGACTACCGGCTGGAAACCGGCACCGGCCTGGATGTCCTTGAGGCGCTGCGGGCGCGGGGCGTGGTCCTTCCGGCGATCCTGATCACCAGCCATCCCAAGCCGGACGTGCATGCCCGCGCCGAACGCCTGGGGGCGATCCTGGTCGAGAAGCCGCTGCTCGGCGACCTTCTCCTGGCCCGGATCCACGAGATTCTGTCTCTTCAGGCGCCCTAGGCCGCCGCCGCGCCGAGGCGGCGCATCTGGGCCAGCCATTGCAGCCTCTGGCCGGGGTCGCGGCCCTCAGCCGGTCCCAGCGCCGTCTCGCGGATCGGTCGGAAGCCGGAAATCCACAACACGCCGCGGCTGACGCACTTCAGCCCATGGGAGAAGAAGACCAGCCGGAAGATGAAGGCCGGCATGCCCATGGTCACGATCACCCGCGCCGAGCGTCCGACCAGCAGGCCCTTCAGGCCCTTTCCCGTGCCCGGCGCCGACAGGGCGACGCCATAGCGGAACACCTGCTCCAGGAACGCCTTGAAGGCCGCCGGCGGAGCGCCGAGCCAGAGCGGATAGATCAGCACCAGATGGTCGGAGTCGCGCAGGGCCTGCTGCAGTTCGGCCACGACGGGGCTCGCCTCGGCCATGAAGTCGGCCTGGGAGCCGACCGGCCGCAGATCCAGCGCGCCGACTTCCACCCGACGGACGACATGACCGGCGGCGCTCGCCCCCTCGGCATAGGCGCTGGCCAGGGCCGAACAGAGGCGGTCAGGCCTGGGGTCGGGGTGACCGTTGACCAGCAGGATACGGCGTGGGGTCTTGGCGGCGCTCATGGATATCTCCCTGCGCCGACCATGAGGCGGGGCGGCCGGCCGGGCCTTGACCAGGGTCAAGCCGAGCCTCCGTAGGGCTACTTAGGTGAAGCCCCCGAATTTCGGGATGAGGGTCTCGGCGCAACTATGGCTCAACGGATCAAGGAACCCCGCCATGACCCTCGCCTACCTGCCCTCCGCCGCCTCGACCACCCTCGCCCAGACCGCCATCGGCGATGTGATGGAACGCCTGGGTCTGCGTATGAACTTCGCCAAGGACGAAGAGATCTTCTGCCAGGATGAAGACGCCGACCTGACCTACATGGTCGTCTCCGGCGCGGTGCGGACCACCCGCCTGCTGAGCGACGGCCGCCGACAGGTGGGCAGCTTCTATTATCCGGGCGATCTGGTTGGCCTGGAGACCGGCGACATCCACCGGTTTTCCGCCGAGGCGCTCAGCGACAGCGTCCTGCTGGTGGTCAAGCGCAGCGCGCTCAAGGCCTTCGCCGGCGACGAGGCCGTGGACCGCGCCATCTGGGAGGCCACCCGCCGCGAGCTGGAGCGCACCCAGGAGCACCTGCTGGTGCTGGGCCGCAAGACCGCCTGCGAAAAGGTCGCCTCCTTCCTCATGGACCTGGCTGAGCGGGAGGGGGGCGAGCAGATCTCCCTGCCCATGGGCCGCCAGGACATGGCCGACTATCTCGGGCTAACCATCGAAACCGTCTCCCGGATGCTGACCCAGCTCCAGGGCGCCTCGGTGGTCGAGTTCGAGGGCTGCCGTCGCTTCCGCGTGAAGCGTTGGGACGCGCTGGAACGTCTCGCCGAATAGACCCCGGGTGGCGGCCCAGCCCAGGCCGCCAATCGGTTCGTCGAGATAGGAGCCTGTGGACCGGACGACCATCGCCTCGGTCCCGGCCTCCAGCTTCAGCGCCCGCCGGCGCGGCTATCCCCCTGCCCCCGTAAGATTTCGGGACCCGCAGAGCCGCGCCGGCGATCTGCGTTCAAATCCCCATTTCCATTGAGCACATCGCCCCATCCCGCACAGGTGAAGGCGCCCTGAGGGTCCATGCCCAGGGCGCCTTCTTCACGACCCGCGCCGGCGGCTGGCGACCTCAGCCGGCGTCGATCGCAACACTGAGGCTGGCGGGAATCGCGGCCAGCCTGAGGGTGAGCTCACACAGGGCCAGGGGCGCTGGCCGGTGGGTTATGAGCAGCAGGCCCTGCCCGGTCCGCGACAGGCGCTGGGACAGGCGGGCGATGACCAGGGCCTCGGTCGCGCTGTCCAGGCCTTCGGTCGGCTCATCCAGGACGAGCCAAGGGGCGGGCCGCAGCAGGGCCCGGGCCAGGGACAGCCGGCGGCGCTCGCCCCCCGACAGCCAGGCCCCGCCTTCGCCGATCCAGGCGTCGAGGGCGCCAGGCATGGCCGAGACCCGATCCTCGAGCGCCGCATCGGCCAGGGCCAGCCACATGTCGGCGTCGCTCGCCCTGGGAGATCCCAGGCGGAGATTGTCACGGATGCTGCCCGTCAACAGCCGGGCGTCCTGTGGGCCATAGGCGAATTGGGCGCGGACAAAGGCGGGCGCCAGGCGGGCAAGGGGTGCGCCGGCGATGGCCAGGCCCTCAAGCCCCTCGGTGCGCAGGCCGATCAGACGCTCGACCATCTGGGTCTTGCCACAGCCCGAGGCGCCCACCAGAGCCGCCCGCGTCCCCGGCGCCAGGCGCACGCCGCCAGCGATCGGCAGGGCTAGGTCGCGGGGTCCAAAGGGGTCGGGACCGGGAGCCGGCTCCGGCGCGGGGCTCAGCACCTGGTTGAGACGGTGTTCCGCTTCGGCCGCCGCTCCGGCGCGTTCGAAGGCGCGCAACAGACCCGCCGCGCCTTCCAGGGCGACCAGGGTGCTCAGGGCGGCCAGGGCGGCCAGGGGCGCCGGCGCGCTCCTCGCGGCCAGGAGCACCGCGGCCACCGCGACTCCCCCGACCACGGCATGCAAGGCCGCCATCAGGGCCTCGCCATCCACCACCTGGCCTTGGGCGGCGCCCAGGCGCTGGTCATGGGCCAGAACCGCGGCGACCGCCCGATCCTCCAGGTCAAAGCAAACCAGCTCGGGCCCCGCGGCGAGATAGGCCGCCACCGAGTCCTTGAGACCGCCCGCGGCGATCTGGACATCTCGCCCGGGCTCGGTCGAGACGCGTTGGGCCAGCAGCTTGCCGCTGATCAGCAGCACGCCCATGGCGGCCAGCAGACAGAAGGCCGCAGCGGGCCCCGCAAGCAGGGTCAGGGCCAGGCCTGCGATCAGCGCCGCCGCTGCGGCCCAGGGAGCCGACAGCCGCACGAAGAGGGTTTCGACCGCATCCACATCCTGCACCAGGCGCGCCGAAGCCTCGCCCGATGACAGGGCCAGCGCGGACTCAGGACGACCTCGAGCCAAAGCCCGATAGAGGGCCGGGCGAATCTCGGCCAGGGCGTTGAGCGCCGCGGCGTGGCCTGTCAGCCGCTCGCCATAGCGGGCGCCGGTCCTGAGGATCGCCAACAGCCGGATTCCTGCGCTGGGCAGCATATAGTTGAAGGCCAGGACGGCGGCCTTGCCGCCTGCGCCCGCCGCAGCGGCGGCGGCGATGAACCAGCCCGACAGCCCCATCAACAGGACGGCGCAAAGGGCCAGAAGCGCTGCAGACAGGGCCGACAGTCTCAGGGCTGTCCCCTGTCGCCGGCGTTGTTCGGCCACCAGGCCCTGGAGCGATACGGTCATGGGAGGCGCACCACATGGTCGGCCATGGCGGCGACCCGTTCGGAATGGGTGGCGATCAGCACGGTGCGGTCGGCGGCCATTGCGGCCAGCACGGCGATCACCTCGCCTTCGGCCGCCGAGTCGAGGTCGGCGGTAGGTTCGTCCAGGCAAAGGATGGGCGCCGGCTTCAGCCAGGCCCTGACCAGACCAATTCGGCGGCGCTCGCCCCCCGACAGGCCCGAACCCCGCTCATCCAGCAGGGTGTCCAGGCCCTCGGACCGACGGGACATGGCCGCTGTCAGGCCCACGGCGCCGGCGACCGCCTCAACCCTCTCCCGCGAAACGCCGGGACAGCCCAGGGCCAAATTGATCGCCACATCGCCCGGCGCCAGGATCGGGCTCTGGCCCGCCCAGGCCACAGCCTTGGCGAAGGAGTGCGTCTCCGACAGGGGCGCTCCCCCGACCCAGACCTCCCCTGCCGAAAGGGGCGCGGCCCCCACGAGCAGGGACAGGAGCGAGGTCTTGCCTGAGCCGCTAGGCCCCAGAAGCACAGTGATCTTTCCAGCCGGGGCGATGAAACTGATCGGCCCGACCACGGCGCCGCCGGGGTAGGCGAGCTGGACGTTCTCAAACACGATTTCAGGCGGCGTACGGAGGGACTCGCCTCCGGCTGCGGGAATGGCGGGTCCGGTCAGCAGATCGGCCAGACGCTCGGCGGCCGCCTGGCCGGACTGCTTGTCATGATAGGCGCCCGCCAGGCGGCGCAGGGGCAGATAGACCTCAGGCGCCAGGGCCAGCACGAAGAGGGCGCGGCCAAGATCGAGCTGCTCGGGAACCGGAATCGGCAGCAAGCCCAGCAGGTTAAAGCCAGCATAGACCGCCACCAGGGCCACCGAGAGGGCGGCGAAGAACTCCAGACCCGCAGAGGAGAGAAAGGCGAACCGGAGCACCGTCAGGGTTCGGCGCGCCACGCCGCGGGCGGCGCCTTCCACCAGGCGGGCTTCGGCTTCCTCAGCCTGGAAAGCCAAGACGACCGGCAGGGCGCGGACGCGATCGACAAACAGTCCTGACAGCCGGCCCAGGGCCTCGAACTGCGCCCGAGCCGCATCCGCCGCCATCATGCCCGCCAGGGCCATGATCAGGGCGAAGGGCACAAGCGCGCCCACGAGGATCAGCGCGCTGATCGGACTGGCGACCGCTATGGCGCCAAGGATGAGGATGGGACTGATCCTTGCGGCCAGGCCCAGGGGCTCGAACCGGCAGAACCAGCCGTCCAGGGCCTCCACCTCATCGACCACGGCGGCGGCGCGCTCCCCGACCGGCGCGGCCTGGCCGGGCGACGCCCGCAGGGCTGCGCGCAGCGTCCTTTCCCGCAGGAACCTCTTGAGCCGGCGAGCGCGCCGTGCGCCTGCGCCCGTGGCCGCGAAGATGGCCAAGGCGCGCACAAGGGCGCCGACGATCACCAGGACCAGCCAGGGCCACAGGCTGGCGCCCGGCGCCATGAGGTGCGTGACGGCCCCGGCCAAGCCAAGGGCGAACACCACCGCCCCGCCGGCGTCCAGGGTCCAGAGCAGGCCCGCGACGAGGCTCGGCGCCTTTGGCCCGCCGGCCAGATGATCGGAAAGAGGAAAGCGCATCGGCCCCTCATAGGCCCTGGGCGATCGCTCCCCCTGATCTGAATCAAGGAACATTCGTAAGCTTGAATGTACGAGCGGCGGCATCTTCCTAGGAGTCCCCCATGGACCTCGCCGTCGTCGAGTTATCGCGTCTGCAGTTCGCCCTGACCGCGATGTACCACTTCCTGTTTGTGCCCCTGACGCTGGGCCTGTCCTTCATGCTGGTCATCATGGAGAGCATCTATGTGATGACCGGCCGCCAGATCTGGCGAACCGTGACCCGGTTCTGGGCCACCATTTTCGGGATCAACTTCGTCCTTGGTGTCGCCACCGGCATCACCATGGAGTTCGAGTTCGGGACCAACTGGTCCTACTTCTCACACTATGTGGGCGACATCTTCGGCGCGCCGCTCGCCATCGAGGGCCTGATGGCCTTCTTCCTGGAGGCCACCTTCGTCGGCCTGATGTTCTTCGGCTGGGACAAGCTGTCCAAGCTGGCCCACCTGGGGGTGACCTTCATGGTCGCCCTGGGTTCGAACCTCTCGGCGCTCTGGATCCTGATCGCCAACGGCTGGATGCAGAACCCGGTCGGCGCGGCCTTCAATCCCCAGACCATGCGGATGGAGATCGTCGCCTTCCAGGCGGTGCTGTTCAACCCGGTCGCCCAGGCCAAGTTCGTCCACACGGTCAGCGCCGGTTACGTCCTGGCCTCGGTCGTGGTGCTGGGGATTTCCGCCTACTACCTGCTCAAGGAACGCCACCGGGCTTTCGCCATCCGCTCCTTCACGGTGGCCGCCGCCTTTGGCCTCGCAGCCTCGCTCTCGGTGGTCGTGCTGGGCGATGAGTCGGGCTACGCCCTGACC